>NZ_JALHBH010000120.1:0-444124 GCF_022836805.1 Pseudomonas sp. RGM 3321
TCAACGATGAGCTTGCAGACATCAAGCTTGAAGGCTGCATCGAATTTTCTGTATTTCTTGGTCATGGTGACTCCTCAATGGATATAGTTTCACCCATTAAGGTGTCCGGGGTCATTAGACCAGCTCAAGCAAAGTCTGGCACCGATACCAGAATCCAGGCTATCAGTACTACTGTTAGCCCAGTCAGAGCACAAAAGGCGGCTCGCCACCCAAACTCATTGCCCATAAACGTTGCTGCGGGAATACCGATCGACGACGCAATGGGAGAAGCTTACTGCCAATCATGGCCGGGGTACCGGGGACGTTTCGTAAGACATTAAACGTCTCCCGAAGATGCTGGGGTAACCCAAGGAAGCTTTCGCTAAGCACCACCTTTTGAGGTTCAATGCGGTTCCACGTCAGGCTTTGCATCCGACGCCGGAGCTCGACCGTTACCTTTGACAGCCTTCCCGCCTCTGCAACTAGGCAAATACGTTGCTCTTGGTGCTTGTGGCGATTGCGTCTGCTGAGCGCCTCAGAGCGTGACGGAACATACCGTTAGCCATCATCACCGCAAGGCAATGGTGAGCGCGTTTCAGGGAAGAGAAATCCCCGCTCTTTGGGGATGCAGGTACCTTTATGATCAACTCCTCCGTGTTTTTGGTTGTTTTGCGCCGGCGCCTTTTGAGGCTGAGGCATCGGTTGTCTCACCATTGCTCTCTTCAGGCTGAGCCTGTTCCGACAGGGCACGCCGGAGCTGCTCGTTTTCAAACTGAGCAGAGGCAAGCTGTAGTTTCAACGCTAGCTCCCGCTCGCTGCTTCTGGCGGCAGTCTCATTAAAGGCCTTCGCGTCCAGTCGAAGCGTAGCGATCTGTTGCTGAAGCTGCTCCGTGATACCGACCGACTTCGCCTCTGCCAGCTGCAAGCCCTGGATCTCGCCTGTCAGGGTCTGAATCCGCGCTTCATGAGCATGGAGGACTTTAACTTGCTGCCGGTATTCTCCCAGCAACCGTTCGTTGTCACGGTTCAGCCGAGTCAGGTCATCCTGTTTCAGTACCAAGGTTTCCTGAAGCTTGCGCTGCTCCACCTGGGACTCATGTATCTGGGATTCATGATCTCGGTGCGCTCGTCCCCCGAACAGGCCAAGGTGTCGTAAATCACCTTTCGGGCAGTGCACTAGGGAATCGGAAGCTTAGGGTGTATGCACCGTACTCGCCTCCCATCGGAGCAAACCTCACGCTTCCATCCGCAATATTGCGAATGGCGCTGCACCTGCCACACGGCAGTCAGAGCCTGATGCAAGGCGCGCAAACCTGGCGCACCTACGGTGGCCGCGGACGAAAAAAGATTGGGGCTTTTGGTGCGGTCGCTCGAATTACCGTTAGTACCATGAGTGATCAGAGCAACTGGCCAGCGCCCGGGCTTCTCCGGTCGTGTGACAAAAGCATCGAGAAGCGCACTTGAACCATGGGGCAAGCGAACGCTGAGAAGCAAAGGCTCCCTGATCAAACCATCAATGTGCGCATTAGCTATTAACGCTAACGCTTCCCCTTGTTGCACTTCATTCTCCAGGAGGAAAGTTCCGACGCTAGCCGCCAATACCAGTAACAGCAAAGCGATCGATGCATTTTTCAACGCCACGCCAGAAACTCCCCGCAGAATGCGCGCCTCACTGGCGCACTATGCCCGGATTGATGCAAAAAAACGCCCCCTCCGAAAAATTGGTTCACAGACCTGCGAACCAATCCTCTTCCATGCCTGGAACCGATCAGCCGAACCTTTGAGCATTGGCGCGCCGGGCTTGATCGCCTGCACTCGTAAGGAATCCTGCAATTGGAAGTTGATCGAACCAATTTTCATTGGCATCGCTCTTGCACCAGCCCTTTTGCCTTGAACATATGCCTATAGGCAGCTCAGGGCATCTTTTTTCAGTCTGGTGCGAGTACCACGATGCAAAGGTTCGATCCTGACGTCCCCATCGACAACTCTTCGAAACTGGCACTGGATGCCTTGCGGCAGATCGTTGCTCAGCATGCCGCATTTCCCCAGCGGGCGCTGCCTACCGAGCGGGATCTGGCTGTCGATTTCGGGGTCAGCCGACGGGCAATTCGTCGGGCCTTGTCGGTGCTCGAAGCCGAAGGCCAGATCTGGCGGCGGCAAGGTAAAGGAACCTTTGTCGGACCTACACCACCCAGCGCCGCCATGAGTTTCGCCCGGCTTTCTGGCCGGACCAATTTCAGCGAGGTCATGGAAGCGCGTCTGCATCTGGAACCGGCACTTGCCTCATTGGCAGCGGTGCGGGCCAATGGTGAGCAGATGGCGATTTTGCGCCGCCTTGCCGAGCGCACTACTCGCCAGCAGGTCGCCGAGCAGACTGATGCTGAAGGTATTGAACTGTGGGACAGCGCCCTGCACCGTGCCATTGCCGAAGCCGCAGGTAATCGGCTGATGCTGGATATCTTCGAAATGCTCGATGCGATCCGTCTGGACCCCGCCTGGCGCGACTTGCGTCACCGGGCGCGCAATGCCGATCGCCTCGACACTTACAGCCATGATCACGACGACATCGTCAGCGCTATTGAAAGCCGCGATCCGATCAAGGCCGCCACCGCCATGCGCGGCCATTTACGGGCGCTGCAACAGGCCCTGAACACCGTCATCAACCAAGACCTGGAGGCCAGCCTATGAGCGCCACTGCCCACCTCACAGAAAACGGCGACAGCACAGTGCTCAGCATCAGCGACCTGACCGTCCGCTTTGCCGGTGCGCCCGCCAATGTTGTCGACGGCGTGTCGTTTTCCGTCAAGCGCGGCAGGACCCTGGCCATCGTCGGCGAGTCCGGCTGCGGCAAGAGCGTGACCTCAATGGGTCTGATGGGCCTGTTGCCGACGACGGCCAAGGTAGACGCCAGCGACTCGCTACTGATCGATGAAGCCTTGCTGGGCATGTCCGAAGAACGCCTGTTGGATGTGCGGGGTAACCGCATGGCGATGATTTTCCAGGAGCCGATGACTTCCCTGAACCCGGTCTTCACCATCGGCGAGCAGATCGCCGAAAGCGTGATTCGCCATCAGGGCCTTGCAGACAAGGCTGCCCGGCAGCGGGCGCTGGAAATGCTGGAAAAAGTCCGCGTGCCGGACGCTCGCCAGCGGCTGGACGCCTACCCTCACGAACTCTCCGGCGGCATGCGTCAACGGGCGATGATTGCCATGGCGCTGGCCAATGATCCGGCGCTCATCATTGCGGATGAACCGACCACTGCGCTGGATGTAACCATTCAGGCGCAGATCCTCTCGCTGATCGCCAACCTGCAGGCCGAGACTGGCACAGCGATGATTCTGATCACCCACGATCTGGGCGTGGTGGCCGAAGTCGCCGATGACGTATTGGTGATGTACGCCGGTCGCGTGGTTGAAAGCGGCCCGGTGAAAACCCTGTTCGATGACCCGCAGCACCCATACACCATCGGCCTGATGGGCTCGATGCCATCGATTGGGCCTCGTGAGAGCCGCCTGGCAACGATTAACGGCCGAGTGCCGACGCCGGCAGAAATGCCCGGTGGTTGCCGTTTTGCCGGGCGCTGCCCGTTCGTGATCCAGCAATGCCGAGACAAACGCCCGCCGCTACTTGAGTTGTCTCCCGGACACTTCGCCGCGTGCATTCGTGCGCCTTTGGAACAGCATGTGGGAGTCAGTGCGTGAGCTTTTCCGAACGAGACTTCGCCGAGCGCGTCAGTGCCGACAGTAGCGCGCAGAAACCTATTCTGGAAGGCATAGGACTGAGCAAGCACTTTGCCGTGGAAAGCGGTCTGTTACGCCCGAAGAAACCACCGGTACAGGCCGTCAATCAGGTCAACCTGTCAGTCCGCAAAGGCGAGACACTGGCGTTGGTGGGCGAGTCCGGCTCGGGTAAATCAACCCTCGGCCGCTTGCTGCTCAACCTGCTGCAACCGACTGCGGGTGACGTGATCTACGAGGGCCGCAACCTCGCCAACCTGACACCGGAAAAGCTGCGTCAGGTACGCCGTGACCTGCAGATCATCTTCCAGGACCCGTTCGCCTCGCTGAATCCACGCATGACCGTGGAATCCATCGTTGGCGAACCAATCTGGCTACACAGTCAGGCCAGCCGCAGCGACCGTCAGGAAAGAGTCGCCGAGTTACTGCGCACCGTAGGCCTTGCTCCTGAACACGGTGGTCGGCATCCCCATGAATTCTCCGGTGGCCAACGCCAGCGCATCGGCATTGCCCGCGCACTGGCTTCCGAGCCACGCCTGATCCTCGGTGACGAGCCGGTCTCGGCGCTGGACGTTTCGGTGCAGGCGCAAGTGGTCAACCTGCTCGAAGACCTCAAGCATCAATTCGGCCTGACCCTGGTGATTGTTGCCCATGGCCTGGCCGTGATTCGCCACATGAGCGACCGCGTGGCGGTGATGTACCTGGGTGAAATCGTAGAACTGGCGCCGGTCGACGCGCTGTTCGAAAACCCCTTGCACCCTTATACCCAGGCGTTGATGGCCGCCGTGCCGGTCAGCCACCCTGACCTGCGCCAGCCGCGTCCGTTACTCGGCGGCGATATGCCCAGCCCCAGCCGCCCGCCTTCAGGCTGCCGCTTTCATACCCGTTGCCCGCACGCTCGTGCGCTGTGCAAGGAGGCTGCGCCGGTCATGGAAACGGTCGAGGCCGAACGCCAGGTCGCCTGCCACTTCTGGCGTGAAATCGCCAACGCAGGCAGCGCCACGCTGATCCTTCCGACACCCAGCGCTGCCTACACCCAGCGCCTGAATCTGTTCAAGCACCATCAATCCCTTGCAGTGGAGAGCCAGCCATGAAAATCGCACGCGTCGTGACAGGAACGTTGTTATTGCTGGCCGCCAACGCTGCCTTTGCCGAATCGACGTTGCGCATCGGTATTCAGGACGATCCCGATGTGCTGGATCCGCACCGTTCGCGCACCTACTCCGGCCGCCTGGTCTACACCGCGCTGTGCGACAAACTGGTGGACGTCAACCCGGACCTGACCTACTCGCCGCAACTGGCCACCGCCTGGAACTGGAGCGAAGACGGTAAAACCCTGACCATGACGTTGCGCGATGGCGTGACGTACCACGATGGTGAACCTTTTGATGCGGCCTCGGTGAAGTTCAACCTCGACCGCGCCCGCACCCTGCCCGACTCACTGCGCAAAAGCGAGCTGGCCTCGGTGGACAGCGTGGAGGTAATAGACGCAAAAACCGTCGCCATCAAGCTCAAACAAGCCGATGCCACGCTGGTTTCACAGCTGTCGGATCGTGCCGGGATGATGCTCGCGCCGAAAGCTGCGCAAGGCGAGTTCGCCTCCAACCCGGTCTGCTCCGGCCCTTACAAATTCGTGCAGCGCGTGCAGCAGGATCGAATCGTGCTGGAGCGTTTTGACAACTACTGGAACAAGCAGGCTTATCACTTCGACAAAGTGGTGTTCCTGCCGATTCCGGACACCTCGGTGCGCCTGGCAAACCTGCGATCCGGCGACCTGGACATTATCGAACGCGTTGCACCTACCGATGTGAAGACCGTCAAGGGCGATAGCAAGCTGGCGATCTACAACACGCCAGGCCTGGGCTACATGCAACTCATGTTCAACATCGGTAACGGGGAAAAAGCCAACTCGCCGATTGGCAAGGACAAGCGCGTACGTAAAGCCTTTGAGCTGTCTATCGACCGCGATGCCATTAACCAGGTGGTGTTCGAGGGCCTGTACGCGCCAAGCGCTCAGCCGTTCCCGAAAAACAGCCCGTATTACGACAAGGACCTACCGATCCCGGCTCGCGATGTCGAGAAAAGCAAAGCGCTGCTGGCTGAGGCCGGAGTGAAACTACCGTTGGCGGTGGACCTGAAAGTGGCCAACAACCCTATCGCGCAACAGGTCGGGCAGATCATTCAGGCCATGGCTGAAGAAGCGGGCTTCAAGGTCAACCTGATTGCCACTGAATACGCCACGATGCTCAGCGAACAGGCGAGCGGCAATTTCCAGATCGGCATGAGCGCCTGGTCGGGCCGTCCTGATCCGGATGGCGATATCCATCAGTTCGTGACCTGCAAAGGCGGCCAGAACGACGGTAAATACTGCAACGCCAGGCTCGACGAGCTGTTGAACAAGGCGCGCACGGTAAACGACGTTGCACAACGCCAGGCGCTTTACAACGAAGCGCTGCGTTTGCTGGCCGATGAAGTACCGACCGCCTACCTGTATTTCGACCCGCGAATCATTGCAATGCGTAACAACGTGACTGGTTTCGTCCCTAACCCGGACGGTCTGATTCGTCTGGCCAATGTCGCGTTCAAGCCATGACTGACGGGCGCACCTGCGAGGTTCCGGTATGCTGATGTTCATCCTGCGACGCCTGCTCAGCTCGATACCGACGCTGATTCTGGTTTCGCTGTTTGTCTTCACCCTGCAGAAGCTGCTGCCGGGTGATCCGGTGCTGGCGATGGCCGGTGAAGAACGCGATCCGGCGGTCATGGAATACCTGCGCGACAAATACCGGCTAGATGACCCGATCCCGTTGCAGTATCTGAACTGGGTCGGCAACGTGCTGAGCGGCGATTTCGGCACATCACTGCGTACCGAACAGCCGGTGACCACGCTGCTGGCGTCCAAGCTACCAGTGACCATTGAACTGGCCGTGCTGGCCCTGCTGATTGCGCTATTGATAGGCATTCCAACCGGGATCATTTCGGCGGTGCGCAAAGGCACTGCGGTGGATTATGGGGCCAACGTGGTGGCGCTGTCGGGGATTTCTATTCCGCACTTCTGGCTGGGCATTCTTCTGATCATGGTCTTTGCGGTGAAACTGCAATGGCTGCCCGCTTCCGGCTTCGTGCCTCTGGGGGAGGACTTTGGGCAAAACCTGAAGACCTTGATTCTGCCAGGCTTCGTACTGGGTGCCGGGCTTTCGGGGATTCTCATGCGTCACACCCGCAGCGCCATGCTGGAAGTATTGCGCACTGACTACGTCCGCACAGCTCGTGCCAAAGGACTGTTCCCGCGCACAGTGATTCTCAAGCATGCGCTGCGCAATGCGCTGATGCCCATCGTCACCCTCACGACGCTGCTGTTTGGTGAATTGCTTGGCGGCGCGGTGCTGACCGAGCAAGTGTTCAGCATTCCGGGTTTCGGCAAGATGATCGTCGACGCTGTGTTCAACCGCGACTACGCCGTGGTGCAAGGTGTGGTGTTGTGTGTCGCGATTGGCTTTCTGCTGTTGAACCTGCTTGCCGACGTGCTCTACCGCTTGATCAACCCACGCCTGAGGACTGCCTGATGACCGCTATTGCCAGCCTGCCGCATAGCGCGATCATGCCGCGCAGTCGCTCGCCTTTTCTGAAGAAGTTCCTCGCCAACAAAGGCGCAGTGATTGGCACGGCGGTGTTGCTGCTGTTTGTCCTCGCGGCCATTCTGGCCCCCTGGATTGCGCTCCATGATCCGCTAAAGGCCAACTTTCTCGCCGTACGCAAGGCTCCCTCGTTGATCTACTGGCTGGGTACCGACGAACTGGGTCGCGATCTGTTTTCACGCTTGCTGTATGGCGCTCGGAGCTCGCTGCTGGCCGGTGGCGTTTCGGTAGCCATCGCCATGCTCATCGGCGTGCCTCTGGGCCTGCTGGCCGGGTACTTTGGTGGCAAGCTGGACACGCTAATTTCACAGGTCATGGAAGCACTGTTGTCCTGTCCGTTTCTGGTGCTGGCCATCGCTTTGGGCGCCTTTCTCGGCCCAAGTCTGACCAACGCTATGATCGCCATCGGCCTGTCGGCCATGCCGATCTTTGCCCGGCTGACCCGTGGCCAGGTGCTGTCGATCAAGCATGAGGATTACCTGGAAGGTGCCCGCGCCATCGGCCTGCCGGATCGCTGGATTATCCTGCGTTACGTGCTGCCCAACGTGATGTCGCCGCTGGTGGTGCAAGCGACGCTGACCATCGCTTCGGCGATTCTGGCTGAAGCCAGCCTGTCGTTCCTTGGCCTGGGTCAGCAACCGCCTTCGCCATCGTGGGGCTCGATGCTCAATACAGCGAAGAATTTCATGGAGCAGGCTCCGTGGATGTCGATTGCGCCAGGTGTGGCGATCTACATCACGGTCCTGTGCTTCAACCTGCTGGGTGACGGCCTGCGCGATGCGCTGGACCCCAAGGGCTAAACCTTTCGTTCTGCCAAGAGAAACGCTTATGTTCGATGATCTGGATTACAGCCAACCCTACGCTTCGGCGCGCTCGCCGGTGATGGGCAACAACATGGTCGCCTGCTCTCAGCCATTGGCCGCTCAGGCCGGGCTGGACATGCTGCGCCGTGGCGGCAATGCGGTCGACGCCGCCATCGCAGCAGCCATGGTGCTGACCGTGGTAGAGCCCACTGGTTGCGGGATTGGCAGCGACGCCTTCGCCATCGTCTGGGACGGCAGTACGCTGCAAGGTTTGAACGCTTCCGGCCGCGCGCCACAAGCCTGGACGCCTGAGTACTTCGAAGGCCGTAGCCAGATGCCGCAACGTGGCTGGCCTGCGGTCAGCGTGCCGGGGGCGGTTTCGGCCTGGGTGGCGCTGTCCGAGCGTTACGGCAAGCTGCCCTTCGCGACCCTGGCTGAGCCGGCGATTGGCTATGCCCGCGATGGTTATCAGGTAACGCCGATTATCGCCGAGCTGTGGAAACGTGGCTCGCACCTGCTCAAGGATCAACCGGGCTTTGCCGAATGCTTCATGCCGGATGGCAAAGCCCCCTTGGCCGGAGAAAAAATCCAGCTCAAGGACCATGCTCGCACGCTGGAACTGATCGCCCAGACCAAAGGCGAAGCGTTCTATCGCGGCGAACTGGCACAGGCGATCATCGCCCATGCCAACGCCAATGGCAGCGTGATGAGCCTCGACGATCTGGCCACGCACACCGTGGACTGGATCGATACGCTGTCGGTGCCATACGCGGGCGCCGTGGTGCATGAACTTCCGCCAAATGGCCAGGGCATTGCCACCCTCGCCGGCCTGACCATGCTTGAAGCGCTGGGCGTCGGCGAACACCCGGTGGACAGCCTTGAAACGGTTCACCCGGTGCTGGAAGCAATGAAACTGGCCTTGGCCGACCTCGACGAACATGTCGCCGACAGCGAGCACATGCGCGTGCCCTCAGCCGATTTGCTGGGCAAGGCGTACCTGACAGAACGCGCGGGCCTGATCACCGATCAGGCCGCCAATCCCGGGCACGGCTCACCGAAACCGGGCGGCACGGTGTACCTGTCAGCGGCGGATGAAAGCGGCATGATGATCTCGTTCATCCAGTCCAACTACATGGGCTTCGGCTCGGGTGTCGTTGTACCCGGCACCGGCATCAGCATGCAGAACCGTGGCGCAGGCTTTTCCCTGGACCCGCAGCACGTCAATTACGTTGCACCGCGCAAGCGTCCGTTTCACACCATCATCCCTGGCTTTGTCATGAATGCCGACGGCACGCCGCTGATGTCATTCGGGCTGATGGGCGGCCCGATGCAGGCGCAGGGCCACTTGCAGATGATGATGCGCATCCTGCGCTACAAGCAAAACCCGCAAGCTGCTGCCGACGCACCGCGCTGGAGAATCGAATCCGGCCTGAAAGTCGCCGTGGAGCGTGCGTTTGACCCTGACGTGGTGAAAGCACTGCGCGCAAAAGGTCACGACATCGATGTCGAAGAGCCAAGCGGCGTATTTGCCTTCGGCGGTGCGCAGATTATCCAGCGCACGGCGCATGGCTATGTGGGCGGGACCGATCCCAGGAAGGATGGAGTGGTCGCGGCTTATTGATCAAACGCAGCGGTTCGGCCAGCGCAGCAGGGCATTGACTGTTCAATCAGCTTCGCTGGCCTCACCTTGCCACTCAAAAGATCGGACCTTTCCAGCGCGCCGGCGTCCAAGCTTGAGATCGCCATTCATCTCACACCCTACAGCGTTTCAACCCAGGAAAAGCCATGACCTTTTTGATCTTCCTTCTAGCCTGCAGCGCCGCCGCAGCAACCGGCATCATCTTTAAACCAGGAGCATGGTACGAATCCCTTCAGAAACCGAGCTTCACCCCGCCAAACTGGGTATTTCCGGTAGCGTGGACCGTGATCTACCTGCTCCTCGCCTGGGCAGGGTATCTCCTGACGCTGCTCCCCGGCAGCCAGATCGTGCTTGCCCTGTGGGCTGCTCAGATTGCACTGAACACGTTGTGGACACCGTTATTTTTTGGTGCGAACCGCATTGTCGCTGCGATGGTGATTCTTGCTTTGCTGTGGATTGTTGTCGCCTCGATGATCGTAATGGCCTTGCAGCTGGACATCATTACGGGGCTGATTTTATTCCCCTATCTGGTATGGCTCTCGGTGGCAGCGGCGCTGAACTTTTCCATTCTGCGCCACAATAGATAACCATCCCGGCTTTGCCGTCTATTGGCTCTAAGGCGAAACCGCTACAGCGCGTAACGGCGGCAATGCTCAAGGTAGCCTTGCTCGTGACTACCGACCAGTTGAACGACGCTCGACCATAGCCAGGAGGGCGCGTCCAGGGTATCGGATCGATTGGTTTGCAGGTCACTGATCCACGCCGCACGTGTGGCCAGATCCATCTGTCTGGCGTGGGCTTTACCCACAACTTTGGCGAGATAAGCTGCGGCCTGCATGGCCTCTTGCTCAGTGAGCTCATCAAGTTCCAGCTTCATGTCCTGAGGAAGTAGCTCACGAATGAAGAACGAGTGACCCAGCATTCGCACGGCAACCATTCGGCTACCCAGGCCGGGCGACAGGTGCCGAGCGCCCTCCACTACCCGTTTGCCGTTGTCTCTGGGCATGCGAGCCCTCGCCGTACGTGGGGCCGCTGCTGCGACCGCTTCCTTGACATCGAGCAGGCAGAACTCTTCATCCTCTTCATCGCCAACCCCCATCAGCACTGCGTAGCGAAGCAGCCCCAGAGAGCTGCATCCTTTTACCCAATAGGCGGAGTCGAGTAAGCGCACACGGTCATCCTGGGACCTGCCTTTGAGCGATGTCACCAGCGCATGAATCTCCGGCGTTTCACAAAGCGCCTTGATCGCATCGCGTTCCGCACGTGACAGTTGCCAGAAATGCTTGCCCAGCGGAATGGTCGGTTGGGTGCCTTCGAAACGCTCCTTTGCCAGATGCTTCCACGTGCGTTGTACCGCGCTGCGCATCCCCGCTTTCACTTGCGCAGGACGATCCGGCTCTTCATCGTCGTTGCCGATAAAAGCCTCTTCGTAGCCCTGCATCATCTCTTCCAGCATTCTTGCCGTGGTCACTCCGGGTAGATCCGAGCCACGGGCAGCCGTCGCCAACGACAGCCCCAGCCTCACCAGGTCATGGGCCGGATTACCGATGACGGCTTGATCGAGGTCGCGGATATGCATATCGATGCGCCCTCTCGAATCCCCTGTGGGCCCCAGATTACCGGCATGGCAATCTCCGCAGATCCAGACCGGCGGACCGCTGGGCAGACGCCTGCCCGACTGACTGTGAAGCCACTCATAGAACTGCGCGGTATTGCCTCGCACGAATGCGTGCGCAGACCGCGCCATCTTTAAATTGCGCAAGTTGGTGAGGGATTTGAGACGGGTGTCGGGGCGAGGCGTTTTCATTGGAAAAACCTTGAAGAGGGTTATTCCATTGACTCGGTATGTGACACGAATGTTTCAAGATATTTCGCATCTGGTCGCTATTCGTCTTCAGCGTCGAGACCAGACTCTAATCACTCTCAAGCGCTTCGGCCCCGCAAACTGGCGAGGTCAACCCGTAAACAAGAGAAAAGCAAAGGAAAGCAGCGTGTATTCCCGTCCCAAATGGTCCAGACGACCAAGCCGGAAATACACCCGCACAAGCCCGTTAAAGCTTGAGCTGCGCAACAATGCGTTTTTGATCTGGCGCTTGTTGGAGTCGATCATGATCTGCGGGTAGCCGCGAGCCTTGTTGAACTCTCCGTCGGCCAGCGCGTTGAGGCGATTGCGCGCGTCTTCCAGTTTGCCCGCGGTTATGAGTGGTCAGGGCGGTCATCGTCTCGTTGGTGTTGGCCACTGAAACCAGGTTATTCCAGAACGTCAGCTCAAGGGCATCGGAGAGCCGGTTGATACCGAGCATACCCAAACCACCCACAGCCAAGGTGATCATGGCGCAAACGATGAACGCGGCCATGAGTTTTTTAGCGAAACTGGTGCGATTTATCAGGTTCATTGATTAACCATCATCGTTAAGTAAGGGGGCACTTCTGTCCGAGCGCCCTACTGCACTAGAGGCAAGTAGTTGAACGTGGGTTTTGCGCACTTTTGCGATAAGCGATTTTTCGGACTGCAGAAGTATTCATCCAATTTCTGTGCCCGAGCAGGACCTGCTTGTTCACTGCATCCTGACTTTTCGCGATTCCTGTCGTTACCGGCATGAACCGGATTTTATGAATAGACACTGCGGTGTTACTGGATAAAAAGGTGGCGACCAGATAAAAAACGGGCACGGCTGCGCAGGGTTTGCCAAGTAGAACCCAAGGAGGGAAATGTGTCGGCATGCCAGGTATTCTCAGGCATTAGCCTAGGTCAGGGAGCCTGCGACGATAGCGGATTACACGGTTTTATCGAGGCCTGCGAAACCATCCTTTAAGTGTCTCGTGGCCATCATCGATATAAGTAAAAATAACGGGCACTACCAACAGGCTTAGTACGGTCGAGGCCAATAGTCCGCCAATGACGACCACCGCCATCGGCTGGCGGAAGCCCGATTCTCCGCCCCATCCCAATGCTGTCGGCAACATGCCCGCACCCATTGCAATAGTGGTCATCAGAATCGGCCGGGCACGTTTGTGGCAGGCGTCGATCAACGCCTCATAACGGCTCACGGTCGGCTCACGACGAGCCATAATCGCGTACTCCACCAACAGGATCGAGTTCTTGGTCACAATCCCCATCAGCATCAGCAAGCCGATGACCGACGCCATGGAAAAGCTCATCCCGCCTATCAACAGTGCCAACAGTGCGCCGCCGAGTGATAAAGGCAGTGCCGAGAGGATTGTCAGCGGCTGCATGAAATCATGGAACAGCAGCACCAGCACCGCGTAGATACAGAACACGCCGACGGCCATAGCCAGGCTGAAATTGCCAAACAGCTCGCTCATCAACTGCAACTCGCCCTGCTCTACCAGTTTCACTTGCGCTGGCAGGTTCTGCATGACCGGCGCTTGCCTGGCCTGCTCCATCACTTCGCCCAGATTGCGCCCATTGAGCTCGATGGAAAGAGTGATATTGCGCAAGCGATCGATACGATTAATCTGCGCGGGGCCGCTGCCCATGCTGATTTCTCCCAGAGACGCCAGCGCGATCTGGCCATCACGCCCCGTGACCCGTAACTGAGCGAGACTCTGCAGGTCGGTGCGTACTTGCGGCTGCATACGCACCCGCACATTGACCTGGCGCTGGGACAGATTGATCTTGCCCAGGGACGAGCTGTATTCGCCGTAGGTGGCCATGCGCAGTGTGTCGGCGATGTCCTGGCTGCTGACGCCAAGCTCTGCCGCGCGGATAACATCCGGGCGCATCTGGATTTCCGGCCTTTGCACCGCAGCACTGGAGGTGATGTTGCCTACGCCTTTTATCTGGCGCAGCTGCGGTTCAAGAGCGGCTGCGGTACGCTCCAGCAAATCGCCATCATCGCTGGCGAGGACGATGTCCAGCCGCTCGCCGCTGGCGTCACCACCGACATTCACCCGCACACCGGGCAAACTGCGCAGACTTTCACGCATGCTCGCTTCCACCTGGGACTGTTTCAGTGCGCGCTGGTTACGTGGTAGCAGATCGACGGTCAGCGCCGCCTTGCGATCACCCGCACTGCCCGCATCGCCGCTGCCCGCCGCGATGAAAACGTGGGCCACTTCTGGAATCTCGCGTAAACGCTTCTCAGCCAGCAAGGCAATCTCGCCGGTCTGGGCCAAGCTGCTGCCGGGCGGCAACTCCAGGCTGACGGTGCTGCTGGCAATATCCTGCGCAGGCAAGAAGCTGGTAGGCAGCAAGGGAATAAGTGCCAGCGAGCCTATGAACAAGACACCAGCAATGGTCATGGTGGTCTTGCGGCGGCTCAGGCTGGTGTGAATCCAGCTCAGGTAACGTCTCATCAAACCGCTGTCGTGCTCACCATGCGCGCGAGCCTTGAGAAAATACGCCGCCATCATTGGCGTCAGCAGACGGGCGACCAACAACGAAAACATCAACGCAGCGCTGGCAGTCACACCGAATTGGCGAAACAGTTTGCCGGAAACCCCGCCCATGAAAGCGGTTGGCAGGAACACCGCGACCAGAGTCACAGTGGTTGCCAATACCGCAAGGCCGATCTCGTCGGACGCCTCAATCGCCGCCTGAGTCGGGGTTTTGCCCATACGCAGGTGGCGCGCAATGTTTTCGACCTCGACAATTGCATCATCGACCAGAACGCCGATCACCAGGGCCAGCGCCAGCAGCGAAACTGTATTGAGGCTGAAACCGGCAAAATACATCACGCCAAATGTCGGGATGATCGACAAAGGCAGTGCTGTGGCCACGATAATCGTAGCCCGCCAGTCACGCAGGAACCACCAGACCACCAACACCGCCAGCAACATTCCTTCGTATAGCAGCATCATGGAGCCGCGATAGTTTTCCATCACCGGGTCGACGGCATTACTCGCTTCTTCAATACGCACATCAGGATGTTGCCTGGCGAACTCACTGACTGCCTGGCGCACATCCCTGGTCACTCCGACGTCGGAAAAACCCAGAGAGCGCATGACCTGAAAGCCAATGACCGGTTTGCCGTCGCGATACGCCAGTGTGGTGCGCTCGGCATGGGTATCACGCACGGTGGCCAACTGCTGCACAGCGAGCATTCGCCCCTCGCTGACGGGAATGCGGATAGCGCCCAGCGCGGCAGGGTCGTCAATGCCGCCGAGCACACGCAGCGCCTGCTGTCCGCTGCCCAGATCGCCCTGACCGCCGGAATTGTCTTTCTGCATTGTCCGCAAACGATCCGCGATGTCCGTCACGCTCAAACCCAGGCCGGCCATCAGCGCGGGATCGAGGTCCACCTGGACTTCGCGATCCACACCGCCCACGCGGCCGATGTTCGCGACACCACGCACGGTCAGAAGCTTTTTACTCAGCTCATTGTCGACAAACCAGGACAACGCTTCTTCGTCCATGCGTGGCGCATCGACCACATAGGTCAGCAACGCCGTGGTATTGGTGGTCAGGCGGGTTACCGATGGCGTGTCGAGGTTGGCTGGCAACTCGGCGGCAGCGCTGTCCACCGCATTGCGCACCTCGTTGAGCGCTTCATTGCCATCCTTATCGATGTCGAAGATCACATTGATGATGACGCTGCCTTCGGCAATTTGCGTGCTGACATGCTTGAGCAGGCGCAGCGAGGTCAGCTTGTCTTCGAGCTTGCGTGCGACTTCGGTTTCCAGTTGCTCGGGGGCGGCCCCTTCCAGTGAGGCACTGATGACCACTGCGGGCAGATCGGTGTCGGGAAAGTCCTGGATACCGAGACGATCGAATCCGAGGGCACCAAACAGGGTCAGCAGTAAAAACAGCATGACCGCCGGAACCGGGTAACGAATCGACAGCGCGGAGATATTCATTGCGTGCGCGCCTCGGCGTTGACCAGCGTCACGCTGGCCCCGTCATTGAGAAAGGCCCCACCGCTACGGACGATCTGTGCCTGCTGTGTCAGACCTCCGAGGATTTCCAGCGCCGATCCACGCCGCCGCCCGACCTCTACGACGTGTTGGCTGACATGCATATCCTTGCCCAGCACGAACACATAAGAGCGTCCGTCACGCAGAATCACACTGGTGTCCGGGACAGTCAGCGCCGCAGTGGATGGCAGTTCGATGCGACCGCTGGCGTACATGCCGGCGCGCGCCATCGACCCCGTGGGCAGGGACACATAGACCAGCGCCCTGCTGGTCTTGCTGTCGAGTATGGGCGAGACCAGCCGCACGCGACCTTCGACCTGAATACCGCCTGGCAACGTCACGCGAGCGAGCTGTCCGACCTGCACACCTGGCAGTTGCTGTGCATCCAGTTCTGCCTGCCACTCGATGCGGCCATCCCGGATCATCCTGAACATTTCGCTGCCCGCCGACACCACATCGCCGAGCAAGGCCTTGCGCCCGGATATGACCCCGTCATCCACCGCGACAATGCGTGTCTGCGTGAGTTTGATCCGGATGCTGCGCAGGTCGGCATTTGCCGAGGCCAAGTTGGCTTCAGCGGTCTGCACCTTGACCCGGTATTCTTCCAGTTGCTGCTCAGACAAGGCCCCGCTCTGTCCGACCAACGCCGCACGTCGCGCATTGGAGCGGGCTTCCTGCAATTGCGCCGTGGCCTGGGCTGCCGCTGACTTCTGCTTGTTTTCCTCGGCCAGCACGCTGTCATCGGCCAGGGTCGCCAAGACCTGGCCTTTCTTCACCTGATCGCCGATATCAGCCTTCAGGCTGGCGATACGCAAGCTTCCGGTCTCGGCACTGATAACAGCTTCCTGCCACGGCGCGAGCGCACCGCTGGCGACCCGTTCCTGTGGCCATTCTTCGTGGCGCGGTTGAACCGCCTCGACGGTAAGGCTGGTTGACGGCGCAACAGCAGCAGCCGGGGTCGGCTCTGCACGGCCAAACAATAGCCAGCCTGAAACGCCCAACACCGCCAGCGTCAGCAGCCCATACATGCGTATCTTCCTCATGCGCCGTCCCGCTTCGCTGTCTCACTGGCCAAACCTTCGCGACCGTCCTGCCATCCACCGCCCAGGGCCTTGTACAGGGCAATCCAGTAGCGCACTTGATTTTGTTGCACGGTGATCAGTTCGATTTGCGCCGAAAGGGCCGAGCGTCGAGCCACTTCGCGGTCCAGCAGGCTGGCGTTACCGGCCTGCCAGTTGCGGTCTGTGGCCTCGAACGACGCTTCATAGCCGTCGCTGGCCCGCTGCGTACTGGCTTGCGAACGCCGCGCCGCGTCGAGACGCACCAGTGACTGCTCGACTTCCATTACCGCCGTGCGCAAGGTCTGCCGATAGGTCGCCAGCGCCGCGTCATAATCTGCCCGCGCCGAGTCCACTGCCGCCCGGCGCTTGCCTGCGTCGAACAGCGGAACAGTCAGTTGCGGGCCGAGGCTCCAGTTACGGCTGAATACTCCAGTGGTGGTCCCCACCTCGAACGATCCGATCAGACTCAGGCTGGGCAGACGATCCGCCTGAGCAGCGCCGATCTTCGCATTCGCTGCGGCCAGTTCGCGTTCGCTGGACGCCAGGTCCGGGCGCTGGCGCACCAGGTCGGCGGGTATTTCCCGTACATCCAGCGACGCAGGCTGGGGCAGTCGCGCGGGGTTATGGCCGAGCACTTCCCGCACCTGTTCCTCGTCGCTACCGGTCAGGGCCACAAGGCTTTTGAGCAGCACGTCGCACTCACTTTGTTGCTTGATGAGGGTCGCATTACTGGCCGCCGCACTGGCGTCGCTCAGCGATGAATCAGCGGCTGCGGTAAACCCGGCCTGAAACGACACACGAGTCAGACGTGCGGTCTGTTCCTGGGATTGCGCCTGATCACGGTAAGCGTTAACCAGCATCTGGCAGCCGCGGTATTGCACGAAGTCATCACCTACCTCGGCGGCCAGCGACACACGAGCTTCATGCCAGTCATTGACACGTGCTTCGAGCAGATTGCGTGAAGCCTCGTCGGTGCGTCGCAGTTTGCCGAACAGGTCCAGTTCCCAGGATGCATCGAGAGTTGCGCCGGAAGTCGTACCGCTCTGGCGCACCCCGCTCTGCCTGATGCCAGCGCGTGACTTGCTCACGCCGCCGCTCACTTGCGGCAGCCTGTCGGCAAAGCTGCCGTCCAGCGTCGCGCGTGCCTGGGCGATGCGCGCCAGCGCCTGATCGAGAGACGGGCTGTCTGCTTGCGCCAGGCGCAACAGGGTTGCCAGTGCCGGGTCATCGAACTGTTGCCACCAATCCTGCAGCCGCACCATCGACGCTTCATGGGGCAGCGGCGCATGCCACTTGCCGGCAACCGCCACCGCAGGCAACTGGTAGTCCGGCCCTAGCGTGCAGCCGCTGAGCAGTGACACCACAAACATCGACAACAGGAATCGGCCAGCAGGTTTGCCAATAGACATAAAGCTCTCGAAAATTCCGGAACAGTGGTGTCTTGAGAAAAGAAGCAACGGGGCAGGAATCCGGACGATCAGGAGCGTTGTCGCGAGGTTTCCTGCTGCGCCACAAATCCCTTTCGTAGCATGCATTTAACGCTGGAGGCCGCGGTATGTATGTCGTGGAATACGGGGACAGTCCCACGGCGATAAGTTGGCGATCCCCCTGAGGTTCTTACAGAATCGGGCCCTGCTCGAACCGAGTAGCAATGAATCCGTACCTGTGCCAACAAGGGATCGACTATGGAAGAGTTAAGTAATCTCAAGAAACTGGAGTCGAATGCGCGCACCTACGCAGCGACCTTCCAGCAGCTGTTTGTCAGTGGCAAGGGCATGCGGGTCAAGGACGCCAACGGCCAGGAGTACCTCGACTGCCTGTCGAACGCTGGCACACTGGCACTGGGTCATAACCCGCCGGTGGTCCGCGAGGCGGTGATCGAATTCCTCAACAGTGATCATCTGCAGCAGGCCCTTGACCTGGCCACACCGGCCAAGCACGCCTTCGTCGAAGAGCTGTTCGCGACGTTGCCCGCCAGAATGCGCGACAACAGCAAAATTCTGTTCTGCGGCCCCAGCGGTTCTGACGCGGTCGAAGCCGCAATCAAGCTGGCCCGCCATTACACCCAGCGCTCGCCGCTGATGTCCTTTCACGGTGGTTATCACGGCATGACCGCTGGCGCATTGTCGGCCATGGGCAACCTCAACCCCAAGGCCGGGCTGCTGGCCCAGGGCACCCACTTCCTGCCCTTCCCCTATCGTTTCCGCTGCCCGTTCGGCACCGATGGCGAAAACACCGACCGCCTCTCCATCGAGTACATCCGTACTGTACTCAGCGACCCGGAAAGCGGTGTGTCCAAGCCGGCTGCGGTGGTGGTCGAAGTGGTTCAGGGCGAAGGCGGCTGCATCGCGGCGTCGGCAGAATGGCTGCGCGCTGTGCGTGATATCACTCGCGAGTTGGGAATCCTGCTGATTGTCGACGAAGTACAAACCGGACTCGGACGTACCGGCAACCTGTTTGCTATCGAACATTCCGGGATAACGCCGGATATTCTGGTGCTGTCCAAGGCCATCGGTGGCGGCTACCCGATGTCAGTGATCGTCTATGCCGAGCACCTCGATACATGGGGCCCAGGCATGCACGCAGGAACGTTCCGTGGCAATCAGGTGGCGATGGTGGCCGGGGCTGCGACCATGCGTCATATCAAGGAGCACGATCTGGTCGGCAATGCCGTGCTGCGTGGTGAGCAGTTGCACAGCGGGCTGGAGAACATCGCTCGACAGTTCCCGTTTATCGGCGATGTCCGTGGTCGTGGCTTGATGCTCGGGGTAGAAATCGTCAAACCGGCTACAGGATCACGTCCGGGCGTTGGCGATGGTGCACGTGCGCGGGCGATCAAGCTGGAGTGCTTCAACAACGGCATGATCATCGAGACAGGTGGACGCAACAGCGCAGTCGTGCGCTTCCTGCCACCGTTGAATATTACCGAATCGGAAGTGGGCATGGTCCTCGACCGCTTCGAACAAGCCCTGATGAGCAGCAGCGCAGCACGGGTTTCCAGCGTCAGCGCGGTAGGCTGAGTACTCGCAACAGCCTGCTCGAGAGGCTGATACAGCCGACAGATAGCCGTCGGCTGCATCAGCCTCTCGTGAGCAGGATCTCTTCCACACTGCCCACATCAGCGGGCTGTCGATATCGTCATGCAGAACATCCCTGTCCTGCAATCCCCTCGTCAATCCCGCGCCAGCGCCTCGATCGGATCGAGCTGTGCCGCGTTACGTGCCGGTACGAAGCCGAACACGATGCCGATCAATGTCGAGCAGATGAACGCAGTGACAATCGAGCCCACGGAAAACACCATCTGCCATTCCTTGACCAGCAGTGAAAACACATAGCCGATCACGAAAGACAGGCCTATGCCGATGACCCCGCCAATCAGGCAGACCATCACCGCCTCCACCAGAAACTGCTGACGGATATCCGACTGGCGTGCCCCGACGGCCATGCGAATGCCGATCTCGCGCGTCCGTTCCGTGACCGACACCAGCATGATGTTCATCACCCCGATGCCGCCGACCGCCAGCGAGATCACCGCGATCAACGACAGCAACAGGGCCAGCGACTGACTGGTCTTCTGCACCGTTTGCATCACGCTGTCGAGGTTGTAGGTGAAGAAGTCCTTGGTCCCGTGCCGCTTTTGCAACAGCTTGTTAACGTTGTCCTCGACCACCTTGCTTGGCTGTCCGTCCTTTACCCGCACGGTGATGCCGTCCAGGTAGGTCTGACCCAGCAGGCGTCCGGAGGCGGTTCCGTAGGGCATCCAGATATTCAGATTCTTGCTGGTGTCGAAGATGTTTTTCTTGTTCTCGGTCACGCCGATCACCGTACACGGCAGGTTACCCACCAGGATCACCTGGCCCAGCGGGTCGACCTTGGGACCGAACAGGCGAATCCGCGTGTTGTAATCGATCACCACCACCTGTGCCTGCCGCCGGGCGTCATCCTTGTTGAAACCCACCCCCAGGCCCATCTTCGTGCCACGCACCTGGAAGTAGCTCGGGCTGACCCCGCTCACCGTTGCCGATACATCGATATTTCGGTAGCGCACCAGCAGGTTGCGGCCGATATTCGGTGTGGCGCTGTCGATGTAGTACTCACTGCTCAACGCCGCCACATCGGACAGCGCCAGGGTCTGGATATCCATTGACTTGGTGTCGCCAAAGTCACTGCCTGGGAACACCTCGATGGTGTTGCTGCCGATGGCCTCAATGTCCTTGAGCACATAGCGCTTGGCCCCTTCGCCGATCGCAACGATCGACACCACCGAGGTGATGCCGATGATGATCCCGAGCATGGTCAGCAGCGTGCGCATGCGATGCGAGATCAGCGCCACCCAGGCCATGACGAAAGCTTCCTGGAACAGGCCGATGTTAGCCATCAGCCGGTTGCCCTGGCTGGGTTTGGTCGGCAGGCGCTCGGTGGTTTTTTCGTTGATGATCGGGCGGTCAGTGTTGACCCGGTCGGCGATGATCTCGCCGTCACGCATCTCGATGATACGCTCGGCGTGCGCTGCCACCTTCTCGTCGTGGGTCACCAGGATCACGGTGTGTCCGGCGCTGTTGAGCTCCAGGAGGATATTCATCACCTCCTTGCCGCTCACGCTGTCGAGGGCGCCAGTGGGTTCGTCGGCCAGAATGATCTCGCCGCCGTTCATCAGCGCCCTGGCAATACTGACCCGCTGCTGCTGGCCGCCTGAAAGCTGGCTTGGCCGATGCTCCAGATGCCCGGGCAGGCCCAGCCGCTCAAGCAGCTTCTGCGCGCGCTCCACGCGCACGCCCTTGCCGGTGCCTGCGTAAATGGCAGGCATTTCGACATTCTGTATCGCCGGCAGGTGCGGCAACAGGTGATAACGCTGAAAAATGAAACCGAAGTGATCGCGGCGCAGCTCCGCCAGCTCATCATCGGTCAGCGTACCGGTTTCACGTCCGTCGACCTTGTAACTGCCGCTGTTGGCGTGATCCAGACAACCCAGCACGTTCATCAGCGTTGACTTGCCGGAACCCGAGGCCCCGGTAATGGCAACCAGTTCGCCGGCATTGATCGTGAGGTTGATGTCATTAAGCGCGATGAAGTCCTTTTCGCCGGCGACGAAACGACGGGTTATCCCCTTGAGTTCCAGAAGAGCTCGACTCATGGTCAGGCCCCCGCTGTCGCTGGTGTGGCCGACGGTTCACCGATCACCACCTGGTCGCCCTCGGCAAGGCCGCTCTTGATCTCGACCCGCACGTTGTTGTTGATGCCGGTCTGCACGTTACGGGGCTGGGCCTGGCCCTGATTGTCCATCACGCGCACCGGGAAGGTGCCGTCGCCGTTCTTGTCGCCCAAAGCTGCAACAGGCACAGTCAGTACGTCCTTGGCCTTTTCACGCACGATATGCACTTGGGCGGTCATCGAAATACGCAGGCGGTGATCAGGGTTGGGGACGTCGAACAATGCGTTGTAGAACACCGCACTGTTCGGTTTGCTGGCGGTGCTGGATTGCGCATCAAGGAAGTTTTGCGGCGCTGGCTCCGTGCCTTTCAGCTTGGCGTAATAGCGTTTTTCGGCATCGCCGAGGATGGTGAAATACACCTCTTGACCTGGGGTGATATGAATCACGTCGGCCTCTGAGACCTGCGCCTTGACGGTCATGGTGTCCAGATCCGCCAATTTGAGAATCACCGGTGTCAGTTGGCTGGCGATTACAGTCTGACCTTCCTGCGTCACGATACCCACCACATCACCACTGATCGGCGCGACGATACGGGTGTAGCCCAGGTTGATCCTGGCGGTCTCGATCTGGATTCTTGCGTCGCGCACCTGGGCTTCCAGCGACCGCAGGTTGGCACTCCGGACCTCGAAGTCCGATTGCGCCGTATCGAAGTCCTTTTGCGAGATCGCATCATCCGCACGCAGTTGCTTGTAGCGTTGGTAAATGGCTTTGGCGTCCTTGAGCTGTGCGACAGCCGCATCCTTCTGGGCGATCAGGTTCTGTTCGTTGACCTGCGACTGGCGCAGAGTGTTCTGCAGCACCACGGGATCGATTTCCGCCAGCCACTGACCCTGTTTGACCTTGTCGCCCAGATTGACCTTCAAAGACTTGAGCTGGCCCGAGACCTGCGCGCCGACGTCAACCTGCTTGATGCCCTGCAGCACCCCGCTGGCCAGCACCGAGTTTTCGATATCGGTGCGTTCGACCTTGGCAGTCAGGTACTCCGGAGCCTTTTCCGGGGACTGGACGCTGTAGGCAATACCCGCGGCCAGAACCACCAGCACGACAACGATGAGCACTTTGCGAAACTTCAACTTTTTCATAGAAAGCCACGAATGTGTTGAGGATTGACCCGGCGATCAGCCGCCGGGCTTGAAGAAACGACGTTATTCATGGGGTAGCCACCAGTTCGCCAGATGCCGTACATGCTGCGCCTTGAGGATGGTGAAATGGTTGCCCGGTCCACGCCAGACAGTGAGATCCGGGGCACACTGGCGCCAGCCGCTGACCATCGCCTGTTGTTCGCGCTGATTGCCCGCCGCATCCAGCACCGGGTCATCGGCCAGCACCAGGCGCACCGGCCCGGTGTAGATCTGCGCAGGTTGATAACGTGTACGCAACGCCGTACCGAAGGCTCGCGCAGGCCCGCGCATTGCGTCCGGCGATGAACGCTGCGGCAACATCCCTGCGCGCACCATCCCGGCATGCAACAAGCGCATCTGGCCAACATCGTCCTGGGCCCGGAAGGCCGCACGATCAATGCCCAGCGACTTGCCCGCAGCCAGTTCCATGGTCTCGATCAAACGTTCCAGTACGCCTATCGCGGTGTAAGGTTTGCCCACCACCCCGTTGCCGCCCGGCGACTCGCTGTCGATCAGTGTCAGCGAAGCCACTTCGCGGCCGCGTGCCGTCAGGCGCTGGGCCATTTCAAAGGCTACCCAGCCGCCGAACGAATGACCGAGCAGATGCACCGGCCCTTCGGGGTGAGTGCTGTCGAGTGCTTGCAGATACGCCTCGGCGGCGGTTTCCACCAGGCTGTAAGGCACCGTGCGGCCATCCAGCCCGCGCGGTTGCAGCCCGTGAATCGGCCAGTGCGGGCCTAATGCCTCGGCCAGACCGATGAAGCCGGTCACACTGTCTCCTGCCCCCGGTACGCAGAACACTGGCGCGTGGTCGCGACGTCCGCCCTGAATCGTCAGCAACGGCCGGTGGGCGCTGTCAGCCTCCCGTGGCCGATCGGGCAGATCAGCCAGCGCCTGGCTGATCGCCTGACCCAGGCCCTCGATATGCGGCGGCTTCATCATGCTCATGTGATCGCCCGCAACCTTGATACTGCGCAACTGACTGACGGGCAGGACGCTGTCCCAACCCAGGTAACCGCTGTGTTTCTGCGAGTTGGGTTGCCACTCGCTGGCAGTGAACAGGTGCAGCGGCACGCTGTTGGGGTAAACCGTGTAATTGGCCTGCGCATGACCGTGAGCCACCTCTCGGTCGAGGTACTGGCAAAGACCCTCGTTCGTGTAGATGTCCAGCTCCGGCGGCAGTGCACCCTGCTCACGGCAGTGCTGCAGGAGCCCGGCGAAATCAAAGTCCTGGCGGTTTGCACGCACTCGCTCCAGGGCCTCCAGAGCCTGCGCGCATTCGCCGCGGGCTTTCCAGAACTGCTCGCAGTGTTCCAGCAGGTGCTGACTGTGGGCGGTCTTCAGGTCCCAGCGCTCGCGACCCTGATCCACCAGGCGCGGCATGTAGGTGTCGAGCATGCCGATAAACTCTACCTGCTCGTCCATGCCCTCCAACTGAATGGCGATTTCGTAGGCCAGAAGCCCACCGAACGACCAGCCCGCCAGACGATAAGGCCCTTGCGGCTGAACACTGCGCATCACATTCAACAAGCGCGTTGCCAGGCATTCCATGGTCAGCAACTGTGCCTGACCGAGCGGGATGCCGCTCAGGCCGTAGACCGGAATATCGCTGTCGATGTGTACCGCCAGCGCCGCGAAGTGCACATCCTGGCCGGTAAACTCGTGAACCAGGAACAATGGACGCTGGTTGCCGGTGGTGCGCACCGGCACCAGTTGCTCATGAAGCTGCGCTGCAACCTCTTCGCTGCGGCTGCCCAGCAGGCTGGCCAGAGCCGCCACGCTGGCATGCTGGAAAACGTCGGCCAGGGACACCGCCAAGCCACTCTGCACCAGTTGGTTGACCAGTCGCACGGCCATCAGCGAGTGACCGCCGAGATCGAAGAAGCTGTCATGGCGTCCCACCTGCTGTAATTCGAGTACCTCCGCCCAGGCTTTCGCCAGACGAATCTCCAACTCGCCTGCCGGGGCTTCAAACGCGTGGCTCGCGAACTGATCCGCTGTCGGCGCTGGCAATGCATGGACGTCCACCTTGCCATTGAGCGTCAGCGGCAAGTCTGGCAAGCAGATGAAGACGCTCGGGACCATGTATTCCGGCAATCCGGCGCTCAGTTGCGCACGCAGGGCCTCCGGCTCGGGTGCTTCAACGTCAGCGTGCACGGTGTAATACGCCACCAGACGCGTGTCGCCCGGGCTGTCTTGGCGTGCCACCACCACGGAGTTGCGCACGCCATCGAACCCATGCAGGCTGCTTTCGACCTCACCAAGTTCGACGCGGAAGCCGCGGACCTTCACCTGGCCATCGTTACGCGCCAGGTATTCGAGGTTGCCGTCCGGCAACCAGCGCGCCAGGTCGCCAGTGCGATAGAGCCGCGCGCCTGCCTGCTGACTGAACGGGTCGTCGCTGAAGCGTTCGGCACTCAGTTCCGGGCGATTCAGGTAGCCAAGCGCGACCCCGACACCGCCGATGTAGATCTCGCCGACGCTGCCCATCGGCACCGGCTCGCCGCAAGCGTCGAGCAGATAGACGCGCACGTTGGCGTTGGGTTTGCCGATCGGCAGGCTCAGGGTGCCTGGCTGCACATCAAACACTTCGTAACGAGTGGCGCAGGTCGTGCCCTCGGTTGGGCCATAGCCGTTGAACAGGCGCACTTGGGACGAATGCTCACGTACCCGGCGGAACGACGCCGGATCCGCCCGTTCGCCACCGCACTCCAGAATGCGCAAGCCTGCCAGGGCCTCGGGAATCAGCCCGGCATACAGGTTGAACAAGGCGGTCGAGCTGAACATCACCGTCACTGCGTGGCGTTTGAGCACGGCGGCAAAGGCTGTCGGCTCAAGCAACACGGAAGGCTCGACGATTATCGACTGGCCACCATTGAGCAACGCACCCCAGATCTCCGGGCTGCTGGCGTCGAACGCCGGGTTGGAAGAAAACGCCACGCGGTCATCGGCACGGAAGTCGTAGTTATCCCGAACCAGTCGCACGATGCCGTTGTGGGTCACGATCACGCCCTTCGGCATGCCGGTTGAACCGGAGGTGTAGATAATGCACGCCGGGGTCTCGCCTGCGACTTCATCTGCAAGCGCGACTGGCCCTTGGCCGGCCACTGATAGATCCAGGGTGTCCAGATCGAGTCGCGGCGTCGTTTCAGGTGCTGTCAGCTCGCTGCGGGTCAGCAACATGATTGCTTCGCTGTCCTCGAGCATGAAGCGCACACGTTCTTCGGGGGCCAGGCGATCCAGCGCCAGGTACGCCGCGCCGCACTTGAGCGTGGCCAGCATACTGGTCAGCAGCTCCACCGAACGATCCAGCAGGATCGCCACTCGGGCTCCCGCTTTCACGCCGTGCTGGCGCAAGTGCTGAGCCAGGGCGTTGGCGCGGCTGTCGAGTTCGGCGTAGGTCAGCGTCTGCTCGCCCTGACGGGCCGCAATCGCTTGGGGTCGAGACGCTGCATGCGCCTCGAAAAGGCGATGCATCAACTGACCCTGAGGGTAAGCGCGTTCGGTTGCATTGAGACCGGTCAACAGGTGCTCGCGCTCGACCGCATCCACCAATGGCACGTGTTCCAGTATGCGGTGCTCATTGGCGACCATGGCTTCCAGCAGGCGCTGGAAATAGCCCAGGTAACGGTCCATGGTGCTTTCGTCGAACAGCGCCGTGGCGTATTCCAGCGTGCCGATCAATTGACCGCCAACCTCGGTCATGTCCAGCACCAGATCGAACTTGGCCGTGTGGTCGTTTACCGCCACGCCTTGCAGGTTCATGGCGCCGAGCGAGAGGTCGGACGTTTCGTTGTTCTGCCAGGACAACATCGCCTGGAAGATCGGGCTGTGGGACAGGCTGCGTTGCGGACGAACCACCTCGACCACCTGTTCGAACGGCAGGTCCTGATGGCTCTGCGCTGCCAGCGTCTGACGCTTGACCTGCTGCATCAACGCTTCGACGCTCGGTGCGCCGGACAGATCGACGCGGATCGCCAGGGTGTTGACGAAGAACCCGATCAGGTCCTCCACTTCGGCCCGCAGGCGGTTGGCCACCGGTGTACCGATCACCACATCATCCTGACCGGCCAGACGCCCCAGCAGCGAGGCCCATGCGACCATCACGGTCATGAACAGCGTGCTGCCATGCCGCTGGCTCAGGGCCTTGAGGCCGAGGGTCAGCTCGGCATCGAGCACCAGGCCGCGAATATTGCCGCTGTAGTCCTGTTGTGCCGGGCGTGGCCGGTCGGTCGGCAAGGTCAGCAAGGCTGGCGCACCGCCCAGGGTCTGCTGCCAGTATTGACGCTGTTGCTGCAGCACGTCGCCGCTCAGCCAGTTGCGCTGCCACACGGCATAGTCGGCGTATTGCACCGGCAAGGTGGGCAACGGATCCTCGGCACCTTCACTGAACGCGGCATAGAGCGCACTCAGCTCACGGGTCAACACATCCGCGGACCAGCCGTCGGAGACGATATGGTGCATGGTCACCAGCAACACGTGATCGTCCTCGGCCATGCGCACCAGACGTCCGCGTACCAGCGGACCGTTGAGCAGATCGAAGCCTTCGTTGGCTTCTTCAGCGGTGATGGCGAGCAGTTGCTCTTCAGCATCCGCCTGCCCGGCCAGCACCTGCAGCTGCAGACTGAAACCGATATCGGCCGAGGCTACGTGTTGTGCAACGTCCTCGCCATGTACTTGCACGAAGGTCGTGCGCAGCACTTCGTGGCGGGCGACGATGCGGTCCAGCGCGCGTTTCAGCGCAGGGTTATCCAGAGTGCCACGTAGACGCAGCCCTGCCGGAATATGGTAAGCCGCGCTGCCGCCCTCCAGCTGTGCGAGGAACCACAGGCGCTGCTGGGCAAACGACAGCGGCAAGGTCTGGTCGCGGGACACCGGCACGATAGGCGGCTGGCTGCTGCCTTTGGCGTCGGCGAGAATGCGCGCCATGGCGGCCAGTTCCGGCTGGGCGAAGATATCCGCCAGGCCCAGCTCGACGCTCAGGTGCTGGCGCACCTGGGAAATCAGGCGCATCGCCAGCAGCGAGTGCCCGCCGAGCTCGAAGAACTGGTCATGACGGCCCACCTGTTCAAGGTTGAGCAGGTTCTGCCAGATCTGCGCCAGCGCCATCTCGGTGTCGCCTTGCGGTTCCACATGTTCACGGCTGGCAAAGGCCTCGGCTTGCGGAGCCGGCAAGGCGCTGCGGTCAAGCTTGCGGTTCGGCGTCAACGGCAAGGCGTCGAGAATCACGAATGCACTCGGCAGCATGTATTCAGCCAGTTGCGGTGCCAGTTCGGTGCGCAGGCTGGCGGCCGTGAGGTACATATCCGGCTGCGCGACTACGTAGGCCACCAGACGTTTATCTCCCGGATTGTCCTCCCGAGCGATCACCACTGCTTCCTTGACCCCTACACAATTACCCAGGCGGGCTTCTATTTCGCCCAGTTCGATACGGAAACCACGCACCTTGACCTGGAAGTCGTTACGACCCAGATACTCGATACGGCCGTCGGCCATGTAGCGTGCCAGGTCACCGGTTTTGTACATCCTGGCATCAGGGCTGTTGCTGAACGGGTCCGCGAGGAAGCGTTCGGCGTTGACCTCTTCAAGATTCAGGTAACCCCGTGCCACGCCGTCGCCACCAATGAAGATCTCACCGGCCACGCCATACGGCACCGGCTGTTGATGGGCATCAAGCAGGTAGATACGCGTGTTGGCCATCGGCTTTCCAATGGTCGCGTTACCGCTGCCTTCGCTGCCAGCTACAGCGTCATGGCTGACGTAAGCCGCGGTGCAAGACACCGTCGCTTCGGTCGGGCCATAGGTGTTGATCAGGCGAGTGTGCGCCGGGCGCACCTCATCCCAGAGCTTGAGCTTCTGTGCCGAAAGTGCGTCACCCGTGACGTTGATCAGGCGCACCTCAGCCAGACGTTGCGCAGCAGCCTGCGGCTGGTTGTGCCATTCGGCCACCAGCGTGTGCCAATGCGCAGCGGTCAAGTGCAGTACGGTGGGTTGAATGCCGTGAGTTTCAGTCCCTTCGCTGCCGAAGATCTCGCGACTTGGCGCCAGGGTGGCGCCGGCCAGCAGCGCCGGGAAGATTTCCTCCACCGACAGGTCGAAGTTCAAGGTGTTCTGTTGCAGCACGGTGTCGCTCTGGGACAGGGCAAACAGACGTGCGGCATCGACGCTGTAGTTGACCAGACCGCGATGTTCGATCATCACCCCCTTCGGATTGCCAGTGGAGCCCGAGGTGTAGATCACATACGCCAGGTTGCGCACGCCGAGGGCTTCCACCACCGGGTTGTCGTCACGCTCGGTAAAGGTGCTGCGCTGATCATCGTCGAGCAGCACCAGTGGCAAGGTCAGGGGCGACAAGCGTTTCTGCAGATCACGCTGGGTCAGCAATGCCGTTGGCTGGCTGTCGTTGATCATGTAGGCCAGGCGCTCGGCCGGATACGCTGGGTCCAGCGGCACATAAGCCGCTCCTGCCTTAAGTACACCGAGCAGGCCGATCATCATTTCCACGCCGCGCTCGACGCAGATCGCCACCCGATAGTCCGGACCGATGCCCATGCCGATCAGGTGATGGGCCAGACGGTTGGCCTGACGGTTCAATTCGGCATAGCTCAGGCGCTGTGCCTCAAAGACCACGGCGATGGCGTCGGGCTGTGTCTGAACCTTTGCTTCGAACAGCTGATGAATCGTGCAGTCGTGCGGGTAAGGTACGTCGGTAGCATTGAGGTCGACCAGCAGATGCTGGCGTTCCACCGCATCAAGCAACGACACCTGCTCCAGCAACTGACGGTCGTCGGCGACCATCGCTTCCAGCAAGCGCTGGAAGTAGCCCATGTAGCGCTGCATGGTGCTCTCGTCGAACAGCGCAGTGGCGTACTCCAGCGTGCCGATCAATTGATCGCCGACCTCGGTCATGTCCAGCGTCAGGTCGAACTTGGCCGTATGGCCAGCCACTGCGACGCCCTGCAGGCTCATGTCGCCAAGCGCCAGATCGGACGCTTCGTTGTTCTGCCACGACAACATGGCCTGGAAAATCGGGCTGTGGGACAGGCTGCGTTGTGGGCGAACCACCTCAACCACCTGTTCGAACGGCAGGTCCTGATTCGCCTGGGCGGCCAGCGTCTGCTGTTTGACCTGCTGCAACAGGCTTTGCACGCTCGGTGTACCCGAGAGATCGACGCGTACCGCCAGGGTGTTGACGAAGAACCCGATCAGGTCCTCCACTTCAGCGCGCATGCGGTTGGCCACCGGCGTACCGATGACCACGTCGTCCTGACCAGCCAGACGTCCGAGCAGCGCAGCCCATGCGGCCATGACCGTCATGAACAGGCTGCTGCCATGCCGCTGGCTCAGCGCCTTGAGGCCGCGAGTCAGATCGGCATCGAGCACCAGCCCGAGCAGTTGACCGCTGTAGTCCTGTTGCGCGGGGCGTGGCCGGTCGCTTGGCAAGGTCAGCAAGGCCGGCGCACCGGCAAGGGTCTGCTGCCAGTACTGACGCTGTTGTTGCAGCACGTCACCGCTCAGCCAGTTGCGCTGCCACAGCGCGTAGTCGGCGTATTGCACCGGCAACGCTGGCAACGGATCCTCGGCACCCTCGCTGAACGCTGCATAGAGCACGCCCAGCTCACGGGTCAACACACCCGCGGACCAACCGTCAGAGACGATGTGGTGCATGGTCACCAGCAACACATGTTCGTCATCGGCCAGGCATACCAGACGTCCGCGCACCAGCGGGCCATTGAGCAGATCAAAGCCCTCTTCGGCCTCTTCTGCGGCGATGGCGAGCAGTTGTTGTTCCGCATCATCCTGCCCGCTCAGCACTTGCAATTGCAGGCTCAAGCCGACATCGGCCGGGGCGATGCGCTGCAGCGGATCCTGGTCCTGCTCCTGCACAAAGGTGGTACGCAACGCCTCGTGACGCGCAACGATACGGTCCAGCGCCCGTTTCAGGGCGACTTTATCGAGGCTGCCGCGCAGACGCAGACCGGCTGGAATGTGATAAGCCGCGCTGCCGCCGTCCAGCTGCGCCAGGAACCACAGACGCTGCTGGGCAAACGACAGCGGCAAGGACTGGTCGCGGGACACCGGCACGATAGGCTGCTGGCTGCTGCCGGCAGCGTGCGCCACTACCTGAGCCAGCGCCGCCAGTTCCGGCTGGGCGAAGATGTCCGCCAGGCTCAGCTCGACGCCCATGCGCTGACGCACCTGGGAAATCAGGCGCATCGCCAGCAGCGAGTGCCCGCCCAGTTCGAAGAAGTGGTCATGGCGCCCTACTGCTTCCAGGTTGAGCAGGTTCTGCCAGATCTGCGCCAGGGCTTTTTCGCTGGTGCCTTGCGGTGCGACATGTTCGCGACTGGCAAAGGCATCGTCCGCCGGAGCCAGCAAGGCGTTGCGATCCAGCTTGCGGTTCGGCGTCAACGGCAAGGCATCGAGGATCACGAATGCGCTCGGCAGCATGTACTCGGCCAGTTGCGGCGCCAGTTCGGCGCGCAGGCTGGCGGCATCCAGGTTCGCTTGTGGCTGGGCGATCACGTAGGCCACGAGACGTTTTTCACCGGGATTGTCTTCCCGGGCGATCACCACCGCTTCCTTGACCCCGACACAATTGCCCAGACGGGCTTCGATTTCCCCAAGCTCGATACGGAAACCGCGCACTTTGACCTGGAAGTCGTTACGACCCAGGTATTCAATACGGCCGTCAGCCATGTAGCGCGCCAGGTCACCGGTTTTGTACATCCTGGCGTCAGGGCTGTCGCTGAACGGATCCGCGAGGAAGCGCTCTGCGTTGACCTCTTCAAGGTTCAGGTAACCGCGTGCCACGCCGTCGCCACCGATGAAAATCTCACCGGCCACGCCGTACGGCACTGGCTGCTGATGAGCATCGAGCAGGTAGATGCGGGTGTTGGCCATCGGCTTACCGATGGTCGCGTTGCCGCTGCCTTCGCTGCCAGCAGCAGCGTCGTGGCTTACGTAGGCGGCGGTGCAGGACACCGTCGCTTCGGTCGGCCCGTAAGTGTTGATCAGGCGAGTGTGTGCCGGGCGCACCTCATCCCAGAGCTTGAGTTTCTGCGCCGACAATGCGTCACCTGTGACGTTGATCAGGCGCACCTCGGCAAGGCGTTGTTCAGCAGCCTGCGGCTGGTTGTGCCATTCGGCCACCAGCGTGTGCCAATGCGCGGCGGTCAAGTGCAGAACGGTCGGGTAGATGCCGTGATTTTCAATGCCCTCACTGCCGAAGATCTCGCGGCTCGGCGCCAGGGTGGCACCGGCCAACAGTGCCGGGAAGATCTCCTCCACCGACAGGTCGAAGTTAAGGGTGTTTTGTTGCAGCACAGTGTCGCTCTGGGACAGGCCAAACAAGCGTGCAGCATCGACGCTGTAGTTGACCAGGCCACGGTGTTCGATCATTACCCCTTTCGGATTGCCAGTGGAACCCGAGGTGTAGATCACATAGGCCAGGTTGCGCACGCCGAGAGTCGCTACGACCGGGTTGTCATCACACTCGGTGAAACCCTGGCAATGATCGTCGTCGAGCAATACCAGCGGCATCGCCAGTGCGGGCAAACGCTCCTGCAAGCCGCGCTGGGTAAGCAACGCCGCTGGCCGGCTGTCGTTGATCATGTACGCCAGGCGCTCGGCCGGGTAAGCCGGGTCCAGCGGCACATAGGCGGCACCGGCTTTGAGCACGCCGAGCAGGCCGACGATCATTTTCACTCCACGTTCGACGCAGATCGCCACCCGATCATCCGGACCGATGCCCAGGCCAATCAGGTGATGAGCCAGACGGTTGGCCTGACGGTTCAATTCGGCATAACTCAAGCGCTGCGCCTGGAAAGCCACAGCGATGGCGTCGGGCTGTGCCTTGACCTTTTCTTCGAACAGCTGATGAATCGTGCAGTCTTGCGGGTAAGGCACGTCGGTAGCGTTAAGGTCGACCAGCAGACGCTTGCGCTCCACCGTATCGAGCAGTGGCACATGCTCCAGTACCTGACTGTCATCGGCAACCATGGCGTGCAGCAAACTCTGCAGGTAGCCCAGATAACGGGCGATGGTGCTCTCATCGAACAACGCGGTGGCGTATTCCAGTGAACCGAACAGCTGACCCTGGGCTTCGCCGATGTCCAGCGAGAGATCGAACTTGGACAGCGTATGTTCCGCGCTCAGGCTTTCCAGTTGCAGATCGCCGAGGGCGAAATCCCCGCCGCCCATGTCCTGCCAGCTGAGCATGGCCTGGAACACCGGGCTGTGCGACAGGCTGCGCACCGGCTTGATCACTTCCACCACTTGCTCGAACGGCAGGTCCTGATGGTCCTGGGCGCCTAACGTGTTGGTCTTGACCTGCGCCAGCAGAGTCTTTGCCGTGGGCTTGTCACTGAGGTTGACGCGGATGGCCAGGGTATTGACGAACAGGCCCACCAATCCTTCGGTCTCACTGCGTGTGCGGTTGGCCACTGGCGTGCCGATGACCACGTCGTCCTGACCGGACAGACGCCCCAGCAGCGCAGCCCAGGCGGCCATGAGTGTCATGAACAGTGTGCTGCCGTGACGTTGGCTCAATGCCTTCAGGCCGCGAGTCAGGTCTTCGTCGAAAACGATGGGCAGCACCGCGCCGGTATAGTCCTGCTGCGCCGGACGTACCCGGTCGTTGGGCAACATCAGCAGCGCCGGAGCGTCTGCCAGGGTCTGCTGCCAATAGTCGCTTTGTTGCTGCAACAGATCGCCGCTCAACCAGCGACGCTGCCACACCGCGTAGTCCAGGTATTGCAGCGTCAGTGGCGCCAGTGGATCGTCCTGGCCCTGAATGAATGCTGCGTAAAGCGCGGCCAGTTCACGGGTCAGCACGCCAATCGACCAGCCATCGGAAACGATGTGGTGCATGGTCAGCAACAGGACGTGATGGTCCTCGGCCATACGAATCAGGCGGCCCCGGATCAATGGGCCCTGTTCCAGATCGAAGCCTTGCAGCGACTCTTCGCTGGCCAGTGCCTGAAGCTTCTCTTTGGCATCCACCAGCCCTTGCAGATCGTGCAGTTGCAGGTTGAAGCCGGCATCCGCCGGGCTGATCCGTTGTAAGGGCTGTTCGTCATCGCCCTGAATGAAGGTAGTGCGCAAGCCCTCATGGCGAGCCACGATACGCTCCAGGGCTCGTTGCATCGCCGCGCGATCCAGTTCGCCACGCAGGCTCAGGCCGACAGGCATGTGGTAGGCCGCGCTGGCACCTTCCATCTGGGCGAGGAACCACAGGCGTTGCTGGCCGAACGACAATGGCCAAGCCTGATCGCGTGCCACCGGCACGATATCCGGCAGGATGCTGCGTCCGGCTTGGGCGATGGCCTGCGCCAGCGCGCTCAGTTCAGGGTGGGCAAACAGCGCGGCCAGGCTCAGTTCGACACCCAGTTGTTGGCGAATCTGCGAAATCAAGCGCATTGCCAGCAAGGAGTGGCCGCCCAGCTCGAAGAACTGGTCGTGACGGCTGATGCGTTCAACCTGGAGCAGGTCACCCCAGATTTGCGCCAGCAAGGTTTCGGTTTCGCCTTGTGGGGCTTCATAACCACGGCGGATCAGTGCATCGGTGTCCGGTGCTGGCAAGGCCTTGCGGTCCAGCTTGCCGTTAGGCGTCAGCGGCAGTGCGTCGAGCAGCACATAGGCTACCGGGATCATATGGGCCGGCAATTGCTCCTGCAGCCAGCCGCGCAGGCTGTCGATGTCCACCGACGCGTGCCCTGCGCTCAAGGTGTAATAAGCCACCAGACGCTTGTCACCCGGAACATCTTCGCGGGCGTTGACCACCGCTTCGTGTACGGCCGGGTGTTTGGCCAGGAGTGCATCGATCTCGCCCAGCTCGATACGGAAGCCGCGGATTTTCACCTGATCGTCGTTACGACCGAGGTATTCGATATTGCCGTCTGGCAGGTAGCGACCCAGGTCGCCGGTACGGTACATGCGTGCCGCGGGCTGTTCGCTGAACGGGTCCGTGAGGAAACGCTCGGCGGTCAGGTCTTCGCGGTTCAGATAACCCCGAGCTACACCGGCACCACCGATGTAGATTTCACCTGTAATACCCAGCGGAACAGGCTGCTGTTGCTCGTCCAGCAGGTAAAAACGGGTATTGCCAACCGGTTTGCCGATGTGAGCTGCGAAGCCATCTTCACGATCCATCGCTACCCAGCTTGAGTAGGTGGTGGTTTCGGACGGGCCATAGAGGTTGCACAGGCGCTGCACACCAGTCTTCTCGAACAGCGATTCGACCAGGCTGCGCTTGAGCGCTTCACCTGCGACGTTGACCGTATGGACCGATTTCGGCAGTCCATCGACTTCCAGCAAGGCCTTGAGCGCAGACGGTACGGTGTTGATCAGGCCGATATCGTGGTCGCCGTGCTGCACTTCCAGAACATCTGTCACCACATTGATGCTGCCACCCGACGTCAGCGGCGCGAAGCACTCGTAAACCGCGAGGTCGAAGTTCAGCGAGGTGGAGAACAGTGTTTTTTCCAGCGCAGAGCCGTCGAAAGCCGTGTGCGCCCAGGTCAGGAAGTTAACGGTGTTGCGGTGTTCGATCATCACGCCTTTCGGCAGGCCGGTGGAACCCGAGGTGTAGATCAGGTAGGCCAGATGCGCCGAAGTCAGCCCAGGCACCTGCGGATTCTGGACGGATTGGTCCTGCCAGTTGCTCAGATCAAGATTGATCACAGGTACCGACACGTCGGCCAGCAAGCCCTGAGTCGCGGTTTGCGCCAGCACTGCTGCCGGAGCGCTGTCCTGGAACATGTAGGCAATTCGTTCTACCGGATACGCCGGGTCCAGCGGCACGTAACCGCCGCCCGCCTTGAGGATCGCCAGCAAGCCGACGACCATCTCCATGCCGCGCTCAACGCAAATGCCGACCCGCGAATCCGGCTGCACACCCTGCTTGCGCAAGGCATGGGCCAGACGGTTGGCCTGCTCGTTAAGCTCGCCATACGTCAGGCGTTGCTCGCCATGAACCACTGCCATGGCTTCCGGTGTGCGCTCGACTTGCGCTTCGAACAGCCCGTGAATGGTCTGCTGCTGCGGGTAATCCAGCGCGGTGTCATTGAAATCCACCAGCAAATGATCACGCTCGACAGCCGACAGAACCGGCAAGCCTGCCAGCGGCACCTCGCCGGACTGCTCCAGTGCGCTGACCACATTCTCCAGAGTGGTCTGCACATAAGCGCAGACGCGTTGCGCGTCGATGCTGGCACTGGCCTGGATCGTTAAACTGAAGCCCGTTCCCTCGTCGTTTACTGAAAGGGTCAGCGGATAGTTGGTGCGCTCTTCGCCGCGCAGGCTTTCGATGCCTTGCCAGGCGTCCAGTGTCTGCTGGTTGGCCTCAGCGGCGACATGTCGGTAGTTGAGCAAGGCACTGAACAGCGGCGTCGAAGCGGACACGCCACTGCAACGCTGTGCCAGTACCAGCGAGGCGTGTTCATGGGCAAGCAGCCCGCTGAGCCTTGCGTGGGTAGCCTTCAGACCGCTACGCACGCCCTGCTCGTCCAGCGTGACACGCAACGGCAAGGTGTTGATGAACATCCCCAGCGCCCGGTCAGACCCGGCACCACCTTGCAGGCGGCCGAGCAATACGGTGCCGAACACCACATCCTTTTTGCCTGACAAAGCGCCAAGAACCCGGGCCCATACCAGGTGATACAGACTGGCGGAGCTGACCCCGAACTGACGGGCCTGCACGCGCAGGCGGCGGCTCAGGTCCACGTCGACCGACTGGCGCGCTTCCTCGATACCGCGACCGTCGCCCTGCACGTCCTGCAGGCCGAACGGCAGCGTCGGCTCATCGATGTCACCGAGCATGTCGCGGAAAAACGCTTCGTGCTCCTCGCGACTCACGCCGAGCATGGCTTGTGCCACGTAATTGCGGTAAGGCACGGACGGTGGCAGCGAGGCTTGCTGCCCGAGCATGTACGACTCGATTTCGCTGGTGAGAATACGCAGTGACGTGGCGTCGTCCACCAGGTGATGGAACAGCAGCATGCCCAGCCAGCGGTCGTTCTCTGCGTCATGTGCATAACCAATGCGTAACATCGGTGCCTGACGAATGTCCAGACGCGTGTGGCGAGGGTCCAGACGTTCGAGCAGTTGTTCGGCGATATCGCCATCGGCAGGGTCCAGTATCAGCTCATCCAGGCCCAAAGGTGCTTCACGCCAGACCACCTGCACCGGAGCCTCGAGACGCTCCCAAAGCACGGCGGTGCGCAGGATATCGTGGCGCGCAATCACGCCTTGCAGTGCCTGGGCGAAACCGTGCAGACGCTCGAGGCTATCAAAGGCAAACAACGCGTATTGCAGGTACGGGTCTCCCTCGGTCGCGGCAAGGTGGTGATACAAGATACCTTCCTGCAGCGGCGCCAGAGCGTAGATATCCTGCACGTTGGCCAGGCCGCCGGGCACGCTTGCCACCACACGGTCGATGTCATTCTGGCTAAGTACTGCCAGAGGCAGCATGTCCGGGGTGACGCGCTCGCAGTCGGAATGAATAAGGTTGGCGGGTACTTCCAGTGCACCCTTGCCGCCCACCGCTGCTGCCAGGGCAGACAGGGTCGGCTGACTGAACAGCACGCGCACGTCGGCAACCAGATCGATCTGGCGCATGCGCTCGATCAGTTTGACGGCCAACAGTGAGTGGCCGCCCAGCTCAAAGAAGTTGTCATGACGACCAACCTGCTCCAGTTGCAGCAGGTCTTGCCAGATACGCGCAATGGCCATCTCGGTGTCGTTTTCAGGTGCTGCGTAGCCACGACTGACCACCGCCGAGCGGTCGGGCACCGGCAATGCCTTGCGGTCGAGCTTGCCGTTGGCCGTCAGTGGCAACTCATCGAGTTGCACGTAGGCTGCGGGCACCATGTGCTCCGGCAATGCACCCTGCAGATACTCGCGCAGGCTTTCGTTGTCCAGCAGGCTCTCCGGCTGCTGCGCCGTGACATAGGCCACCAGACGCTTGTCGCCGGGCACATCCTCACGGCACATCACGACGGCATCGCGGACGTCAGGATAGGCAGCCAGACGCGCTTCGATCTCGCCCAGTTCGATGCGGAAGCCGCGAATCTTGACCTGTTCGTCGTTGCGGCCCAGATATTCAAGGCTGCCATCGGCCAGCCAGCGTCCCAGGTCGCCGGTACGGTACAAGCGCGCACCCGGTACAGTGCTGAACGGGTTATCGAGGAAACGCTCTGCCGTCAGTGCTTCACGGTTCAGGTAGCCACGAGTAACACCGGCACCGCCCACATACAGCTCGCCGATCACGCCTGTCGGCACGGGTTCGCCATGGGCGTCGAGCAGATAGAGCAGCAGGTCCGGGATGCGTTTGCCGATCGGGCTGGCACCGACGCGCTGGGCGTCTTCAGGCTGCAACGGGTAATAGGTCACATGCACTGTGGTTTCAGTGATGCCGTACATGTTCACCAGTTGCGTGCCAGCGTTCACGCTGCGGGCGTACCACGGCTTGAGCATTGCCGTTTCCAGCGCTTCACCACCGAAAATCACCTGGCGCAGCGAATGTGCCTGAGTGTTTTCAGCCTGGGCAGCAATCAGCTGGCGGAACGCACTTGGCGTCTGGTTGAGCACCGTCACCCCGGCACTGCACAGCAGGTTATAGAAGTCTTCGGGCGAGCGGCTGACCAGTTGCGGGACGATCAACAGACGGCCGCCGTGCAGCAGCGCGCCCCAGATTTCCCAGACCGAGAAGTCGAAGGCGAACGAATGGAACAGCGCCCAGACATCCTGTTCATTGAAGCCGAACCACTCTTCGGTGGCCGAGAACAGCCGCGCAACGTTGCGATGCTCGACCATCACACCCTTGGGCAGACCGGTGGAGCCGGAGGTGTAGATCACATAAGCCAGGTTGGTGGGCTTTACCGGCACCTGCGGATTGCAGACGGATTCGCCCTGCAAGTCATCGTCGAGACTGATCACCGGCACTTCCGAGGCTGGCAAGGTGCTCTGCACTGACCGCTGACTCAACAACGCTACTGGCGCGCTGTCACCAAGGGTGTAGGCCAGCCGTTCAAGGGGGTATGCAGGGTCCAGTGGCACGTATCCAGCGCCGGATTTGAGAATACCCAGCAAGCCAATGATCGTCGCCGGGCGGCGTTCGACGCAGATCGCTACCCGATCATCCGGGCGAACGCCGTGGGCCAGCAGGCGATGTGCAACCTGGTTGGCACGGGCGTTGAGTTCGCCGTAGCTCAGGGTCTGCTCTTCGAACACCAACGCCACGGCATTCGGCCGCTCTGCTGCGCGGGCTTCAAATTGCAGATGAATCGGTGTCTCGCTCGTATAGGTATTGCCAGGCTCGTTCCACTGTTCGAGCAACTGCTCGCGCTCGCTGTCCGGCAGGATCGAAATGGCGTGCAACGGTGTCTGCGGCGCCTGCTCCAGCGCGTTGACCAGATTGCTCAATGTTTGCAGCATGTAGGCGCAAATCCGGGCGCCGTCGATCAGCGGTATGGTCTGTACGGTCAACAGGAAGTCTTCGCTGCGGTCATCGACGTTGAGGGTCAGTGGATAGTTGGTGCGTTCTTCATCGCCCAGTGCTATTGCCTGCATGCCATTCCAGGCCGTCAGCGTCTCATCGGTCACGGCAACGCTGGTGTGGCGATAGTTGAGCAGCGCGCTGAACAACGGCGCCGGTGCGACCACGCCACTGCAACGTTGGGCCAGCGCCAGAGACGCGTGTTCATGCCCGAGTAATGCGGTCAAGCGCCGGTGCGTGGCCTTGACCCCGTCACGCACGCCCTGGTCGCCCAGGCCCACACGCAGCGGCAAGGTGTTGATAAACACGCCCAGCGCTCGGTCCGAGCCTTCTCCACCTTGCATCCGGCCCAGCAGCACGGTGCCGAACACTACGTCGTCACGCCCCGAGGCCTTACTCAACAGCTGCGCCCAGGCCAAGTGGACCAGGCTCGCGGCACTTACTCCCAGCTGACGGGCCTGGGCCCGCAAACGACGGCTGAGCTGCAGATCCACCGGCAGAAAGTCTTCTTCGATGTCATGACCGTCACCTTGCACCTCCTGCAAACCAAACGGCAGCGTCGCCTCGTCAACATCGCTCAACATGTCGCGGAAGAACACCTCATGTTCCTCCTGACTCATGCCCAGGCGGACCTGAGCAATATAATTGCGATATGGTGCCGCCCGGTCCAGTTGAGCCCCCTGCCCCAGCAGGCAGGCCTGCATCTCATGGCGCACTACTTCCAGCGTTGTATGGTCCATGACCAGGTGATGGAACTGTAACCAGCCCAGCCAGCGCTGGTTTGACTCATCCCAGGCATGTACAAGACGCATCATCGGCGCCCGACGAATGTCCAGGCGGGTGTGACGGGCGTCGCAACGCTGGTGCAACTGTGTCGCGACGTCACCGCCTTGCGGGTCCGGCTCAAAGCTTTCACGCGTCAGCAACGCCTGACGCCAGACCACTTGCATCGGTTCGTCCAGCCCCTCCCAGACCAGTGCGGTGCGCAGAATGTCATGGCGCTGGATCACGAACTGCAAGGCGCGGGCAAAGTCGTCGACATGCTCCTGGCTGTCGAAGGCGAACAGCGATTGCAGCAAATACGGATCTCCACGCTCAGCGCTGAGGTGGTGATAGAGGATGCCTTCCTGCAACGGCGACAGCGGGTAGATGTCCTGCACATTCGCCACGCCGCCCGGCACGCTGTCGACTACCTTATCGATCTGTGCCTGGGTCAGGTCGGCCAGTGGCAGCAATTCAGGCGTAATGCGTTGGCAATCCTCGGTGATCAGATTGGCTGGCACCACGATGTCCGTGTTACCGCCGACTGCGGCCGCCAAGGCAGATAACGTCGGCTGGCCGAACAGCACGCGCACGTCAGCGCTCAAACCCAACTGGCGCATACGGCCGATAAGGCTCACCGCCAGCAGCGAATGACCGCCCAGCTCGAAGAAGTTGTCGTGACGACCGACCTGGGCAACGCCCAGCAGGTCTTGCCAGATGGCTGCGATCTGCGCTTCGGTTTCGCCTTGCGGGGCTTCATAACCACGGCTGATCAGTGCATCGGCTTCCGGTGCCGGCAAGGCCTTGCGGTCCAGCTTGCCGTTTGGCGTCAGTGGCAGTGCATCGAGCAGCACATAGGCCACCGGGATCATGTAGGTCGGCAATTGCTCCTGCAGCCAGCCGCGCAGGCTGTCGATGTCCGCCGAGGTGTGCCCGGACGCCAGGGTGTAATAAGCCACCAGACGCTTGTCGCCGGGCACATCTTCGCGAGCATTTACTACCGCTTCGTGGACGGCCGGGTGTTTGGCCAGGCGTGCATCGATCTCGCCCAGTTCGATACGGAAGCCACGGATCTTCACCTGATCGTCGTTACGGCCGAGGTATTCGATATTGCCGTCTGGCAGGTAGCGCCCCAGGTCACCGGTGCGGTACATGCGTGCTGCCGGGTTTTGGCTGAACGGGTCTTTGAGGAAGTGTTCGGCAGTCAGGTCGTCGCGGTTCAGGTAGCCCCGAGCCACACCGGCACCGCCGATGTAGATTTCACCCGCGACACCCAGTGGCACGGGCTGCTGTTGCTCGTCCAGCAGGTAAAACTGCGTATTACCGACCGGTTTGCCGATGTGCGCAGCGAAGCCCTGTTCGCGGTCCATCGCCACCCAGCTTGAGTAGGTAGTGGTTTCCGAGGGGCCATAGAGGTTGCACAGGCGCTGCACGCCGGTGTTCTCAAACAGCGACTCAACCAGACTGCGCTTCAGCGCTTCACCGGCCACGTTCACGGTGTGTACCGATTCTGGCAGGCCATCAACGTCCAGCAGTGCTTTAAGCGCTGAAGGCACGGTGTTGATCAGGCCGATATCGTGCTCGCCGTGTTGCAGTTCCAGCACGTTCTTGACGACTTCGATGCTGCCGCCCGAGGTCAGCGGCGCGAAGCACTCGTAGACCGCAAGGTCAAAGTTCAGCGAGGTTGAGAACAGCGTTTTTTCCAGTGCAGAGCCGTCGAAAGCCGTGTGCGCCCAGCTCAGGAAGTTCACGGTGTTGCGGTGTTCGATCATCACGCCTTTCGGCAGACCGGTGGAGCCAGAGGTATAGATCAGGTAAGCCAGATGTGCCGAAGTCAGCCCTGGCACCTGCGGATTCTGGACGGATTCGTCCTGCCAATCGCTCAGGTCAAGATTGATGACAGGTACCGAAACGTCGGTCAACAGGCCCTGAGTCGCGGTTTGAGCCAGCACGGCCGCCGGAGCGCTGTCCTGCAACATGTAGGCAATTCGCTCTGCCGGATAAGCCGGGTCGAGCGGCACGTAACCGCCGCCCGCCTTGAGGACCGCCAGCAAACCCACGACCATCGCGGCGCCACGTTCAACACAGATTCCGACGCGGGAATCCGGCTGCACGCCCTGCTTAATCAACGCATGGGCCAGGCGGTTGGCCTGCTGGTTAAGCTCGCGATACGTCAGGCGCTGCTCGCCGTGGACCACTGCCACGCCTTCCGGCGTGCGCTCGACCTGGGCTTCGAACAGCCCGTGAATGGTCTGCTGCCGCGGGTAATCCAGTGCGGTGTCGTTGAACGCCACCAGCAACTCCTCGCGCTCGACAACTGGCAGGATCGACAAACCTTGCAATGACGTTTCTGGCGTCTGCTCCAGCGCCGTCAACAGGTTTTCCAGCGCCGTGTGCATATAGCCGCATACCCGTTGCGCACCGATTGACGAAGCCACTAACGCCGTCAGGCTGAACCCATCGGCCAGATCATCGACGTTCAAGGTCAGTGGGTAGTTGGTGCGCTCTTCACCGCTGAGGACCGCGATGCCCTGCCACGCCTGCATGGCCTGGTCGGATACACTGCCGACCCCGCTGTGGCGATAGTTGAGCAGCGCGCTGAACAGCGGCGCGGGTGCGGCAACACCGCTGCAACGCTGGGCCAACGCCAGCGAGGCATGTTCGTGACCGAGCAAGGCAGTCAGGCGCTTATGAGTGGCCTTGACCCCGTCGCGTACGCCCTGCTCGCCTACCGAAACCCGCAGCGGCAAGGTGTTGATGAACATCCCCAAGGCTCGCTCGGTACCTTCGCCACCCTGCATCCGGCCCATCAGGACGGTACCGAACACCACATCCTGCTTGTTTGATACCTTGCCCAACACCTGAGCCCAGGCCAGGTGCACCAGACTTGCGGCACTCACACCCTGTTGCCGGGACTGAGCACGCAGGCGCAGGTTGAGTTGAGGATCCAGCGCCAGGCTGGCTTCCTCGATGTCGCGACCTTCACCCTGCACATCCTGCAAACCGAACGGCAGCGTCGGCTCGTCGATATCGCCGAGCATGTCGCGGAAAAACGCTTCGTGATTGGCCTGGCTGACACCCAGGCGTGCCTGGGCCACATAGTTGCGATACGGCACGGGTACCGACGCCGCCAAAGTGTCGGCCTCGCCTGCCAGCCATGCCTGCATTTCATGCTTCACCACTTCCAGCGCGACGTGGTCCAGCGCCATGTGATGGAATAGCAGCATCGCGCAGATGCGCTGGTTGAGCGGGTCTTCGGCATAGGCCACACGCATCAAAGGTGCCTGGCCGATGTTCAGGCGGTAGTGACGCGGGTCAAAGCGGCTGTGCAGTTGCGCACCGATATCGCCGTCTGCCGGATCGAGCTCAAGTGCGTCAAGGTGCAACCGGGCCTGACGCCAGACCACTTGCACCGGCGAGTCCAGACCGTCCCAGACCACGCTGGTGCGCAGAATGTCGTGACGGTCGATGACCATCTGCAAGGCATGAACGAAGGCGTTCAGACGCTCGCTGTCAGCGAACGCGAACTGCGTCTGTAGCACATAGGGGTCGCCGATTTCGGCGGCCAGATGGTGATAAAGAATGCCTGCCTGCAACGGCGCCAGCGGGTAGATGTCCTGCACATTGGTCACGCCGCCCGGCACGGTTGCGACGACTTGATCGATCTGCGCCTGGGTCAGGTTGGCCAATGGCAGCAGCTCAGGCGTAATGCGTTGGCAGTCCTCGGTGATCAGGTTGGCGGGTACCACGATCTCGGTGCCACCGCCCACGGCTGCGGCCAGTGCTGCCAGCGTCGGCTGGCTGAACAGTACGCGTACATCGGCGCTGAGGCCCAACTGGCGCATACGCCCGGTCAGGCTGACCGCCAGCAGCGAGTGACCGCCGAGTTCGAAGAAGTTGTCGTGACGCCCGACCTGCTCGACGCCCAGCAGGTCTTGCCAGATAAGCGCGATCTGCTCCTCGATTTCGCCTTGTGGGGCTTCGTAGCCACGGCTGATCAGCGCGTCACCGTCGGGTGCCGGCAGCGCCTTGCGATCCAGCTTGCCGTTGGACGTCAATGGCATGGCCTCGAGCAGTACATAAATGGCCGGAACCATGTACTCCGGCAACTGTTGCTGCAGGTGGCCGCGCAGGGTTTCGATATCGACAGCAGTGTGCTCGGCAGACTGCGTGTAGTAAGCCACCAGACGTTTGTCGCCGGGTATGTCTTCGCGAGCAGTGACCACCGCTTCGTGGACCGCCGGGTGTTTAGCCAGGGCGGCCTCGATTTCGCCGATTTCGATACGCAAGCCGCGGATCTTCACCTGAAAGTCATTACGGCCCAGGTATTCCAGTGCGCCATTGGCCAGCCAGCGACCGACGTCGCCGGTTTTGTACAGGCGTGCCTGCAGGTCGTCGGAAAACGGGTCGGCGATGAACCGCTCGGCACTCAGCTCCGGCAGGTTCAGGTAGCCCCGCGCCACGCCGATGCCGCCAATGTGCAGCTCACCGGCCACACCCAGTGGTTGCAGCTGGCCCAAGGCATCGAGTACGTGCATCTGAATGTTGGCAATCGGGCGGCCGATGGGCACGCTTTCGCCCGGATCCGTCGGGCGGCATTCCCAGGCGGTAACGTCAATGGCCGCTTCGGTCGGGCCATACAGGTTGTGCAGTTCCACGCCCTTGAGTTGTTGCTCGAAGCGGCGCTGCAACGCGCGGGGCAAGGCCTCGCCGCTGCACAGCACGCGGCGCAGTTGAGGGAAGTCGCGGGTTGAGCGGTGTCCAAGAAACACGTCGAGCATCGAGGGCACGAAGTGCAGCAGGCTAATACCCGCGTCACTCATCACCTGCGCCAGATAGTCCGGATCCTGATGGCCACCGGGACGGGCCATGACCAGTTCGGCACCGGTCAGCAGCGGCAGGAAAAACTCCCAGACCGACACGTCGAAACCGAACGGGGTCTTTTGCAGTACGCGATCCTGACTGTTCACCTGATAGGCGTCACGCGCCCAGAGCAGGCGGTTGACCACACCCAGGTGTTCGTTCATCACACCTTTGGGCGTGCCGGTGGAACCCGAGGTGTACAGCACATAGGCCAGATGATTGGGCTGCAGACCCAGGGCCTTGGCATCCGGGTTGCCGCTCGGCTGCCTGGCCAGTTGCGCGAGGTCATCGCGGCCATCGAGCACCAGCACCGGAACGCTAAGGGCTGGCAGATCTGCAAGCAGATCGCTGCTGGTCAGCACTGCCTGTGGCGAGCTGTCCTCAAGCATATAGGCCTGACGCGCGCTCGGCAGGTCAGGATCGATTGGCACATAGGCGCCACCGGCCTTGAGGATACCCAACAGCGCCACGACCATTTCCGCGCCGCGCCGCAGGCTTACCGCAACCCGCGAGTCGGGTTCCACGCCCAGTTCGATCAGGCGATGGGCGAGCTGGTTGGCCTGTTGGTTGAGTTCGGCGTAAGTGAGCAACGGCCCGCTATCGCCGCGCACGGCGCAGGCATCCGGACGCTGAGCAGCCTGTTGTTCGATCAGTTGGTGAATCAACACATCGCGAGGATAAGGATGGGCGGTGTCATTGAAGCCCGCCAGCAACAGCTCGCGCTCATCGTCCGGCAGTATCGACAGGCTGTTCAGTGCGGCATGCGGCGTGTGTTCCAGCGCTTCCACCAGGCTGCGCAATGCAACCTGCATGTACTCGCCGATGCGCGTGGTACTGATTTGCTTGACGGCCTGAATGGTGAGCATGAAGTCATCGCCCAGGTCATCGACGTTCAGGCACAACGGATAGTTGGTGCGTTCCTCCATGCTCAGGGTCTGAATGCCCTGCCAGGCTGACAATGTTTCGCTCGATGCCGCACCGTTGTTGCTGTGGCGGTAGTTGAGCAAGGTGCTGAACAGCGGCAGCGAACTCGGTACGCCGCTGCAGCGCTGGGCCAGCGACAGCGAGGCATGCTCATGCCCCAGCAGCGCAGACAGGCGCTGGTGAGTGACCTTGACCGCCGCCAGAGCGGTCTGGCTGCCGACGCTGATGCGCAGCGGCAAGGTATTGATGAACATGCCCAGCGCCCGGTCGGCACCGTTGCCACCCTGCATCCTGCCCATCAATACGGTGCCGAACACGACTTCTTCGCGCCCCGCGACCCGACCTGTCACCTGAGCCCATGCCAGGTGGGCAAGGCTTGCAGCGCTGACCCCCAACTGCCGCGCAATGCTGCGTATACGGCTGCTCAGTTGGCTGTCGAGTAACTGACGCACTTCCTCGATGCCACTGCCATCGCCCTGCACGTCCTGTATGCCGTAAGCCAGGGTCGGTTCGTCGATGTCGCCGAGCATGTCGCGGAAAAACGCTTCGTGCTCGGCCTTGCTGATACCCAGACGCGCCTGTGCCACATGGTTGCGATAAGGCACCGGGGCCGGCAATTGCTCGACCTTGCCCTGCAGGCTGGCCTGCATTTCCTCCACCACCACTTCCAGCGAGGTGTGATCCAGCGCCAGATGGTGGAACAGCAACATGCCGACCAGACGCTGGTGGGTGTTGTCCTCGGCGTAGGCGATGCGCATCAGCGGCGCCTGGCCGATGTCCAGGCGATAGTGACGCGGGTCAAAACGCTCGCGCAGTCGTGTCAGCACGTCACCGTCGAGCGGATCGATGGCCACCTCTTCCAGGCTCAGTTTCGCGTTGCGCCATACCACCTGTACCGGCTGCTCAAGCCCTTCCCAGACCACACTGGTACGCAGGATATCGTGGCGTTCGACCACGCTCTGCAAGGCCGCGGCGAAACCAGCCAGGCACTCGCGATCATCGAAGGCGAAGAGCATCTGCAAGACGTAGGGGTCACCTTCATCCGCGGCCAGGTGGTGATAGAGAATGCCTTCCTGCAATGGGGCCAGAGCGTAGATGTCCTGGATGTTGGCCAGGCCGCCCGGCACGCTCGCCACAACGCGATCAATCCCTGCCTGATCCAGATCAGCCAGCGGCAGCATGTCCGGGGTAATACGCTCGCAGCCCGGTACGATCAGGTTATCCGGCACCTGTACTTCTGTGTACCCGCCCACCGCCGCGGCGAGTGCGGCCAGGGTCGGCTGGCTGAACAGCACGCGCACGTCAGCCGAGAGGTCGATCTGGCGCATGCGCTCGATCAGTTTGACGGCCAGCAGCGAATGCCCGCCCAGCTCGAAGAAATGATCGTGGCGGCCAACCTGCGGCACTTGCAGCAGAGACTGCCAGATCTGTGCGATGGCGATCTCGACGTCGCCCTCTGGCGGCGCGTATTCGCGCATTGCCAGCGCCTGAGCATCCGGTGCAGGCAACGCCTTTTGGTCGAGCTTGCCGTTGGCGGTCAGCGGGAAGCTGTCCAGGGCTACAAAAGCACTGGGCACCATGTAGTCGGCCAGGGACAGCAGCAACTGCGCACGCAAGTCAGCCGCCACGATTTCGTGGCCGGGCGCAGCGATCACATAGGCCACCAGGCGCTTGTCGCCCGGTTGATCTTCGCGGACCAGCACCAGCGCTTCGCGGACCGTGTTGCAGGCGGCCAGCACGGCTTGAATTTCGCCCAGCTCGATACGGAAACCACGGATCTTCACCTGGTCGTCGTTGCGGCCCAGGTAGTCGAGACTGCCATCGGCCATCCAGCGACCCAGGTCGCCGGTTCGGTACAGGCGCGCCTGAGGCTCCTTGCTGAACGGATTCGCCAGGAAACGCTCGGCCGTCAGCGCTTCACGGTTCAAGTAGCCCCGCGCAACGCCGGCGCCGCCGACATACAACTCGCCGACCACACCCACCGGCACCGGCTCGCGGCGTGCATCAAGTACATACAACTGCAAATCGGGAATGCGCACACCAATAGGGCTCACGCCTGAACGCTGCGCATCTGCCGCCACCAAGGGCTGATAGGTCACATGCACCGTGGTTTCGGTGATGCCATACATGTTCACCAGTTGCGTACCGGCGTTGATCACCCTGGCGTACCACGGCTTGAGCATCCCGGTGTCCAGCGCTTCGCCGCCAAAAATAACCTTGCGCAACGAGTGCCGCTGATCGCTCTCGCCCTGTGCGTTGAGCAACTGGCGGAACGCGCTCGGAGTCTGGTTGAGCACTGTCACTTCTGCGTTGCACAACAGTGCGTAGCAGTCTTGCGGGGAGCGGCTGACCAGCTGCGGCACGATCAGCAAACGCCCGCCGTGCAACAGCGCACCCCAGATTTCCCAGACCGAGAAGTCGAAGGCGAATGAATGGAACAACGCCCAGACATCCTGCTCGTTGAAGCCAAACCAGCTCTGGGTGGCCGAGAACAGCCGGGCCACGTTGCGGTGCTCGACCATTACGCCCTTGGGCAGGCCGGTCGAACCGGAGGTGTAGATAACGTAAGCCAGGTGGCGCGGGCTGAGCCCGGTCAGTTGTGGATTGTGACCCGGTTGTGCCTGCAACGCCGGACTGTGCAGATCTACGCATGGGCCGTCGAATGTGCCCAGACGCGCCAGCCCTGCAGCATCGGCCAGCACCGCCATCGGTGCGCTGTCCTGCAACTGGTAGGCGATACGCTCGGCCGGATAGGCCGGGTCAATAGGCACGTAACCCGCCCCGGACTTGAGAACCCCAAGCAGACCGACAATCATTTCCAGGCTGCGCTCGACACAGATCGCCACTAGGTCGTCCGGCTGCACACCCAGGCCCAGCAAGTAATGGGCTACCTGATTGGCGCGGGTGTTCAACTCGGCATAGGTCAGGGTGCGGTCGTCATAATGCAGGGCCACGGCATTCGGCTGCGCCACCACCCAGGCTTCGAAGGTACGGTGAATCAGGGCGTCGTCGGCCTGCAGGGCATGCGGGGTGTTCCAGCTCTCCAGCAGTTGCTGGCGCTCGATCGCGGGCAGGATATTCAGCGCTCCCAGCGCAGCATCCGGGGTCTGTTCCAGTGCTTGCACCAGATTTTCCAGCACACAGTGCATGTAGGTACACACGCGTTTGGCACCGATCTGCCCTTCGGCCATCACGGTCAGAGCGAAACCTTCGCCCAGATCATCCACGCACAAGGTCAGCGGGTAGTTGGTGCGTTCTTCGCCGTGCAGCGCCTGAATGCCTTCCCAGGCGACCAGCGCCTGATCGCTTGCGTCGAGATCACCGGTATGGCGGAAGTTGAGCAGCGAGCTGAACAATGGCGTCGAAGCGGGTACACCACTGCAACGTTGGGCCAGTACCAGCGAGGCATGCTCATGGGCCAGCAGCCCGCTGAGTCGTGCGTGGGTAGCCTTCAGACCGCTGCGCACGCCCTGCTCGCCCAGCGTGACACGCAACGGCAAGGTGTTGATGAACATCCCCAGCGCCCGGTCAGACCCGGCACCACCTTGCAGGCGGCCGAGCAATACGGTGCCGAACACCACATCGTCCTTGCCGGATGCTGCGCCCAGTACACGGGCCCAGGCCAGGTGATAAAGACTGGCGGAGCTGACCCCGAGCTGTCGGGCCTGCACGCGCAGGCGGCGGCTCAGGTCGATGTCGACCAACTGGCGTACTTCCTCGATACCGCGCCCGTCGCCCTGCACGTCCTGCAGGCCGAACGGCAGCGTCGGCTCATCGAGGTCACTGAGCATGTCGCGGAAAAACGCCTCGTGCTCTTCAAGGCTGACGCCGAGCATGGCCTGGGCCACGTAGTTGCGATAAGGCACGGACGGCGGCAGCGAGGCTTGCTGACCGAGCATGTGCGCCTCTATTTCGCTGCTCAGAATGCGCAGCGAGGTGGCATCGTCCACCAAATGATGGAACAACAGCATGCCCAGCCAGCGGTTGTTCGCCGCGTCCTGTGCGTAGCCGATGCGCAGCATCGGCGCCTGACGGATGTCCAGGCGCGTGTTACGCGGGTCCAGGCGCTTGAGCAATTGTTCGGTGATATCGCCATCGGCCGGGTCCAGCAGCTGTTCATCCAGACCCAGAGTCGCTTCACGCCAGACCACTTGCACCGGGGAATCGAGACGCTCCCAAAGCACCGCAGTGCGCAGGATATCGTGCCGGGCGATCACGCCTTGCAGGGCCTCGGCGAAACTGTGCAGACGCTCGATGCTGTCAAAGGCAAACAGTGCGTATTGCAGGTATGGATCACCCTCGGCCGCGGCAAGGTGGTGATACAAAATCCCCTCCTGCAACGGCGCCAGCGCGTAGATGTCCTGCACGTTGGCCAGACCGCCGGGCACGCTGGCTACTACACGTTCTATGTCGTCCTGGCTCAGTGACACCAGCGGCAGCATGTCCGGGGTGATGCGTTCGCAGTTGGCGGGAATAAGGTTGGCGGGTACCTCGACGGCCCCCTTGCCGCCCACCGCCTGCGCCAGGGCAGACAGGCTCGGCTGGCTGAACAGCACGCGCACGTCGGCAACCAGATCGATCTGGCGCATGCGCTCGATCAATTTCACGGCCAGCAGCGAGTGACCGCCCAGTTCGAAGAAATGGTCATGCCGGCCGACCTGCTCCAGTTGCAGCAGGTCTTGCCAGATCCGTGCAATGGCCATCTCGGTGTCGCCCTCGGGCGCTTCGTAGCCGCGACTGGCCACCGCCGAGCGGTCAGGCGCAGGCAAAGCCTTGCGGTCGAGCTTGCCGTTGGCCGTCAGCGGGAAACTCAACAGGCTGACAAAAGCGCTAGGCAGCATGTATTCGGCCAGCGACAGGCGCAGTTGCTCGCGCAATCGGGTGGCGTCCAGCTCGACGTCCGCGGTACCGATGATATACGCCACCAGACGTTTGTCGCCTGGTTCGTCCTCACGCACCAGCACCAGGGCATCCTGTACACCGTCACACGCGCAGAGTTGTGCTTCTATTTCGCCCAACTCGATGCGGAAGCCGCGAATCTTGACCTGTTCGTCGTTCCGTCCCAAGTACTCAAGGCTGCCATCGGCCAGCCAGCGGCCCAGGTCACCGGTGCGGTACAGGCGCGCACCCGGCGCCGTATTGAACGGGTTATCGATGAAACGCTCGGCCGTCAGTGCTTCGCGGTTCAGGTAGCCACGCGCTACACCAGCACCGCCGACATACAACTCGCCGACCACGCCGACCGGCACCGGCTCGCCATGGGTGTCGAGGACATACAGTTGCAAATCGGGAATGCGCCTGCCAATCGGGCTGGCACCGATACGCTGTGCATCTTCGGCCTGCAACGGATAGTAGGTGACGTGTACCGTGGTTTCGGTGATGCCGTACATGTTCACCAGTTGTGTCTCGGCATTCACGTTGCGGGCGTACCACGGCTTGAGCATCGCCGTTTCCAGTGCTTCGCCGCCGAAAATCACCTGGCGCAGCGAATGTGGCCGAGGGTTCTCAGCCTGGGCGGCAATCAGTTGGCGGAACGCACTTGGCGTCTGGTTAAGCACCGTCACCCCGGCGCCGCATAGCAGGCTGTAGAAGTCTTCCGGCGAGCGGCTGACCAGTTGCGGCACGATCAACAGACGTCCGCCATGTAGCAGCGCGCCCCAGATTTCCCAAACCGAGAAGTCGAAGGCGAACGAGTGGAACAGCGCCCACATATCCTTTTCGTTGAAACCGAACCACTCTTCGGTGGACGAAAACAGCCGCGCAACGTTGCGGTGCTCGACCATCACGCCCTTGGGCAGACCGGTGGAGCCGGAGGTGTAGATGACGTAGGCCAGGCTCGCAGCCGTCAGCCCCGCTACCTCGGGGTTGCAGACGGATTCGTCCTGCAAGTCGGAATCGTCAAGACTGATGATTGGCAGTTCCGTCACTGGCAAGGCCTGCTGCACGGACTGCTGGCTCAACAGTGCGACCGGCGTGCTGTCGCCGAGGGTGTAGGTCAGGCGCTCCAGCGGATAAGCCGGGTCCAGTGGCACATAACCGGCGCCGGATTTGAGGATGCCCAGCAAGCCGATAATCATCGCCGGGCCACGTTCGACGCAGATCGCCACGCGATCATCCGGGCGCACACCCAATGCCAGCAAGCGATGGGCAACCTGGTTGGCGCGGGCGTTGAGTTCGCCGTAGCTCAGGGTCTGATCTTCAAACACCAGCGCCACGGCGTCTTGTCGTTCTGCTGCATGGGCTTCGAATTGCTGGTGGATCGGTGTTTCGTGTGCACTGGTCTTGCCGGGCTCGTTCCACTGTTCGAGCAACTGCTTACGCTCGCTGAGCGGCAATATCGAAATAGCGTGCAGCGGGGTTTGCGGTGCCTGTTCCAGCGCATCGACCAGCCCCTCTACAGCCAGCTGAAAATAGTCACACACACGCTGCGCGCTGATACTCGCCGTTACCAGCGAGGTGAACAGAAAACCTTCACCCGTATCGTCGATGTTGACGGTCAATGGGTAGTTGGTGCGTTCTTCATCGGCCATCCCCAACGACTGCATGCCACTCCACGCCGTCAGTGCCTCATCGGTCACGGCAACGTTGCTATGCCTATAATTGAGTAAGGCGCTGAACAGCGGCGTCGGTGCGACCACGCCACTGCAACGCTGGGCCAGCGCCAGTGACGCATGTTCATGCCCGAGCAGCCCGATCAAGCGCTGGTGCGTGGCCTTGACCCCGTCACGCACGCCCTGGTCGCCCAGGTCTATCCGTAGCGGCAAGGTGTTGATGAACATGCCAAGTGCTCGTTCGGCACCTCGTCCGCTCTGCATGCGGCCCATCAGGATGGTGCCGAACACCACGTGTTCACGTCCGCTGACGCGGCCCAGCATTTGCGCGAACGCCAGGTGGATCAGGCTTGCCGCACTGACCCCAAGTTGCCGCGCCTGAACTCTCAGGCGTTGGTTCAAAGCGCCGTCCAGCTGTAGACGGGCATGATCGAGAGCGCTGCCGTCGCCTTGCACATCGTGCAGGCCGAACGGCAGCGTCGGCTCGTCGATGTCGCCGAGCATGTCCTGGAAGAACTGCTCGTGATCCTGTTCGTTCAGGCCTTGTCGGGCCTGAGCGACATAATTGCGGTAGGGAATGGAGTCGCCGAGTTGCTCGGCCTGACCGAGCAGGCAGGCCTGCATTTCATGCTTCACCTGATCCAGTGCGGTGTGGTCAAGGATCATGTGGTGGAACATCAAGGTCGCCAGCCAGCGTTCATTGCCGCTGTCCAGGGTGCATACCAGGCGCATCAAGGGTGCCTGGCGGACGTCCAGGCGTACCTGGCTCGGGTCGAGGTGATCTTGCAACTGACGGGATATCTCACCGAGGCAAGAGTTGAACTCAACCTCTTCGACGCTTAGCTCGACCTGGCGCCAGACCACCTGCAACGGTTCATCAAGGCTTTCCCAGTGCATGGACGTGCGCAGAATGTCATGGCGGTCGATGACCATTTGCAGCGCTTTGGCGAAGGTATCCACGTGTGCGCGGCTGTCAAAGGCAAACTGCGCCTGCAACACATAGGGGTCGCCCCGTTCGGCGCTGATGTGGTGGTAGAGAATGCCTTCCTGCAACGGCGCCAACGGGTAGATGTCCTGCACGTTCGCTGCGCCGCCGGGCACGCAGGCCGTCACCTGGTCGATCTGCTCCTGACTCAGGTCGATCAACGGCAGCATGTCCGGGGTGATTTTCTGGCAGTCGGCTGGAATGCGGTTGGCCGGGATCACCAGCTCGTCGACCGCGCCTGCCGCTGCAGCCAGTGCCGCGAGGGTCGGCTGGCTGAACAATGTACGCACGTTGGCACTCAGGCCGGCCTGGCGCATACGTTCAATCAGGCTCACTGCCAGCAGCGAATGGCCGCCCAGTTCAAAGAAGTGGTCGTGGCGACCGACACGTTCGATGTTGAGCAAGTCGCTCCAGATCTTCGCCAGAGTGATTTCGGCTGTGCCTTGTGGCGCCTCGTAGCCGCCACGGATCAGTGCATCGCCGTCCGGTGCGGGAAGGGCCTTGCGGTCGAGTTTGCCGTTCGGGGTCAGCGGCATTGCATCGAGCAGCACATAGGCCGCCGGGATCATGTGGGCCGGCAGTTGTTCCTGCAGCCAGCCGCGCAGGCTGTCGATGTCCGGCTCAGTGTGAGCTGCCTGAACGGTGTAATAAGCCACCAGGCGTTTGTCGCCCGGAATGTCCTCACGGGCGGTGACTACCGCTTCATGGACCGCCGGGTGTTTGGCCAGGCGTGCATCGATCTCGCCCAGTTCGATGCGGAAGCCACGGATTTTCACCTGATCGTCGTTACGACCCAGGTATTCGATATTGCCGTCTGGCAAATAACGGCCAAGGTCGCCGGTGCGGTACATACGTGCTGCTGGCTGCTGACTGAACGGATCCGTAAGGAAGCGCTCGGCAGTCAGGTCGTCACGGTTCAGATAACCGCGCGCCACACCGGCCCCGCCGATGTAGATCTCGCCCACAACGCCCAGCGGAACGGGCTGTTGCTGTTCATCCAGCAGGTAGAACTGCGTATTGCCGACCGGTTTGCCGATGTGCGCAGCGAAGCCGTCTTCGCGATCCATCGCGACCCAGCTTGAATAGGTGGTGGTTTCCGAAGGCCCGTAGAGGTTGCACAGGCGCCGGACGCCGGTTTTCTCGAACAGCGATTCCACCAGGCTGCGTTTCAGCGCTTCACCCGCCACGTTCACGGTATGGACCGACGTCGGCAAGCCATCGACTTCCAGCAAGGCCTTGAGCGCTGACGGTACGGTGTTGATCAGGCCGATATCGTGCTCGCCATGTTGCAGTTCCAGAAAGTTCTTGACGACTTCGATACTGCCGCCCGAGGTCAGCGGCGCAAAACACTCGTAGACCGCCAGGTCGAAGTTCAATGAGGTGGAGAACAGCATTTTTTCCAGTGCCGAAGTGGCTGTCCCGGCGTCGAAAGCGCTATGCGCCCAGGTCAGGAAGTTCACGGTGTTGCGGTGTTCGATCATCACGCCTTTCGGCAGGCCGGTCGAACCCGAGGTGTAGATCAGGTACGCCAGATGCGCAGAAGTCAGCCCCGGCACCAGCGAATTCTGGACGGATTGGTCCTGCCAGTTGCCCAAATCAAGGTTGATGACAGGCACCGAAACGTCGGCCAGCAGCGCCTCGGTTGCCGACTGCGCCAGCACGGCGGCAGGCGCACTGTCCTGCAGCATGTAGGCAATACGTTCCGCTGGATAAGCCGGATCCAGCGGCACGTAACCACCGCCCGCCTTGAGGATCGCCAGCAAACCGACGACCATCTCGGCACTGCGTTCAACACAGATACCGACGCGGGAATCCGGCTGCACGCCCTGCTTGCGCAAGGCATGGGCCAGGCGGTTGGCCTGCTGGTTGAGTTCGCGATACGTCAGGCGCTGTTCGCCGTGAACCACTGCGAGCGCCTGCGGGGTGCGCTCGACCTGTGCTTCGAACAAGCCATGAATGGTCTGCTGCTGCGGGTAAGCCATTGCTGTGTCGTTGAACGCCACCAGCAATTGCGCACGTTCGCCAGCAGGCAGGATCGACAGGCTGTCGAGGGCCGCAGACGGTGACTGCTCAAGCGCATCCACCAGATGTTCCAGCACGGTCTGCATGTAAGCGCAGACCCGTTTGGCACCCACGGCGCCGGTGACCAGTACGTTCAGGTTGAAGCCTTCACCGGAGTCATCGACGTTCAAGGTCAATGGATAGTTGGTGCGTTCTTCGCTGTTCAGCGTATGAATACCCTGCCAGGCCTGGGTTGCCCGCTCGGATACGCTGCCAGGCGCACTATGGCGATAGTTGAGCAGCGAACTGAACAGTGGCGTTGGTGCGGGAATGCCGCTGCAACGCTGAGCCAGCGCCAGTGAAGCATGCTCATGACCCAGCAAGGCAGTCAGACGTTCATGAGTGGCCTTGACCCCGTCCCGCACGCTTTTCCCGCCCACCGAAACCCGCAGCGGCAAGGTGTTGATGAACATCCCCAATGCCCGCTCGGCGCCTTCCCCGGCCTGCATCCGGCCCATTAGAACGGTGCCGAACACCACGTCCTGCCTGTTTGAAACCGAGCTCAATACCTGAGCCCAGGCCAGGTGCAGCAGACTGGCGGTGCTCACCCCCTGTTGTCGGGCCTGAGCGCGCAGTCTCAGGTTCAACCGAGGGGCCAGCGCAAGGTTGGCTTCCTCGATATCAAGGCCATCGCCCTGCACATTGATCAGACCGAACGGCAGCGTCGGCTCGTCCACATCACCGAGCATGTCGCGGAAAAACGCTTCGTGATCGGCCTGGCTGACGCCCAGGCGTGCCTGGGCCACATAATTGCGGTATGGCACCGGTGTCGCCAGGTTTTGAGCTTCGCCCAGCAACCAGGCCTGCATTTCATGCTGTACCACGGCCATCGCCATGTTATCGAGGACCATGTGATGGAACAGCAACATCGCGCAGATGCGCTGATTCAGCGGGTCTTCGGCATAGGCCAGGCGCATCAGCGGTGCCTGAGTGACATCAAGGCGGTGGTGACGCGGGTCGAAGCGGTCGTGCAGTTGCGCGCTGACATCACCGGCTGCCGGGTCGAGTTGCAACATCTCAAGAGGCAATTGTGCGTGGCGCCAGACCACCTGCACGGGTGAGTCCAGGCCTTTCCAGATTACACCGGTGCGCAAAATGTCGTGTCGATCGATAACTGCCTGCAAAGCCTGGACGAAAGCGTCCAGGCACGCGCGGTCCTCAAAGGCGAAATGCGCCTGCAGCACATAGGGATCGCCCTGCTCGGCGGCGATGTGGTGATAGAGAATGCCTTCCTGCAACGGTGCCAGCGGGTAGATGTCCTGCACATTCGCCACGCCGCCCGGCACTGTGGCGACCACCTGATCGATCTGCGCCTGGGTCAGGCTGGCCAGTGGCAGCAGATCAGGCGTAATGCGTTGGCAATCCTCGGTGATCAGATTGGCCGGCACCACGATGTCCGTGCTACCGCCAACTGCAGCAGCCAGTGCGGCCAGGGTTGGCTGGCTGAACAGCACGCGCACATCGGCGCTCAGGCCCAACTGGCGCATACGCCCGATCAGGCTGACTGCCAGCAGCGAGTGACCGCCGAGTTCGAAGAAGTTGTCGTGACGACCAACCTGGGCAACGCCCAGCAGGTCTTGCCAGATAGCCGCGATCTGCGTTTCGGTTTCACCCTGTGGAGCTTCGTAGGCGCGTTTGATCAGTGCATCACTGTCCGGTGCCGGCAGGACCTTGCGGTCGAGCTTGCCGTTCGGGGTCAGCGGCATGGCCTCAAGCCGCACATAAATGGCCGGCACCATGTACTCAGGCAGCTTTTCCTGCAAATGCCTGCGCAGGTTATCGATGTCGACCACGGTGTTTCCGGTCGCCAAGGTGTAATAAGCCACCAGACGTTTTTCACCAGGGACGTCTTCACGGGCGGTAACCACCGCTTCATGGACGGCCGGGTGTTTGGCCAGGCGTGCATCGATCTCGCCGAGCTCGATACGGAAGCCGCGGATTTTCACCTGATCGTCGTTACGACCGAGGTATTCGATATTGCCGTCTGGCAGATAACGACCAAGGTCGCCGGTGCGGTACATGCGTGCCGCAGGCTGTTGACTGAACGGGTCTTTGAGGAAACGCTCGGCAGTCAGGTCGTCACGGTTCAGGTAGCCACGGGCCACGCCAGCACCGCCGATGTAGATCTCACCGGCAACGCCGAGTGGCACAGGCTGTTGCTGTTCGTCCAGCAGGTAGAACTGTGTATTGCCGACCGGTTTGCCGATGTGAGCTGCGAAGCCGTCTTCACGGTCCATCGCTACCCAGCTTGAGTAGGTGGTGGTTTCCGAAGGGCCGTAGAGGTTGCACAGCCGCTGCACGCCGGTTTTTTCGAACAGGTCTTCCACCAGGCTGCGTTTCAGCGCTTCACCGGCGACGTTCACCGTGTGCACCGACGGCGGCAAACCATCGACGTCCAGCAAGGCCTTGAGCGCCGACGGTACGGTGTTGATCAGGCCGATATTGTGCTCGCCGTGTTGCAGTTCAAGCACGTTCTTGACGACTTCGATGCTGCCGCCCGAGGTCAGCGGCGCAAAGCACTCATAGACTGCGAGGTCGAAGTTCAGCGAGGTGGAAAACAGTGTTTTTTCCAGGGCAGACGCATCAAAAGCCGTGTGCGCCCAGGTCAGGAAGTTCACGGTGTTGCGGTGTTCGATCATCACGCCTTTCGGCAGACCGGTCGAACCCGAGGTGTAGATCAGGTACGCCAGATGCGCAGAAGTCAGACCAGGCACCTGCGGATTCTGGACGGATTGGTCCTGCCAATCGCTCAGATCAAGATTGATGACAGGTACCGAAACGTCGGCCAGCAGGCCCTGAGTAGCGGTTTGAGCCAGTACTGCGGCCGAAGCGCTGTCCTGCAACATGTAAGCAATACGTTCCGCTGGATAAGCCGGGTCCAGCGGCACGTAACCGCCGCCCGCCTTGAGGATCGCCAGCAAACCGACGACCATCTCCATGCCGCGCTCTACACAGATCCCGACCCGCGAATCCGGCTGCACACCCTGCTTGCGCAAGGCATGGGCCAGACGGTTGGCCTGCTCGTTAAGCTCGCCATACGTCAGGCGCTGCTCACTATAAACCACTGCCAGCGCCTGCGGGGTGAGCTCGGCTTGCGCTTCGAACAGCCCGTGAATGGTCTGCTGTTGCGGGTAATCCAGCGCGGTGTCATTAAAATCCACCAGCAACTGATCACGCTCGACAGCTGGCAGAATCGACAAACTTTGCAACGACGCTTGTGGCATTAACTCAAGAGCGTCCACCAGTTGTTCCAGCGCCGTGTGCATATAGCCACACACTCGCTGCGCACCGACCGTGGTCGCCGCCAGCGCGGTCAATTTGAAACCGTCACCGACGTCATCGACGTTCAAGGTCAATGGATAGTTGGTGCGTTCTTCACTGTTCAGGGCTTGGATACCCTGCCAGGCCTGGGCAGTTTGTTCTGCAGCACTGCCCACCGCGCTGTGGCGGTAATTGAGCAGTGCGCTGAACAGTGGCGTTGGTGCGGCTACACCGCTGCACCGCTGGGCCAGCGCCAGTGAGGCATGTTCGTGAGCGAGCAATGCGGTAAGTTGCGCGTGTGTTGCCTTGACCCCGGCGCGTACCCCTTGCCCGCCTACGGCGACCCGCAGCGGCAAGGTATTGATGAACATTCCCAGCGCCCTGTCAGCGCCTTCGCCGGCCTGCATACGGCCCAGCAGTACGGTGCCGAACACCACATCGCGACGATCGGAAACCTTGCCCAGCACCTGGGCCCAGGCCAGGTGCACCAGACTGGCGGCACTCACCCCTTGTTGTCGGGCCTGAGCACGCAGGCGCAGGTTCAGCTGGCTATCCACGGCAAGGACGGCTTCTTCTATATCACGCCCGTCGCCCTGCACATCCTGCAGGCCGAACGGCAGCGTCGGCTCGTCGATATCACCCAGCATGTCGCGGAAAAACACTTCATGATCAGCCTGGCTGACACCCAGCCGCGCCTGAGCCACGTAGTTGCGGTATGGCACTGGCGCCGACAGGGTTTCGCTCTCGCCGAGCAGCCAGGCTTGCATTTCATGCTGCACCACCTCCATGGCCATATGATCCAGGGCCATATGATGGAACAGCAGCATCGCGGTGATTCGCTGATTGAGCGGATCCTCGGCGTAGACCAGGCGCATCAGTGGCGCCTGAGTCATATCGAGGCAGTAGTGACGCGGGTCGAAGCGGCTATGCAGTTGCGCGCCGATCTCACCGTCTGCCGGGTCAAGCTCAAGACCTTCAAGGTGCAACCGCGCTTCGCGCCAGACCACTTGCACCGGTGAGTCCAGACCGTCCCAGACCACACCGGTACGCAGAATGTCATGACGGTCGATAACCATCTGCAAAGCCTGAACGAAGGCGTCCAGGCGCTCGCGGTTATCAAAGGCGAACTGGCTCTGCAACACATAGGGGTCGCCGACCTCGGCTGCCATGTGGTGATAAAGAATGCCTTCCTGCAACGGCGCCAGCGCGTAGATATCCTGAACATTCGCCACGCCGCCGGGCACGCTGGCCACCACCTGGTCGATCTGCACCTGGGTCAGACTTGCCAGCGGCAACAGCTCTGGAGTGATGCGCTCGCAGCCTTGGCCAATCAGGTTGGCCGGTACATTGATTTCACGGCCTGCGCCGACGGCGGCGGCCAGTGCGGCCAACGTGGGCTGGCTGAACAGCACGCGTACATCGGCGCTCAGCCCCGCCAGGCGCATGCGTTCGATAAGGCTGACGGCCAGTAGCGAATGCCCGCCGAGCTCAAAGAAGTGATCGTGGCGACCGACGCGTTCAACGTTGAGCAGTTCGGACCACAGGCGCGCCAGGGCGATTTCCACTTCACCCTCGGGAGCCTCGAATTCACGGCTGGCATAGGCGTCAGCGTCCGGTACCGGCAGGGCTCGGCGATCAAGCTTGCCGTTGGCGGTCAGCGGGAACGAATCCAGCACCATAAAGGCGCTTGGCACCATGTATTCGGCGAGCGACGCCGCCAACTCGCGGCGCAGTTCGACCGCTGACAAAGCGCTGTTGTCTTCGCCGACCACGTACGCCACCAGGCGTTTGTGTGCAGATTCGTCCTGGCGGGCCAGCACCACGGCCTCTCTGACGCCAAAGCATTCCACCAGACGTGCTTCGATTTCACCCAGTTCGATACGGAAACCACGGATTTTCACCTGGTCGTCGTTACGGCCCAGATACTCGACAATCCCGTCTGCGTTCCAGCGGCCAAGGTCGCCAGTGCGGTACAGCAGGGCTCCAGCGTCGTCGCTGAAAGGGTTGGCGACAAACTGGGTGGCGTTCAGCTCCGGACGGTTCAGGTAACCCTTGGCCACGCCCTGCCCGCCTATATACAGCTCCCCGACCACGCCAACGGCCACCGGTTGGCGCAGGGTATCGAGCACATAGACCTGACTGTTGCCAATCGGGCGACCGACAGGAATACCGCCGTTGCCGACCGAGGTGATCTCATGGGTCGTGGAAAAGGTCGTCGCTTCGGTCGGGCCGTAGCCATTGAGCAAGTGTTGCGGTGTGCCTTCTTTTAATACCCGAGCGATTACCGCCGGGTCCAGCACATCACCACCGACGATCAGGTAGCGCAATTTGGCGAAGGCCTCCATCAGGCCGTCGGCATACTGATGGAACAGGCCCGCGGTCATCCACAGCACGCTGACCGACTGGGACAGCAGCAGCGCGCGGAACTCGTCCAGAGACAGCAATACCGACTGCTCCACCACAACCACGCAGCCGCCATTGAGCAGTGGCGCCCATACATCCAGGGTGCTGGCGTCGAAAGCCGGGTTTGAGGCGAACGCTACACGATCCTGTGCATTGAAGTCAGCGTAACCGTTGTTGATGACCAGGCGGCTGACAGCACGGTGCGGCACCAATACGCCTTTGGGCATACCGGTGGAACCGGAGGTGTACATGATGTAAGCCACCGACTCGGCGGAGGTTGATGATTCCGGGTTGGGCGCATCGCTTGGCAGTTGCAGCAGGTCAAGGTCAATCCGCTGGATGCCTTCAGGCAGGTCATGGCGAGCCAGCGTCAGCACCTGCCGCGCACCGCAGTCTTGCAGCATGAACGCTTGACGTTCGGCGGGGGCTTTGCTGTCCAGCGGCACATACGCCGCCCCGCATTTGATAATCGCCAACTGACCGGCCAGCAGATCAAGGGAGCGCTCCAGCAGCAATGCCACCCGCTCGCCCGGTTGCACACCGAGGTCGACCAGGTGACGGGCCAGCGCGTTGGCGCGACCGTTCAGTTCCCGGTACGTCAGGCACTGGTCATTCTGCACAGCAGCCAGTGCATCAGGCTGCGTCGCCACTTGTTGTTCGAAAAGTTCCTGCAGGCTGCTGTTGCGTGGGTATTCGCGTGCCGTGTCATTGAAGTCGTGCAGCACTTGCTGGCGTTCGGCTGCAGAGAGGACTTGCAGACGCTGCAACGGGGTTTGCGGCTGCTGCTCCAGCGCCTCTACCAGCGCGCCGAGTGCCGTCAACATGTACTCGCCGATACGCTGTGCACCGATCTGCGCCAGGGCTTGAACCGTCAGGCTGAAGCCCTGGCCCAGGTCATCCACCGACAGCGTGATCGGGTATGTGCTCTGCTCCTCGCTGCCCAGACTCTGCAAGCCTTTCCAGGCCTGGAGCGCTTCGGCCGAAGCCACCGATTCGCTGGCACTGTGACGGTAATTGAGCAGCGAATTGAACAACGGCGCCGGTGCGGCAACGCCGCTGCAACGCTGGGCCTGGGCCAGCGACGCATGTTCATGACCGAGCAAGGCAGTCAGCCGTGCATGAGTGGTTCTGACCCCTTCACGCACCGCATGCCCTTCGAGCCTGACCCGCAACGGCAAGGTGTTGATGAACATGCCCAACGCCCGGTCGGCGCCGTCGCCGCCCTGCATCCGGCCCATCAGCACCGTGCCGAAAACCACATCCGATTTGCCCGACAGTGCACCCACCACCCGCGCCCAGGCGAGGTGATGCAGACTCGCGGCGCTGACCCCAAGCTGTCGGGCCTGGGTCCGCAGACGCGCGCTCAATGCGTCATCGACGGGCAGGTGCACATCTTCGATCAGTGAGTCGCCGCCCGGCGTTTCGAGCACGCCGAACGGCAGCGTCGGCTCATCGATGTCGGCCAGCATCTCGCGGAAAAAACCTTCATGAGCATCAGCCCCGACACCCAGTCGGACCTGTGCCACGTAGTTACGATAAGGCACTGCTTCGGGCAAGGCATGGCCTTCGCCGAGCAGAAACGCCTGCATCTCATGCTTCACCAGGTCCAGCGCAGCGTGGTCAATGGCGATGTGGTGGAACAGCAGGATAGCGACCCAGCGCGCGTTGGCCGGATCTTCAGCGCACACCATGCGCATCAACGGGGCCTGGCGCAAATCGAGGCGGAAATGCCGGGGATCATAGCGTTCGTGCAACTGGGTTTCGATGTCGCCGCCAGCCGCGTCCAGCGTCAGCTCATCCACGGCCAGCGTTGCTTCGCGCAACACCACTTGCACCGGTTCTTCGAGGCCTTCCCAGACCATCGCCGTGCGCAGGATGTCATGGCGTTCGATCACCGCCTGCAGTGCCTGGGCGAAGTCGTCGAGACGTTCGCGGCTTTCGGCTCCGAACAACGCCCGCAACACATAGGGGTCGCCCTGCCCGGCCGTCAGGTGATGATAGAGAATGCCTTCCTGCAGGGGCGCCAGCGGGTAGATGTCCTGCACATTGCCAGCCCCACCCGGTATCGCGTCGACGATTCTGTCAATCGCTTCCTGGCTCAGATTGGCCAGCGGCAGCATGTCGACAGTAATGCGAAAGGCCGGGCTGAGCCAGTCACCGCCCATTCGAGCCACCAGCGTAAGCAGTTCCGCCTTGTGCACGCTCAGGCTTTCAAGAGTGGCACTGTCCAGCCCCTCGTCGTCACCGAGAATCACCAGATCGTCTTCTTCCTGTTGAAGACGGATAGCGTGCGTGGAAAGAACTGCCATCAATTCGCTGAAGTGCATCGAGTAACCTGCTGTTTATCATTTCGGAGAGGGTCGACGACTCTGGAGCACGGAGTCGCAAACAGTGTTTCGCACGATAAAAACGGAGGGGCTTCGAAACTCGAAGACAGAGCGGGGTCCGGGCGCAGGTATGATGAGAGCCGCAGCAACAAAGGGCTGCGGTCCTTCGATACACACACGAAACTTCCCGTTCGCCGTGCTTCCCACACGCCGCAAAAATTAGAGCATCCATGGGCGACTGTCTGTCGTGGGAAGCTGGGACAAGACTTGAGCGTGACGTCGACGCAGCGATACAGGGGCGTTCAGTCAGGCGGATACGGATCGGGAGGTTGCGAACCGGCCTTGAGACGAGGTCCTGAGAAGGGCTTCAAGGTAAAAGGCAACCGGCCGACCGATTACCGATCGGTCGGGCGGTTGCCGTGGTTTCAGATACGGCGTTTGCGATTGAGCATCGGGATTTTCGTCTGCGGCACCTCCACCCGCTTGACCTGCCCCACCGAGGCCGCCACCTGAAGAAGCGTCGGATGACCGAACAGCACTCGCACGTCAGCTTCCAGATCCGCCTGACGCATGCGTTCGATCAGGGTCACCGCCAACAATGAATGCCCGCCCAGTTCGAAGAAATGGTCATGACGCCCGACCTTTTCGACATTGAGCAGCTCCGCCCATAGCGCTGCCAGCTTGATCTCCACCTCACCCACCGGGGCTTCGTAGGCTCGCGAGGCAAATGCGCTGCTGTCCGGTACTGGCAGGGCATTGCGGTCGAGCTTGCCGTTCGGCGTCAACGGCAACGCATCAAGCGGCATATACGCGGCCGGCAGCATGTAGTCCGGCAGCAGCCCTTGCAGGTGTGTGCGCAGACTCCCGCTATCCGTTATCACTGCCGGGTCGGTCGGTGTGAAATACGCCACCAGACGGATTTCGCCCGGCACGTCTTCACGAGCCATGACCACCGCTTCGTGTACCGCTGGGTGTTTGGCCAGACACGCATCGATCTCGCCCAGTTCGATACGAAAACCTCGGATCTTCACCTGATCGTCGTTGCGCCCCAGGTATTCGATATTGCCATCCGGCAAGTAGCGACCCAGGTCGCCGGTGCGGTACATCCGCGCCCCCGGTGTGAGGCTGAACGGGTCCGTGAGGAAGCGTTCGGCGGTCAGATCATCGCGGTTCAGATAACCGCGGGCTACACCGGCCCCGCCAATATAGATTTCACCTGGCACGCCGCGTGGAACGAGCTGTTGCTGCTCGTCCAGCAGGTAGAACCGGGTGTTGCCCACCGGCCTGCCGATATGCGCAGCGAAGCCGTCTTCGCGATCCATGGCGACCCAGCTTGAGTAGGTGGTGGTTTCAGACGGTCCGTAAAGGTTGCACAGCCGCTGCACGCCGGTTTTTTCGAACAGGTTTTCCACCAGACTGCGCTTGAGCGCTTCGCCGGCGACGTTTACGGTGTGGACCGACTCTGGCAAACCGTTGATTTCCAGCAGCGCTTTCAGCGCTGACGGCACGGTGTTGACCAGGCCAATATCGTGTTCGCCGTGTTGCAGTTCAAGGACGTTTTTCACCACGTTGATGCTGCCACCCGACGTCAGCGGCGCGAAGCATTCGTAGACTGCGAGGTCGAAGTTCAGCGAGGTGGAGAACAACGTCCTTTCCAGTGCAGAACCGTCGAATGCCGTGTGCGCCCAGGTCAGGAAGTTGACGGTGTTGCGGTGTTCGATCATCACGCCTTTCGGCAGACCGGTCGAACCCGAGGTGTAGATCAGGTACGCCAGATGTGCCGAAGTCAGGCCCTCGACTTCCGGGTTGTGTATTGATTCGTGTTGCCAGGCGCTCTGATCATCAAGGTCGATGGTCTGCACCGAAACGCCTGCCAGCAAATGCCGAGTGGCTGCCTTGACCAACACCGCCGCTGGCTCACTGTCCTGCAATATGTAAGTAATTCGTTCCGCCGGATAAGCCGGGTCCAGCGGCACATAGCCACCGCCCGCCTTGAGGATCGCCAGCAAGCCGACGATCATTTCTGCCCCGCGTTCTACGCAGATCCCCACGCGGGAATCCGGCTGAACGCCCTGTTTACGCAAGGCATGGGCCAGGCGGTTGGCCTGCTCGTTGAGCTCGCCATACGTCAGGCGCTGTTCGCCATGCACCACCGCCAAAGCCTGCGGCGTGCGCTCGACCTGCGCTTCGAACAGGCTATGAATGGTCTGCTGCTGCGGGTAATCCAGCTCGGTAGCGTTGAGCCAGAACACCAGTTGCTCACGCTCTGCTGCCGGCACAACCGACAAACCTGCCAGAGGCACCTCGCTGGACTGCTCCAGTGCGCTGACCACGCTCTCCAGCGCCGTTTGCATATACGCGCAGACCCGTTGCGCATCGATACTGGCGATGGCTTGGACCGTGAGGCTGAAGCCCACTCCTTCATCGTTGACCGAAAGAGTCAGCGGATAGTTGGTGCGTTCTTCACCGTGCAGATGTTCGATGCCCTGCCAGGCGTCGAAAGCCTGCTGATTGAGCTCTGCGTCGATATGCCGGTAGTTAAGCAAGGCACTGAACAGTGGCGTTGACGCGGGCACCCCGCTGCAGCGCTGGGCCAGTACCAGTGAGGCGTGCTCATGGGCGAGCAAGCCACTGAGCCGTGCGTGAGTGGCTTTCAGGCCGCTGCGCACGCCCTGCTCGCCCAGCGTGACGCGCAGCGGCAAGGTGTTGATGAACATTCCCAGCGCCCTGTCGGAGCCGACACCGCCCTGCAAACGACCGAGCAACACAGTGCCGAACACCACATCGCCTTTGCCTGACAACGCGCCCAGTACACGGGCCCAGGCCAGGTGATACAGGCTGGCGGAACTGACCCCGAGTTGACGAGCCTGCGCCCGCAAGCGCTGACTCAGGTCGATATCGACCCGCTGGCATGCTTCCTCGATACCGCGCCCGTCGCCCTGCACGTCCTGCACGCCGAATGGCAGCGTGGGCTCGTCGATGTCACCGAGCATGTCACGAAAAAACGCCTCATGTTCCTCGCGGCTGACACCGAGCCTGGCCTGAGCCACATAATTGCGATAAGGCACGGACGGCGGCAGCGAGGCTTGCTGGCCGAGCATGTGCGCCTCGATTTCGCTGGTGAGAATGCGCAGCGACGTGGCGTCGTCCACCAGGTGGTGGAACAACAGCATACCCAGCCAGCGATTATTTACTGCCTCGTAGGCGTAACCGATGCGCAGCATCGGCGCCTGACGGATGTCCAGCCGCGTGTGACGCGGGTCAAGACGCTTGAGCAACTGTTCGGTGACGTCGCCATCGGCCGGGTCTATTACCAGCTCATCAAGCATCAGAGGCGCTTCACGCCAGACCACCTGCACCGGAGCCTTGAGACGCTCCCAAAGCACGGCAGTGCGGAGGATATCGTGCCGCGCGATCACACCTTGCAGTGCCTGGGCAAAACTGTGCAGACGCTGGTTACTGTCAAAGGAAAATAGGGCGTATTGCAGGTACGGGTCACCCTCGACCGCTGCAAGGTGGTGATACAAAATCCCCTCCTGCAGCGGCGCCAGGGCATAGATATCCTGCACGTTGGCCATGCCGCCGGGCACGCTGGACGCCACGCGATCGATGTCGTCCTGGCTCAGCGATGCCAGCGGCAGCATGCCCGGAGTGATGCGCTCGCAGTCGGCGGGAATAAGGTTGGCGGGCACCTCGACGGCCCCCTTGCCGCCCACCGCCGCCGCCAGGGCAGACAGGGTCGGCTGGCTGAACAGCACGCGTACATCGGCAACCAGATCGATCTGGCGCATACGCTCGATCAGTTTCACGGCCAGCAGCGAGTGGCCGCCCAGTTCGAAGAAATGGTCATGCCGGCCGACCTGCTCCAGTTGCAGCAGGTCTTGCCAGATATGCGCAATGGCCATTTCGGTATCGCTTTCGGGCGCTTCGTAGCCACGATTGGCCACCGCAGAACGGTCAGGCGCTGGCAGCGCCTTGCGGTCGAGCTTGCCGTTGGCGGTCAGTGGCAGTGCACCGAGCTGCACGTAGGCCGCAGGCACCATGTACTGCGGCAATGACCCTTGCAGATGTTCGCGCAGGGTTTCGATGTCCAGCAGCCTTTCCGGGTGCTGCGTCGTGAAATAGGCCACCAGACGCTTGTCGCCGGGCACATCCTCACGGCACAGCACCACGGTATCGCGTACTTCAGGATGTTCAGCCAGACGCGCTTCGATTTCACCCAGCTCGATACGGAAACCGCGAATCTTTACCTGTTCGTCGTTGCGGCCCAGATATCCCAGGCTGCCATCGGTCAGCCAGCGTCCCAGATCGCCGGTGCGATACAGGCGCGTGCCCGGCGTCGTATTGAACGGGTTATCGATGAAACGTTCGGCCGTCAGTGCTTCGCGGTTCAGATAGCCCCGCGCCACACCGGCACCGCCCACGTACAACTCGCCGACCACACCTGCCGGCACCGGTTCACCTTGGGCATCGAGCAGATAAAGCTGCAGGTCCGGAATGCGCGTGCCGATCGGGCTGGCGCCAACGCGCTGGGCATCTTCAGGCTGCAACGGGTAATAGGTCACATGCACTGTGGTTTCGGTGATGCCGTACATGTTTACCAACTGTGTACCAGCATTCACGTTGCGGGCGTACCAAGGCTTGAGCATCGCCGTTTCCAGCGCCTCGCCGCCGAAAATCACCTGGCGCAATGAATGTGCCTGCTCTTTCTCGCCCTGGGCAGCAATCAGTTGCCGGAACGCACTCGGTGTCTGGTTAAGCACCGTGACACCGGCAGTGCACAGCAGCGTATAGAAGTCTTCCGGGGAGCGGCTGACCAGTTGCGGCACGATCAACAGACGGCCGCCGTGCAGCAACGCGCCCCAGATTTCCCAGACCGAGAAGTCGAAGGCGAACGAGTGGAAAAATGCCCAGACATCCTGTGCATTGAAGCCGAACCAGTCTTCGGTGGCCGAAAACAGCCGTGCAACGTTGCGGTGCTCGACCATCACGCCCTTCGGCAGACCAGTGGAACCGGAGGTGTAGATGATATAGGCAAGATCGCTGGACTTGACCGACAGCTGCGGATTACAGACGGATTCGTCCTGCAAACCGGCATCGTCGAGATAGATCACCGGCACTTGCGACACCGGCAACGCTTGCTGCACTGACTGCTGGCTCAATAATGCCACCGGCGTGCTGTCGCCGAGGGTGTAGGCCAGGCGCTCAGGGGGATAAGCCGGGTCCAGTGGCACGTAACCAGCGCCGGATTTGAGGATGCCCAGCAAGCCGATAATCATCGCCGGGCCACGTTCGACGCAGATCGCCACACGATCGTCCGGGCGCACACCCAGCGCGAGCAAGCGATGGGCAACCTGGTTGGCACGCGCGTTGAGTTCGTCGTAGCTCAGTGTCTGTTCTTCGAACACCAGCGCCACGGCATTCGGCCGTTCTGCGGCGCGGGCTTCGAATTGCTGGTGGATCGGTGTGTCATTCGCGTAGTGCTTGCCAGGTTCGTTCCACTGTTCGAGCAATTGCTCACGCTCGCTGGGCGGCAGTATCGAAATGGCGTGCAACGGGGTCTGCGGCGTATGTTCCAGCGCATTCACCAGACCGTCCAGGGTTTGCTGTATGTAGGCGCAAATCCGTGCGGCCCCGATCTGTGGCACGGTCTGCACCGTCAACAGGAAGTCTGCGCCCTGGTCATCAACGTTCAGGGTCAACGGATAGTTGGTGCGTTCTTCATCGCCCAGCGACTGCATGCCATTCCAGGCCGTCAGCGCCTCATCGGTCACGGCAACGCTGCTGTGGCGATAGTTGAGCAAGGCGCTGAACAACGGCGCCGGTGCGACTACGCCGCTGCAACGCTGGGCCAGTGCCAGCGATGCGTGCTCATGGCCGAGTAGCGCGGTCAGTTTGTCGTGCACCTCCCTGACACTTTCACAGACACTGCGACTGCCCAACGTCACCCGCAGCGGCAAGGTGTTGATGAACATCCCCAGCGCCCTGTCGGCGCCGTCGCCGCCCTGCATCCGGCCCAGTAGCACGGTGCCGAACACCACGTCGTCACGCCCCGAAACCTGCCCCAACAGTCGCGCCCAGGCCAGGTGGACCAGGCTCGCGGCACTCACTCCCAGTTGACGGGCCTGGACCCGCAAGCGACCGCTGAGGTCTGCACCTACCGCCAGTTGGTCTTCTTCGATGCCATGGCCGTCACCTTGCACCTCCTGCAAACCGAAAGGCAGCGTCGGCTCGTCGACGTCACCGAGCATGTCGCTGAAGAACACCTCATGCTCATCCTGGCTAACGCCCAGTCGGGCCTGAGCGACATAGTTGCGATACGGAACCGCCGCGCCCAGTTGCGCCTCCTGCCCCAGCAGGCTGGCCTGCATCTCGTAGCGCACCACGTCCAGCGTGGTGTGGTCCATGACCAGGTGATGGAACTGCAGCAACGCCAGCCAGCGCTGGTTTGGTTCGTCCCAGGCATGAATCAAACGCATCATCGGCGCCTGACGAATGTCCAGGCGATGGTGCCTGGCGTCGAAACGCTGGTGCAACTGTGCCGCCATGTCGCTAGCATGCGGGTCGGCATCAAAGCTTTCGCGCATCAACAACGCCTGACGCCAGACCACTTGCATCGGTTCGTCCAGGCCCTCCCAGACCAGTGCGGTGCGCAGGATGTCATGACGCTGGATCACGAACTGCAAGGCGCGGGCAAAATCATCGATATGCTCCTGGCTGGCGAAGCTGAACAGCGATTGCAGCAAATAGGGATCGCCGCGTTCGGCACTGAGGTGGTGATAGAGAATACCTTCCTGCAGCGGTGCCAGTGGGTAGATGTCCTGTACGTTGGCGACGCCACCGGGAACCGTTGCAATGATCCGGTCGATGGCGACCTGATTGAGGTTTGCCAGCGGCACCATGTCCGGTGTAATCCGCTGGCAGTCCGCTGTAATGCCATTCGCCGGAACGTGAACTTCATGACCGCTGCCCACCGCCGCCGCCAGCGCGGCCAGGGTCGGCTGGCTGAACAGCGCACGTACGTCGGCACTCAGACCGACCTGACGCATGCGTTCAATGAGCATCACTGCCAGCAGCGAATGGCCGCCCAGTTCGAAGAAGTGATCATGACGACCGACCTGTTCGACCGTCAGTACGTCCGCCCAGATCGCTGCCAGCAGGGTCTCGACTTCGCCTTGCGGTGCTTCATAACCACGGCTGATCAGCGCTTGCGCATCCGGCGTGGGCAGCGCCTTGCGGTCGAGCTTGCCGTTGGCAGTCAGCGGCAGCGCATCGAGCTGCACGTAGGCTGCGGGCACCATGTAGTCCGGCAACGTGCCTTGCAGGTGGTTGCGCAGGTGTTCGATGTCCAGCGTAGTTTCAGGCTGCTGCGCAGTGACATAAGCCACCAGACGCTTGTCGCCGGGCACATCCTGACGGCACAGCACCACAGCTTCGCGAACAGCGGCGTGTTCGGCCAGGCGCGCTTCGATTTCACCCAGCTCAACGCGGAAACCGCGGATTTTCACCTGAGCGTCATTGCGACCCAAGTACTCCAGATTGCCGTCGGCGCGCCAGCGAACCAGGTCGCCGGTGCGGTACATCAGCGCATTGGCTCGCTCACTGAACGGATCGACGACAAATTGCGTGGCGCTCAATTCATCTCGATTCAAATAGCCCTTGGCAACGCCCTGCCCGCCGATATACAGCTCGCCGGGTACGCCCAACGGCACTGGCTGGCCTTGGCTGTCGAGCACATACAGGCGAGTGTTGCCCACCGGTTTGCCGATAGGGATCGAGCCATTGTCGACCGACACAATCTCGTAGGTGGCGGAGAATGTCGTGGCTTCTGTCGGGCCATAACCGTTGAGCAGATGTTGCGGCGCGTTGTTGGCCAGTACCCGTGCAATCACTGCCGGGTCCAGCACATCGCCGCCGACAATCAGGTAGCGCAGGCGTGAAAAGGCTTCGCCCAGACCCGAGGCGTATTGATGGAACAGCCCGGCGGTCATCCACAGCACGGTGACCGACTGTTCCAGCAGCAGGCGCTGGAAATTCAACGGCGAGAGCAAGTCGTGCTGCCCGATCACCACCACACAGCCACCATTGAGCAGTGGCGCCCAGACGTCCAGGGTGCTGGCGTCAAAGGCCGGATTGGAGGCGAACGCCACGCGATCCTGCGCAGTGAAGTCGGCATAACCGTTGTTGATCACCAGACGGCTGATTGCCCGGTGCGGCACCAGCACCCCCTTCGGCGTGCCGGTGGAGCCTGAGGTGTACATGATGTAGGCGACGCTTTCGCTGGACTGCGCAAGCGCCAGATCATCGTTATCCAGGCCGTTTAGCATCAGGCGGTCAAGGTCGACGCGCTGAGTGCTGGTTGTCAGCGACATCTGACTGAGAGTCAGCAGGACACTCGCCTGACTGTCCTCGATCATGAACGCCTGGCGCTCTACCGGAGCGTTGACGTCCAGCGGTACATACACCGCTGCGCATTTGAGTACTGCCAGCTGACTGGCGAGCAAATCATGGCTGCGCTCCAGCAGGATCGCCACGCTATCGCCCGGCTGCACGCCAAGCCCCAGCAGATGCCGCGCCAGACGGTTGGCCCGGGTGTTGAGTTCGGTATAACTCAAGGCAACGCCGTCGTGGATTGCGGCGCAGGCTTCCGGGTAGTTACGGACCTGTGCTTCGAACAGGCCATGCACGGTCTGCTGGTGCGGGTAATCCAGCGCGGTGTTATTGAACCCGACCAGTAGCTGCTCCCGTTCGGCAGCCGAAAGAATCGCAATGCTGTTCAGCGGCGCTTCGGGGTCCTGCTCCAGCGCCAGAAGCAGCTGCTCCAGCGCGGTTTCCATATAGTCACACACCCGCATGGCGCCTACGTTGCCGCTGACCTGCACATTCAGGCTGAAACCATCGCCCAGGTCGTCGACATTCAAGGCCAGCGGGTAGTTGGTGCGTTCCTCTCCACCGAGGGTTTCGATACCCTGCCAGGCCAGTGTGGCCTGCTCGGACACCCGGGCCTCGGCGCTGTGCCGGTAGTTGAGCAAGGCGCTGAACAACGGTGTCGGCGCGGATATGCCACTGCAACGCTGGGCCAGTGCCAGAAACGCGTGTTCATGGCCCAGCAATGCCGTGAGTCGCGCATGCGTCGCCTGCACCCCGGCCCGCACGCCCTGCTCACCTACGGCAACCCGCAGCGGCAAGGTGTTGATAAACATCCCCAGGGCCCGGTCAGCGCCATCACCACCCTGCATCCGGCCCATCAGTACGGTGCCGAACACCACATCCTGCCTGCCCGACACCTTACCCAGTACTTGCGCCCACGCCAGGTGCGCCAGGCTGGCAACGCTCACGCCCAGTTGCCGTGCCTGAGCCCGCAGGCGCAGGTTCAGCGCCGCAGACAAGACCCGCGTCGCCTCTTCGATAGCGTGACCGTCGCCCTGCACATCCTGCAGGCCAAATGGTAGCGTCGGCTCGTCGACGTCGCCCAGCATGTCGCGGAAGAATGCCTTGTGCTCCTCGCGGCTCAGGCCCAGACACGCCTGAGCCACATAATTGCGATACGGCACCGGCGCGCCCAGTTGCGCTTGCTGGCCCAGCAGGCAGGCCTGCATCTCGTGTCGCAGCACATCCAGCGCGGTGTGGTCCAGCGCCAGGTGATGAAACAGCAGCAAGGCCAGCCAGCGCTGGTTGGGCTCATCCCAGGCATGAATCAAACGCATCATCGGTGCCTGACGAATGTCCAGACGATAGTGCCGGGCGTCGAAACGCTGATGAAGCTGTGCAGACACATCGGGGCCTTGCGGGTCCGGATGCAGACGCTCGCGGATCAGGCTGGCGTGACGCCAGACCACTTGCACCGGCTCATCAAGTCCTTCCCAGGCCAGCGCAGTACGCAGGATGTCATGGCGTTGAATAACCCGTCGCAGGGCCACGACGAAATCCTCCAGACGCTCCTGACTTGTAAAAGCAAACTGCGATTGCAGCACATAGGGGTCGCCCTGTTCCGCGCTGAGGTGGTGATAGAGAATCCCCGCCTGCAAGGGCGCCAGCGGGTAGATATCCTGCACGTTTGCCGCGCCATCCGGCACCCCGGCAACCACCAGGTCGATCTGCGCCTGGGTCAGACTGATCAGCGGCAGCAAGTCCGGGGTGATGTGTTCGCAGCGTTCCGGGATCAGGTTGGCCGGGACTACGATTTCCTTGCCGCCGCCGACCGCTGCTGCCAGCGCGGCCAGGGTCGGTTGGCTGAACAGCACACGCACATCGGCACTCAGCCCCATCTGACGCATGCGCTCGATCAGCGTCACCGCGAGCAGAGAGTGGCCGCCCAGTTCAAAGAAGTGATCATGACGACCGACCTGCTCGACCTTGAGTACGTCTGCCCAGATTGAGGCCAGCAGTTTTTCCACTTCGCCTTGCGGTGCTTCGTAACCACGGCTGACCAGCGACTGCGCATCCGGCACTGGCAGGGCCTTGCGATCGAGCTTGCCGTTGGCGGTCAGCGGCAGTGAATCGAGCTGCACGTAGGCCGCCGGCACCATATAGTCCGGTAACAAGCCTTGTAGATGGCTGCGCAGGTGTTCGATGTCCAGTGCAGTTTCAGGCTGCTGCGCCGTGACATAAGCGACCAGACGCTTGTCGCCAGGCGCATCCTGACGGCACAGCACTACGGCTTCGCGAACCTCGGCGTGTTCGGCCAGACGTGCTTCGATTTCACCCAGTTCAACACGGAAACCACGAATCTTCACCTGCTCGTCATTGCGACCGAGGTATTCGAGGTTGCCGTCGGCACGCCAGCGCACCAGGTCGCCGGTGCGGTACAAGCTAGCCTGCTGGTCACTGTTGAACGGGTCGGCGACGAACTTCTCAAGGGTCAGCTCATCCCGGTGCAAATAACCCCTGGCGACACCCTGCCCACCGATATACAGCTCGCCGGGCACGCCCAACGGCACCGGTTGGCCTTGGTTATCGAGCACATACAGGCGGCTGTTGCCCACGGGTTTGCCGATAGGGATCGAGCCATTGCCGACCGAGGTAATTTCGTAAGTCGCGGAGAACGTCGTGGCTTCGGTCGGGCCATAACCGTTGAGCAGATGCTGTGGCGGATTATTCACCAACACTCGGCCAATAACGGCCGGGTCCAGCACATCACCGCCGACAATCAGGTAGCGCAGGCGCGAAAAGGCCTCGCCCAGACCTGAAGCGTATTGATGGAACAATCCGGCGGTCATCCACAGTACGCTTACCGATTGTTCCAGTAATAGGTGCTGGAAATTCAGCGGCGAGAGCAAGTCGTGCTGCCCGATCACCAACACACAGCCGCCATTGAGCAGCGGCGCCCAGACATCCAGGGTACTGGCGTCAAAGGCCGGGTTGGAGGCAAATGCGACGCGATCCTGTGCATTGAAATCGGCATAGCCGTTGTTGATCACCAGACGGCTGATGGCCCGGTGCGGCACCAGCACCCCCTTCGGTGTGCCGGTGGAACCGGAGGTGTACATGATGTAGGCAACGCTTTCGCTGGACTGCGGCGGCAATGCCAGATCGGTGCCTTTCAGACGCTCCAGCGTCAGGCCATCGAGGTCAATACGCTGGGCGCTTGTTGTCAGCGATACCTGACTGTGAGTCAGCAGGACACGCGCCAGGCTGTCTTCAATCATGAAACTCTGGCGCTCGACCGGTGCGTTGATGTCCAGCGGCACGTACACCGCCGCGCACTTGAGCACTGCCAACTGACTGGCGAGCAAATCATGGCTGCGTTCCAGCAGGATCGCCACGCTGTCACCCGGCTGCACACCGAGCCCCAGCAGATGCCGCGCCAGGCGGTTGGCCCGGGTGTTGAGTTCGGTATAACTCAAGGCAACGCCGTCGTGGATTGCGGCGCAAGCTTCCGGGTTGTTACGCACCTGAGCTTCGAACAGGCCATGCACGGTCTGTTGCTGCGGGTAATCCCGCGCGGTGTCGTTGAATGCGACCAGCAGTTGCCGACGTTCGGCTTCCGGCACTATCGGCAGGCCGCACACGGCTGAATCCGGTGCAGATTCAAGAGCTTCGACCAGATGGCTCAAGACCGTCTGCATATAATCGCAGACGCGCTGGGCATCAATGTCCGCGACCGCCAATACATTGAGGCTGAAGCCGTCACCCAGATCATCGATGTTCAAGGTCAGCGGGTAGTTTGTGCGTTCTTCGCTGCTCAGGGCATCAATACCCTGCCACGCCTGCATGGCCTGTTCGGACACGCTGGCCGGGGCGCTGTGCCGGTAGTTGAGCAAGGCGCTGAACAACGGGGTCGGTGCGGCTACGCCGCTGCAACGCTGGGCCAGGGCGAGGGATGCGTGCTCATGGCCGAGCAATTCGGTCAGGCTTTCGTGGGTCGCTCTGACCCCGGCGCGCACGCCCTGTTCGCTCACGACAACCCTCAGTGGCAGAGTGTTGATGAACATCCCCAGTGCCCGTTCCGTGCCCTCGCCGCCCAGCATTCGGCCCATCAGTACGGTGCCGAACACCACATCCTGCTTGCCCGATACCCTGCCCAGCACCTGAGCCCAGGCCAGGTGATGCAGGCTGGCGGCACTCACCCCCAGTTGTCGGGCACTGGCGCGCAGACGCAGGCTCAGCGTCGACGGCAGCACACAGGTGGCCTCTTTGACCGGCTGACCGTCGCCTTGCACATCGCTTACGCCAAACGGCAGCGTCGGTTCATCGACATCGCCGAGCATGTCGCGAAAGAACGCCTCTTGCTCCTCGCGGCCTACACCCTGGCGGGCCTGGGCCACGTAGTTGCGATACGGTATGGCCGCGGCGAGGGTATCGGGCTGGTCGAGCAAATACGCCTGAATCTCATGGCGCACCACCTCCAGCGTAGTGTGGTCCAGCGCCATGTGATGGAAGCGCAGCATTACCACCCAGCGCTGGCAGGCCTCGTCTTCGGCAAACACCAGTTGCATCAGTGGCGCCCTGGTCAGATCAAGGCGCGAGTGACGAATGTCGAAGCGCTCTCGCAACTGGCGTGCGATATCGCCGTTGCGCGGGTCCGGATGGACCTGTTCCATACTCAGCTCGGCCTTGCGCCAGACCACTTGCAGCGGTTCGTCCAGCCCCTGCCAGATCACCGCGGTGCGCAGGATGTCATGGCGGTCGATGACCTGTTGCAGCGCTTTGGCAAAGGCTTCCAGACGCTGACGATCCGACAGTGTGAACTGTGAGTGCAGCACGTAAGGGTCGCCCTGCTCTGCGGCGATATGGTGATAGAGAATGCCTTCCTGCAATGGCGCCAGCGGGTAGATGTCCTGCACATTCGCCACGCCGCCGGGCACGCAGGCCACTACCTGATCGATCTGCGCCTGGGTCAGGTTGATCAGTGGCAACAGGTCTGGAGTGATGCGTTCGCAACCTTGGGTAATCAGGTTGGCCGGTACATTTATTTCCCCGCTGCCTGATTCACCATCGCTTACGCTACGGGCCAGTGCACCGAGGGTTGGCTGACTGAACAGCGTCTTTACATCAGCACTCAGACCGACCTGACGCATGCGCCCGATCAGGCTCACCGCCAGCAGCGAATGACCGCCCAGTTCGAAGAAGTTGTCGTGACGACCGACCTGCTCGACGCCCAGCAATTCTTGCCAGATAACCGCGATCTGCGTTTCGGTTTCGCCCTTGGGGGCTTCGTAGTTACGGCTGATCAGTGCGTCAACGTCCGGCGCTGGCAGCGCCTTGCGGTCGAGCTTGCCGTTGGGGGTGAGTGGCAGCTTCTCCAGCGCCACGTAAATGGCTGGAACCATGTATTCCGGCAGTTTTTCCTGCAAATGGTTGCGCAGGCTATCGATGTCCACCGCCGTATGCCCGGCGACCAGTGTGTAATAAGCCACCAGACGCTTGTCGCCCGGCACATCTTCGCGGGCTGTCACTACGGCTTCGTGGACGGCCGGGTGTTTGGCCAGACGCGCATCGATCTCGCCGAGCTCGATACGGAAGCCGCGGATTTTCACCTGATCGTCGTTACGGCCGAGGTATTCGATATTGCCATCTGGCAGATAACGGCCAAGGTCGCCGGTGCGGTACATGCGTGCCGCTGGCAGCTGGCTGAATGGGTCTTTGAGGAAGCGTTCGGCAGTCAGGTCGTCGCGGTTCAGGTAGCCACGGGCCACGCCAGCGCCGCCGATGTAGATCTCTCCCGCCACACCCAGTGGCACGGGCTGTTGCTGCTCATCCAGCAGGTAGAACTGCGTATTGCCCACTGGTTTGCCGATGTGTGCAGCGAAGCCGTCTTCACGATCCATCGCCACCCAGCTTGAATAGGTGGTCGTTTCGGATGGGCCGTAGAGGTTGCACAGCCGCTGCACGCCGGTTTTTTCGAACAGGTTTTCTACCAGGCTGCGTTTCAGCGCTTCACCAGCAACGTTTACCGTGTGGACCGATGTTGGCAAGCCATTGACTCCCAACAAGGCCTTGAGCGCCGACGGTACGGTGTTGATCAGGCCGATATCGTGCTCGCCGTGCTGCAGTTCCAGCACGTTCTTGACGACTTCGATGCTGCCGCCCGAGGTCAGCGGCGCGAAGCACTCGTAGACCGCAAGGTCAAAGTTCAGCGAGGTGGAAAACAGTGTTTTTTCCAGAGCAGACGCATCAAAAGCCGTGTGCGCCCAGGTCAGGAAGTTCACGGTGTTGCGGTGTTCGATCATCACGCCTTTCGGCAGACCGGTCGAACCCGAGGTGTAGATCAGGTACGCCAGATGCGCAGAAGTCAGACCAGGCACCTGCGGATTCTGGACGGATTGGTCCTGCCAATCGCTCAGATCAAGATTGATGACAGGTACCGAAACGTCGGCCAGCAGGCCCTGAGTAGCGGTTTGAGCCAGTACTGCGGCCGGAGCGCTGTCCTGCAACATGTAAGCAATACGTTCCGCTGGATAAGCCGGGTCGAGCGGCACGTAACCGCCGCCCGCCTTGAGGATCGCCAGCAAGCCGACGACCATCTCCATGCCGCGCTCAACGCAAATGCCGACCCGCGAATCCGGCTGCACGCCCTGCTTGCGCAAGGCATGGGCCAGGCGGTTGGCCTGCTCGTTAAGCTGGCGATACGTCAGGCGCTGTTCGCCATGCACGACTGCCAGCGCCTGCGGGGTGCGCTCGACCTGCGCTTCGAACAAGCCATGAATGGTCTGCTGCTGCGGGTAATCCAGCACGGTATCGTTGAATGCTGACAGCAGCTGCTCGCGCTCTGCAGCAGGCAAAATCGGCAAGCTGTTCAAGTACGCCTGTGGCGTCTGTTCCAACGCATGCACCAGGCTTTCCAGCGCCGCTCGCATATACCCGCAAACCCGCTGGGCGCCGATACCGGCGACAGCCTGAATATTGAGGCTGAACCCTTCGCCAAGATCGTCGAGGGACAAAATCAACGGGTAGTTGGTGCGTTCTTCGCCGCCCCTGACCTTGATCCCTTCCCATAATTGAATCGCCTGACCGGTTACCGCCTCAGCGGAACTGTGGCGGTAGTTGAGCAGCGCACTGAACAGTGGCGTCGGCGCGGTCACACCGCTACAACGCTGGGCCAACGCCAGTGACGCGTGTTCGTGGCCGAGCAACGCTGTCAAACGTGCATGGGTCGCCTTGACCCCTGAGCACACATCCTGCTCACCCACGTTCACCCGCAGTGGCAAGGTATTGATAAACATTCCCAAGGCCCGGCGAATCCCTTCGCCGCCACGCATGCGCCCGAGCAGCACTGTGCCGAATACAACATCAGTGCGCCCGCTCAGGCGCCCAAGCACATGAGCCCAGGCGAGGTGATGCAGACTCGCCGCACTCACCCCCTGCTGTCGGGCCTGGGTGCGCAAACGCTTGCTCAGTTCGGCCGACAGGGTCTGGTGTGCTTCTTCGATGCCATGGCCATCGCCGCGCACATCGTGCAGGCCGAATGGCAACGTTGGTTCATCGACATCGCCGAGCATCTCGCGGAAAAAACCTTCGTGCTGTTTATTCGTGACGCCGAGCCGGGCCTGGGCCACGTAGTTGCGATATGGCACCGGCTCGCCGAGGGTGTGGGCCTGACCGTACAGGTGCGCATGGATTTCATGCTGTACGTGGTCCAGTGCCGCATGGTCGATGGCGATGTGGTGAAACAGCAGCATCGCCACCCAGCACTGGTTGACCACGTCGTGGGTGAAGGCCAGCCGCAGCAACGGTGCCTGGCTGATATCGAGGCGGTAATGCCGTGGGTCGAAGCGTTGTTGCAATTGCTCGCTGGCGGGGCCGGCGGCAGGGTCAATGGTGATTTCGCTAAGCACCAGATCAGCCTTGCGCCAGACAACCTGCACTGGCTCGTCCAGGCCTTCCCATACCACGCTGGTACGCAGGATGTCATGACGGTCGATGACTTGCTGCAAGGCTGTGGTGAACTCGTCGAAACGTTCCCGGCTGGCAATCGTAAACTGAGCTTGCAGTACGTAAGGATCGCCCTGATCAGCGGCGATGTGGTGATAAAGAATGCCTTCCTGCAACGGCGCCAGCGGGTAGATGTCCTGCACATTGCGCACACCGCCAGGGACGCGGGCAACGATGGTTTCGATGGCTGCCTGGTCGAGTTTGATCAGCGGCAACATTTCGGGGGTGATGCGCTCGCAGCCAGGCATGATCGCCTGGGCAGGGACCTCCACTTCATCGGCCTTGCCGCTGTAATACTCGCCGGCATTGATCAATTCGATCAACGCCGCCTTGTTCTCGCGCAACATCGCCAGTACGGCGGGTTCGATAAGCGACTGTCGCTTGCCACTGACGATCAGTTGGTCGCCCTTGACGGCAAGCTGCACATCTTTCTCTTTCAGTAATGCCAACAGTTCGACCATGCTCACAGAACAATCTCCATTCTTTCCGTTGTTGCCGCGTATTCCAAAAGGGTCGGGTGCTCGAACAGTGACTTGACTTCCGCATCCAGGCCTTCCTGGCGCATGCGCTCCATCAGGCTCACAGCAAGCAGCGAGTGGCCGCCCAGTTCGAAAAAGTGGTCATGCCGTCCAACCTGAGTGACACCCAGCAAGTCTTGCCATATCTCTGCGATCAGTATTTCTCTCTCGCCTTGTGGGGCTTCATAGCCGCGGCTGATCAACGCGCCCTCGCTCGGCGCAGGCAGCGCCTTGCGGTCGAGCTTGCCGTTGGGCGTAAGAGGCAATGCGTCGAGATGCACGTAAGCCACCGGGACCATATAGGCCGGCAATTGCCCTAGCAGCCAGCCGCGCAGACTGTCGATGGCCGGTTCCGGTTCTGCTTGCGCGGATCGGACCGTGTAATACGCCACCAGACGTTTTTCACCAGGGACGTCTTCACGGGCGGTAACCACCGCTTCATGGACGGCCGGGTGTTTGGCCAGACGCGCATCGATCTCGCCGAGCTCGATACGGAAGCCGCGGATTTTCACCTGATCGTCGTTACGGCCGAGGTATTCGATATTGCCATCTGGCAGATAACGGCCAAGGTCGCCGGTGCGGTACATGCGTGCCGCTGGCAGCTGGCTGAATGGGTCTTTGAGGAAGCGTTCGGCAGTCAGGTCGTCGCGGTTCAGGTAGCCACGGGCCACGCCAGCGCCGCCGATGTAGATCTCTCCCGCCACACCCAGTGGCACGGGCTGTTGCTGCTCATCCAGCAGGTAGAACTGCGTATTGCCCACTGGTTTGCCGATGTGTGCAGCGAAGCCGTCTTCACGATCCATCGCCACCCAGCTTGAATAGGTGGTCGTTTCGGATGGGCCGTAGAGGTTGCACAGCCGCTGCACGCCGGTTTTTTCGAACAGGTTTTCTACCAGGCTGCGTTTCAGCGCTTCACCAGCAACGTTTACCGTGTGGACCGATGTTGGCAAGCCATTGACTCCCAACAAGGCCTTGAGCGCCGATGGCACGGTGTTGATCAGGCCGATATCGTGTTCGCCGTGTTGCAGTTCCAGAACGTTTTTAACTACCGCGATGCTTCCGCCCGAAGTCAGTGGCGCGAAGCACTCATAGACTGCGAGGTCGAAGTTCAATGAGGTGGAGAACAGCGTTTTTTCCAGCGCCGAATTGTTTTGGCCAGCATCGAAAGCCGTGTGCGCCCAGGTCAGGAAGTTCACGGTGTTGCGGTGCTCGATCATCACGCCTTTCGGCAGACCGGTCGAACCTGAGGTGTAGATCAGGTACGCCAGGTGCGCCGAAGTCAGCCCAGGCACCTGCGGATTCTGGGCGGATTGGTCCTGCCAGTTGCTCCGATCAAGATTGATGACGGGCACCGAAACATCGGCCAGCAGCGCTTCAGTTGCCGACTGCGCCAGCACGGCAGCCGGAGCGCTGTCCTGCAACATGTAAGCAATACGTTCCGCTGGATAAGCCGTGTCCAGCGGTACATAACCGCCGCCCGCCTTGAGGATCGCCAGCAAGCCGACGACCATCTCCATGCCGCGCTCAACGCAGATACCGACCCGCGAATCCGGCTGCACATCCTGCTTGAGCAAGGCATGTGCCAAACGGTTGGCCTGTTCGTTAAGCTGGCGATAAGTCAGGCGCTGTTCGCCGTGGACCACTGCCAGCGCCTCCGGTGTGCGCTCCACTTGTGCTTCGAACAAGCCATGAATGGTCTGCTGCCGCGGGAAATCCAGAGCAGTATCGTTAAACTGCTCCAGCAACTGCTCGCGCTCGGCAGCAGGCAGAACCGACAGGCTGTCGAGGGCAGTGTCCGGTGATTGTTCCAGCGCAACCAGCAGATTTTCCAGCGCAGTCTGCATATATCCGCACACTCGCCCGGCACCGACCTTGTCGGTCACCAGCACCGACAACTTGAAACCGTCGCCCAGGTCATCGACGTTCAAGGTCAACGGGTAATTGGTGCGCTCATCGCCACTGCGTACTTCGATACCGCGCCAGGCCGCAATTGACTCGTCTGAGGGCTCTGCCACGGCACTGTGACGGTAGTTGAGCAGCGAACTGAACAGTGGCAATGGCGCCGCCACACCGCTGCAACGCTGCGCGAGCACCAACGGCGCGTGTTCGTGGCCGAGCAACGCAGTGAGCCGGGCATGGGTCGCCCGCACCCCGTCCCGTGTACCCTGCCCGGCCAGATCGACGCGCAGCGGCAAAGTATTGATGAACATCCCCAACGCCCGGTCGGCACCTTCGCCACTCTGCATGCGGCCCATCAGCACAGTGCCGAATATCACTGTTTGCCTGCCCGATACCTTGCCCAACACCTGAGCCCACGCCAGATGCACCAGGCTCGCGGTACTTACTCCCAACTGGCGGGCCTGGGCACGCAGGCGCAGATTGAGCTGAGCGTCCAGTGTCAGGCTGCTGTCTTCGATATCGCGGCCGTCGCCCTGCACATCCAGCAGGCCGAACGGCAGCGTCGGTTCGTCTATGTCCCCCAGCAGTTCGCGAAAAAACGCTTCATGGGCCTCGCGGCTCACGCCCAGACGGGCCTGGGCCACGTAGTTGCGATATGGAATGGCGACGTCGAGCTGGCCGGTCTGGCCCAGCAGGTGTGCCTGCATGTCATGCAGCACAACTTCCATCGCCGTATGGTCGAGAATCATGTGATGGAACAGCAATATTGCCACCCAACGCTGGTTGGGCGAGTCTTCGGCGAAGGCCAGGCGCAGCAATGGTGCCTGGCTCATGTCCAGTCGCGAATGGCGAGGGTCGAAGCGCTGTTGCAACTGGTCCATGATCGGGCCCTCGACCGCGTCGAGTTCGACCTGTTCCAGATGCAGTCTGGACTGCCGCCAGACCACCTGCATCGGTGTTTCCAACCCCTGCCAGAGCACTGCGGTACGCAGGATGTCGTGACGGTCGATCACACTTTGCAGGGCGTCGATAAACGCGTTCAAGCGCTCGCGATCGGCGACCTCGAATACCGTTTGCAGGACGTAAGGGTCGCCTTGTTCTGCGGCCAGATGGTGGTAGAGGATCCCCTCCTGCAAAGGTGCCAGCGGGTAGATGTCCTTCACATTGCTTACGCCACCCGGCACGCTGGCGACAATACGGTCGATAGCGGCTTGATCGAGTTCGGCCAGCGGCAAAAGCTCTGGAGTGATGCGCGTGCAGTTGTCCGGGATGACATTTTCCGGGACTGTTATTTCACTTCCGCCACCTACAGCCGCAGCCAGCGCGGCGAGAGTCGGCTGGCCGAACAGCACGCGAACGTCGGCACTCAGGCCGATCTGACGCATTCGCTCGATCAGCGTCACCGCCAGCAGCGAGTGCCCGCCCAGTTCAAAGAAATGGTCATGTCGACCGACCTGCTCGACTTTGAGCACGTCGGCCCAGATCGTCGCCAGCAGGTTTTCCACTTCGCCTTGCGGTGCTTCGTAGCCACGGCTGACCAATGCCTGCGCATCCGGTACGGGCAGCGCTTTGCGGTCCAGCTTGCCGTTGGCTGTCAGTGGCAGCGCATCGAGGCGCACATAAGCTGCGGGCACCATGTAGTCCGGCAGGCGCGATTGCAGATGGTTACGCAGGGTTTCGATTTCCAGCGTTTGCTGTGGCTCACGCTGGGTGAAATAGGCCACCAGGCGCTTTTCTCCTGCGTCCTGTCGTGCCAGCAGCACTACTTCATGTACCGCAAGGTGCGTGGCCAGAACGGCCTCGATTTCACTCAGTTCAATACGGAAACCGCGAATTTTCACCTGACCGTCGTTACGGCCCAGGTATTCCAGATTGCCGTCGGCCCTCCAGCGTCCCAGGTCGCCGGTGCGGTACATCAGCGCGTCGTCATGCTCGCTGAATGGATCGGCGACAAACTGTGTGGCGCTCAATTCATCGCGGTTCAAGTAACCCCTGGCCACGCCCTGCCCGCCTATGTACAGCTCGCCGGGCACGCCCACCGCCACCGGTTGACGCAAGGCATCGAGGACGTAAACCTGGCTGTTGGCAATCGGCCGGCCGATCGGAATGCCACCGTGGTCCGCCGCAGTAATCTCGTAGGTCGTGGAAAAGGTCGTGGCCTCGGTCGGGCCGTAACCGTTGAGCAGATGTTGTGGTGCGCCTTGTGCCAGAACTCTGGTGATGACCGCTGGGTCCAGCACATCGCCGCCCACAATCAGGTAGCGCAAGTCGGAAAACACCTCCATCAGGCCGTCGGCGTATTGATGAAACAGGCCTGCGGTGAGCCACAGCACGCTGACCGACTGCGCCAGCAACAGCGCCCGGAATGCCTCCTGCGAGAGTAATACCGACTGCTCGACCACGATCACGCAGCCGCCGTTGAGCAGTGGCGCCCAGACATCCAGGGTGCTGGCGTCGAAGGCCGGGTTGGAGGCGAAAGCCACACGATCCTGCCCGTTGAAGTCGGCGTAGCCGTTGTCGATCACCAAACGGCTGATGGCACGGTGCGGCACCAGCACACCTTTTGGCGTGCCGGTCGAGCCGGAGGTGTACATGATGTAGGCCACAGAATCGGCGCAGGTCGGCCGATCGGGGTTGTCTGCCGGTGCCGTGCTCGCTGGCCGGGTGTCCAGATCCAGACGCCGCATGCCCGGATCCAGGGTTTCAGTGCTGTAGGTCAGAACCAGTACCGCCTGGCTGTCTTGCACCATGAAGGTCTGACGCTCACGCGGTGCATTGATGTCCAACGGCACGTAGATGGCCGCACATTTGAGCACTGCGAGTTGGCTGAGCACGAGGTCGATGGAACGTGGCAACAGCAGCGCTACGCTGTCCCCCGGCTGCACGCCCAGCTCCAGGAGTTTTGCCGCCAGACGGTTGGCCTGAACATTCAGCTCGTAGTAATTCAGCGTCGTCGTATCATGCGCCACCGCAGCGGCCTCGGGTGTGCGCTGTGCCTGAGCCTCGAATAGCGCATGCACGGTCATTTGCTGTGGTGAATCGGTAGCCGTGGCGTTAAAACCGACCAGTACCTGCTGACGCTCCGCCGCTGGCAGAATCGACAGGCTGTTCAGTGGCGCCGCAGGCGTTTGCTCCAGCGCATGAACGAGTTGCTCAATCGCCGCCTGCATGTAATCGCACAGACGTTGCGCACCGATCCGGGCAGTGACCAGCACTGACAACCGGAAACCATCGCCTGCATCGTCGATGTTCAGGGTCAGGGGGTAATTGGTGTTGTCCTTGGCGTTGAAGGTCTCGATCCCTTGCCAGGCGGCTTTATGCTGCGCTGTCACTTGGGTCGCTGCCATGTGCCTGTAGTTGAGCAACGCGCTGAATAGAGGGGCCGGTGCAGCGACACCGCTGCAGCGTTGGGCAAGTACCAGCGGCGCATGTTCATGGCCCAGCAAGGCCGTCAGTTGCTCGTGAGTTGCTTTTAATCCCTCGACCACCGCTTTCGCGCCGACATCGACGCGCAGCGGCAAGGTGTTGATGAACATGCCCAGGGCGCGGTCGGCTCCATCACCGGCCTGCATACGGCCCAGCAGTACCGTACCGAACACCACCTGCTCGCGGGCCGAGACACTGCCCAGCACCCGCGCCCAGGCCAGGTGCATCAGGCTCGCGGCGCTGACGCCCGCCTGCCTGGCCTGACCCCGCAGACGCTGGTTCAGTTCTGTGGTCAGGGTCACACAGGCATCTTCGATGTCGCGGCCACCGTCCTGCACGTCCTGCAAGCCGAACGGCAGTGTCGGTTCGTCGATATCGCCGAGCATGTCGCGGAAGAACGCTTCGTGCTGTGCCTCACTGACACCCAGACGAGCCTGGGCAACATAGTTGCGATACGGCACTGGCTCACCCAAGACTGCGCTCTGGCCAAGCAGGTGCGCTTGAACTTCATGCAGCACTACCTGCAGCGAGGTGGCGTCGTTGACCATGTGGTGAAACAGCAGCATTGCCAGCCAGCGGTCGTTGAGCGGGTCGTGGCTGAAGACAATCTGCATCAGTGGCGCCTGACGCACATCGAGGCGGTAATGCCGAGGATCGAAGCGCTGGTGCAATTGCTCATCGACCGGGCCGTCCGCCGGGTCGAGGAACAGCTCGGTGACTGGCAGTTCGGCCCTGCGCAGCACCACCTGCACCGGCTCGTCGAGACCTTCCCACAGCACGGCGGTGCGCAGGATGTCGTGGCGATTGATCACGCCTTGCAGAGCGCCGCTGAAATCGTCCAGGCGCGCCCGGTCACATAACCCGAACAACGCTTTCAAGGTGTAGGGGTCACCCTCTTCGGCGCTGATGTGGTGATAGAGAATCCCGGCCTGCAAAGGCGCCAGTGGATAAATATCCTGCACGTTCGCCATGCCGCCCGGCACGCTGGCAGCCACCAGGTCGATCTGCGCCTGGGTCAGACTCATCAGCGGCAGCAAGTCCGGGGTGATGTGTTCGCAACATTCTGGAATCAGGTTGGCCGGCACTACAACTTCCGTTCCGCCGCCGACTGCCGCTGCCAGCGCCGCCAGAGTAGGCTGGCTGAACAGCACACGGACATCGGCACTCAGGCCGACCTGACGCATGCGCTCGATCAGCTTCACCGCGAGCAACGAGTGGCCGCCCAGTTCGAAGAAATGATCATGACGCCCTACCTGCTCGACCTGGAGCACGTCGGCCCAGATCGACGCCAACAGGGTCTCGACTTCACCTTGAGGGGCTTCATAGCCACGGCTGATCAGCGATTGCGCATCCGGCGCCGGCAGTGCCTTGCGGTCTAGCTTGCCGTTGGCGGTCAGCGGCAGCGCATCGAGCTGCACGTAGGCCGCAGGCACCATGTAGTCTGGCAACAATCCTTGCAGATGGCTGCGCAGTTGTTCGATGTCGACAGGCTGCCGCGCCGTGACATAAGCCACCAGACGCTTGTCGCCCGGCACATCCTGACGGCACAGCACCACGGCCTCGCGTACATCGACGTGTTCGGCCAGGCGTGCCTCGATTTCACCCGGTTCAACACGGAAACCACGGATTTTCACCTGATCATCATTGCGACCCAGATATTCCAGATTACCGTCGGCACGCCAGCGAACCAGGTCGCCGGTGCGGTACAAGCGTGCCTGTGGGTCGCTGTCGAACGGGTCGGCAACGAATTTCTCAAGGGTCAGTTCATCCCGATTCAAATAACCCCTGGCGACACCCTGCCCGCCGATATACAGCTCGCCGGGCACGCCCAACGGCACGTGTTGGCCTTGGCTATCGAGCACATACAGGCGGCTGTTGCCCACGGGTTTACCAATAGGAATCGAGCCATTGCCGACCGAAGTAATCTCGCAGGTCGCGGAAAAGGTCGTCGCCTCGGTCGGGCCATAGCCATTAAGCAGGTGTTGCGGTGCACTGTTTGCCAATACTCTGCTTATGACAGCAGGGTCCAGCACATCACCGCCGACAATCAGGTAGCGCAGGCGCGAAAAAGCCTCGCCCAGCCCCGAGGCGTATTGATGGAACAAACCGGCGGTCATCCATAGCACGGTTACCGATTGCTCCAGCAGCAGACGCTGGAAGTCGCGCGGAGACAGCAAGGCGTTCTGCCCGATCACCACCACACAGCCGCCATTGAGCAGCGGTGCCCAGACATCCAGCGTGCTGGCGTCAAACGCAGGGTTGGAAGCGAACGCCACGCGGTCCTGAGCGTTGAAATCGGCATAACCGTTGTTGATCACCAAACGGCTTATGGCCCGATGCGGCACCAGCACACCTTTCGGAACACCCGTCGAACCAGAGGTGTACATGATGTAGGCAACACTTTCGCTTGACTGCGGCAACGCCAGATCAGTGTCTTTCAGATCACTCAGGGTCAAACCATCGAGATCGACACGTTGTGCCGCAGTTGCCAGCGAAACGTGGCTGTGGGTGAGCAGTACACGCGCCTGACTGTCCTCGACCATGAACGCCTGACGCTCGACCGGTGCATTGATGTCCAGCGGCACATACACCGCCGCGCACTTGAGCACTGCCAGTTGACTGGCGAGCAGGTCGCGGCTGCGCTCCAGCAAAGTCGCCACGCTGTCGCCCGGCTGCACGCCAAGACCCAGCAGATGCCGCGCCAGACGGTTGGCCCGAGTGTTGAGTTGGGCATAGCTCACTGCAACGCCGTCGTGGATTGCCGCACAAGCCTCGGGGAACGCCCGCACCTGAGCTTCAAACAGGCCATGCACGGTATGTTGCTGCGGATAGTCCCGCGCGGTGTCGTTGAACGCCACCAGCAGCTCCATCCGTTCGGCTTCCGGCACCACCGGCAGATCGCGCACTGCTGAGTCCGGCGCGGATTCAAGGGCTTGAACCAGATGGCTCAGGGCGGTCTGCATGTAGTCGCAGATCCGCTGGCCATCGAAGCCGGCTGCTACCTGTACGTTCAACAGGAAGCCTTCGCCTTGATCGTCCACCGACAGGGTCAACGGGTAATTGGTCCGTTCGAGTACGCCGAGCACCTGGGTATCCGCCCAACGATCGCCACCGCTGGCTTCACGTGCCGGGCTGTGGCGATAGTTGAGCAACGCGCTGAACAGCGGCGACGCTGCGTCCACCGCACTGCAGCGTTGCGCCAGCACCAACGGCGCATGTTCGTGGCCGAGCAATGCGGTCAATCGGGCGTGGGTCTGACGCACGGCCTGACGCACGGCGCAGTTACCGACATCGACCCGCAGCGGCAAGGTGTTGATGAACATCCCCAGGGCGCGGTCAGCACCCAGGCCACTTTGCATGCGTCCCAGCAACACAGTGCCGAAGACCACGTCTTCACGTCCGCTGGCGCTGCCCAGCACTCGCGCCCAGGCCAGGTGATGCAGGCTGGCTGCACTCACCCCCAGTTGCCGCGCCTGAGTACGCAGACGCTGACACAGATCAGCCGGAAGAGCGTGGCGAACCTCCTTGATACCCTGCCCGTCACCCTGCACTTCACGCAGGCCGAATGGCAGGGTCGGTTCATCGACATCACCGAGCATCTCGCGGAAAAACGCTTCGTGTTGCTTGCGACTCACGCCCAGACGAGCCTGACCCACGTAATTCCGGTAAGGCATCGCTACCGGCAGTTGCGCTGCGGTGCCTTGCAAGTGGGCGAGCATTTCTACGCTCATCACGTCCAGCGCGGTGTGGTCAAGGGCAATGTGGTGGAACAGCAGGATTGCCACCCAGCGCTGGTTCTCCGAGTCCTCGGCAAAGGCCAGGTGAATCAGCGGGGCCTGATTGAGATCGAGGCGGTACTCGCGTGGATCAAAACGGCGTTGCAACTGAGCGACGATATCGCCGCCGTCCTGGGCCAGGGTGATCTGCTCCATCGACAGTTCGACCCGGCGCAGAGCCACTTGCAGCGGTTGTTCCAGACCCTCCCAGACCAGCGCCGTGCGCAGGATGTCATGGCGATCAATCATCGCCTGCAAGCCTTCGGCAAAGCGCCGTACGTGTGCCGGATCATGCAGGACAAAGGTTGCTTGCAGCAGATAGGGGTCGCCCTGCTCCGCGGCGAGATGGTGATAAAGAATGCCTTCCTGCAACGGCGCCAGCGGGTAGATGTCCTGCACGTTCGCCGCGCCACCGGGAATGTCGGCGACAATGCGTTCGATACTTGCCTGGTCCAGCGCGGTGAGGGTCAGCATGTCCGGGGTGATGTGCCTGCAGCCCTCGGGAATGCCATTGGCGGGCACTTCGATCTCGATGCCGCCGCCCACCGCCGCCGCCAGTGCAGCAAGGGTGGGCTGGCCGAACAGGACGCGAACGTCGGCACTCAGGCCAACCTGGCGCATGCGCTCGATCAGCTTCACCGCCAGCAGCGAATGACCGCCCAGCTCGAAGAAATGGTCCTGCCGACCGACCCGTTCCACACTCAGCACTTCGCACCAGAGCGCAGCCAGCGTGGTTTCGATGTCGCCGATCGGGGCCTGATAGTCGCGACTGACGAAGGCATCGGCTGATGGCTGCGGTAGTGCGCGGCGGTCCAGCTTGCCGTTGGGCGAGACCGGCAGTTTTTCCAGGTGTACATAGGCTGCAGGGATCATGTAATCAGGCAGCAGAGCCTGTAAATGCAGACGCATCTGGTCGGCCTCGGGCACAACCTGCCCGGCCTGCACGCTGAAATAAGCGACCAGGCGCTTTTCACCGGGAACGTCTTCGCGGGCCAGCACCGCTGCATCGCGCAGGCCTGTAAATTGACCGAGACGCGCCTCGATTTCGCCCAGTTCGATACGGAAACCTCGGATCTTGATCTGATCGTCGTTACGGCCCAGATAGACGATCTTGCCGTCGGCCTGCCAGCAACCCAGGTCGCCGGTCTTGTACAGGCGCGCGTGTGGGTTGCCGACATCGCTGGCGGCAAACGGATCAGCGATAAAGCGTTCGGTGGTCAGGTCATCGCGGTTCAGGTAGCCACGCGCGACACACGCACCGCCGATGTACAGTTCGCCTGCCACGCCCACCGGCACCGGGCGCATGTGTTCGTCGAGCAGGTAAATGCGGGTATTGGCCACCGGCTGGCCAATGCTCGGCAAGGTTGGCCAGGTCTGTGGGTCGCCATCCAGGGTCAGCGCCGTGACCACATGGGACTCGGTCGGACCGTAGTGGTTATGCAGGCGAGCGTCGTTCAGACGGGCGAAGAACTGGCGCATCGGTTCGGTGATTCGCAGTTGTTCACCCGCAGTGATCACGTCCTGCAACAGGCACTCAGGCTGTTCGGGTTCGGTGACCACGGCCTCGGCCAATGCCTGCAGGGCAATGCACGGCATGTACAGGCGTTCGATACGTTGCTCGCAGATATGCTCGAACAGGCGGCGGAAATTCAGTCGGGTATCAGCGTGGATCAGCGACAGCTCGCCACCTGCGCACAAGGTGCTGAAGATTTCCTGAAAGGCCACATCAAAACCCAGTGCTGCGAACTGCAAGGTGCGTTGCCTGGGGCGCGAGTCCTCGACACTCTGAGCGATCTGCCACTGCATCAGGTTGACCAGCGGCGCATGGGGCATGGCCACGCCTTTGGGCTGACCGGTAGAGCCCGAGGTGTAGATCAGGTACGCCAGGTGCTGTGCGCCAAGCCCCGCGGGATGCGGATTGGTCACCGGCGCGCGGCCGATACCGTTCTCGGCGCGGGCGTCAGCTTCCAGCAGCAGCACCGGCATGGCGGCCTGCGCAAAGCGCTCGCGCAAACCACGTTGGGTCAGCAGCATTTTCGGTGCGCTGTCCTCGAGCATGTAGGCCAGGCGTTCTTCAGGGTAGGAAGGGTCAAGTGGCACGTAGCCTGCGCCGGCCTTGAGAATGCCCACCAGGCCGGCGATCATTTCCAGACTGCGTTCCACACAGATCGCTACGCGGTCATCAGCGCCAACGCCTGCAGCGATCAACCGATGGGCAATCTGGTTGGCCCACTGATTGAGCTCGGCGTAGCTCAGGCGCTGGCCTTGGTAGGTGACCGCCACCGAATCCGGTTGCGCAGCCGCCTGGGCCTCGAACAGTTGGTGCAGCAGAAGGTCTTGCGGGTAGTCGCGATCGAACGCGTTGAAGTCCTCCAGCAATTGACGACGCTCGTGCGCGGGCAACCAGTCGAGGCTGTGCAAGGGAGCATCGGGCCGGCTGTCCAGCGCGTCGGCCAGTTGCTCCAGTACGGTGTGCATGTAACCGCATATGCGTCGGGCACCGATTCCGGCTACTGCCTGAACGGTCAGGCCGAAGGATTCGCCGAGGTCGTCCACTGATAGCGATAATGGGTAGTTGGTGCGTTCTTCACCGCCGAGCACCTCGACACCGGCCCAGGTTCTGGTCTGCCCCGCCTGTTGAGGTGTCTGGGCGCCGACCGCGACATGGCGGTAGTTCATCAGCGCACTGAATAACGGTGTCGGTGCTGCCACGCCGCTGCATCCCTGGGCCAGGGACAACGGTGCATACTCATGACTGACCAACGCCGCCAACCGTGCGTGGGTGGTGCGCACAGCGGCCTCAACGCCCTGCTCTCCGGCAGCGACGCGCAATGGCAAGGTATTGATAAACATCCCCAAGGCTCGTTCGGCGCCCTGACCACTGAGCAGGCGGCCTAGCAGCACAGTGCCGAAGACCACATCCTGACGACCAGACAAGCGCCCTACCACCTGTGCCCACGCAAGGTGATGCAGGCTCGCGTTGCTGACACCCAGGCGCCGGGCATGGGCGCGAAGACGTCGGGCCAGCTCCGGGTCAACCGGCAACAGGGCTTCGTCCACTCCGCTGCCGTCGCCTTGCACGTCTTGCAGGCCGAACGGCAGGGTCGGCTCGTCAACATCGGCGAGCATGTCGCGGAAAAACGCTTCGTGCTCCTCGCGGCTCATGCTCAATCGCGCCTGAGCCACATGATTGCGATACGGTACCGACGCTGGCAGATGGTTGCCGCGTCCTTGTCTGAACGCCTCGATCTCTGCGCCCAGCAAGGCCAGCGAGGTGGCATCATCGATCAGGTGATGGAACAGCAATACCGCAACCCAGCTATGGTCGACGGGATCTTCGGCGTAGTGCAGGCGCATCATCGGTGCCTGATGCAGATCCATGCGTATCCGTCGTGGATCGAACTGTGCCTGCAACTGGGCCGCGACATCACCCTGGTCCGGGTGCGGCAAAAACGCCTCGACCCGCAGCCGTGCCTGACGCCAGACCACCTGCACTGGCTCGTCGAGCTCTTCCCAGGCTACCGCCGTGCGCAGAATGTCGTGACGGTCAATGACTTGCTGCAAGGCCTCCGTGAAGTCCAGCAGCTGCTCGAAGCCATTGAACCGCAACAACGCCTGCAACAGGTACGGATCACCCTCTCCACTGGACAAATGGTGGTAGAGGATGCCCTCCTGCAACGGCACCAGCCCATAGATATCCTGCACGTTGCTCACCCCGCCCGGCACTGCGGCGACCACACGGTCGATTTGTGCCTGGGTGAGCCGGGCCAGGGGCAGCATGTTCGGCGTTATACGCTGGCAATCGGCGGGAATCCTGCTGGCTGGCACCTGCACGTCTGTGGTCTTGCCACTGGCGGCCGCCAACGAGGCCAGGGTCGGCTGGCCGAACAGTACGCGCACGTCGGCATTCAGACCGACGTCGCGCATGCGTTCGATCAGTTTCACTGCCAGCATGGAATGCCCACCCAGTTCGAAGAACTGGTCATGACGGCCTACCTGCTCGACGCCCAGCAACTCGGTCCACAACCCGGCCAGGCGGGTTTCGGTCAGACCTTGCGGTGCCTCGTATTGGCGCCGGGCAAAGGCCTCGGCCGCGGGCAGCGGCAGAGCCTTGCGGTCGAGCTTGCCGTTGGCGGTCAGCGGGAAACTTTCCAGGCTGACAAAAGCGCTCGGCAGCATGTGCTCGGCCAGCGATAGACGCAGCTGTTCACGCAACCAGGTAGCGTCCGGTTCCTGCCCCGCGGTGCCGATGACATAGGCCACCAGACGCTGGTCGCCCGGTTCGTCTTCACGTACCACAACCACGGCGTCACGCACGCCTTCGCAGGCACTCAATCGGGCTTCGATCTCGCCCAGCTCGATACGGAAACCGCGAATCTTGACCTGTTCGTCGTTGCGCCCCAGGTATTCCAGGCTGCCGTCCGGCAACCAGCGACCCAGATCGCCAGAGCGGTACATCCGCGCACCGGGCGCCGAGGCAAACGGATCGTCGAGAAAGCGCGTCGTGTTCAATTCATCGCGATTGAGGTAGCCACGGGCCACACCTGCCCCGCCGACGTACAACTCGCTGACTGCACCCGGTGGCAGCGGATGGCCATAGGCATCCAGCAGATAAAGCTGCAGGTCCGGGATACGCGTGCCGATCGGGCTGGCGCCGACTCGCTCGGCGTCTTCGGGCTGCAGCGGGTAATAGGTCACATGCACCGTAGTTTCGGTGATGCCGTACATGTTAACCAGTTGTGTTGAGGCATTAACTTTACGGGCATACCACGGCTTGAGCATCGCTGTTTCCAGCGCTTCACCGCCGAAAATTACCTGGCGCAGCGAATGCACCTGCTCTTTGTCGCCCTGGGCCGCAATCAGTTGGCGGAACGCACTCGGCGTCTGGTTGAGCACCGTGACCCCGGCGCTGCACAGCAGGTTATAGAAGTCTTCGGGCGAGCGACTGACCAGTTGCGGGACGATCAACAGGCGCCCGCCGTGGAGCAGCGCGCCCCAGATTTCCCAGACCGAGAAGTCGAAGGCAAACGAATGGAACAGCGCCCACACGTCCTGTTCATTGAAGCCGAACCACTCTTCGGTGGCCGAAAACAGCCGTGCAACATTACGATGCTCGACCATCACACCCTTGGGCAGGCCGGTGGAACCGGAGGTATAGATCACGTAGGCAAGGTCGCTAGGCCTGACCGACACCTGCGGATTGCAGGCGCGCTCGTCCTGCAAGTCGACATCGTCGAGACAGATCAGCGGCACATCTAAAACCGGCAATGCCGACTGTACTGACTGCTGGCTCAACAATGCTACCGGCGCACTGTCGCCGAGGGTGTAGGCCAGACGCTCAAGCGGGTAAGCCGGGTCCAGAGGCACGTAACCGGCGCCGGATTTGAGGATGCCCAGCAAGCCGATAATCATTGCCGGGCCGCGTTCGACGCAGATGGCCACGCGATCGTCAGGGCGTACACCCAAGGCCAAAAGACGATGGGCCACCTGATTGGCACGCGCGTTGAGTTCGCCGTAGCTCAGGGTCTGCTCTTCGAACACCAGTGCAGCGGCGTCCGGGCGTTCTGCGGCGCGAGCTTCAAACTGCTGGTGAATCGTCAGGTCATTGGCAAAATGGGGCTGACCGGCATTCCACGCCTGCATCTGCAAAGTGTCGCTCTTGCCGATCAGCGAGAACCCGTGCACAGGCAGGTGCGGGTTCGCCAGCCCCTGCTCTATGACATGCTGCATGCGCTCGGCAAGGGGGGCGATTTCGTCGTGCTGAAAATACGCCTCGTTGTAGATGTAGTGCAGTCGCGATTCAGCCTCGTAAGCGTTGGTGCGCAGGTGGACGGCCAGCGGCGTCTGTTCGTGATTGTTCGAAGATTTGACGGCGTGGGCAGTTGCCTGGCCGAAGCGCAGCAGGTGATTGTTGCGCTCATAGGAGAACGTCAGATCGAACAGTTGCGTGCGCTCGGCACGGCGTAACTCAAGCAGGCGGTTGAGGTCGCTGACCGGAAAGCGCTGGCTGCGGTAATCCTGCTTGACCGCCCGGCAGATGCCCTGGACCAGCTCGGCGAACGGCAGGTCGGCGCTGAATTTCAGACGCACTGAACTGAGCTGGGTAAAGAGTCCAAGGGTCTTTTTGTAGCTGGCATTGGGGCGATTGAGGATCGGCAAGCCTATAACCAGTTCATCACGCTGATAGGCGCGGGTGAAGTACACGTACAGCACGGCCAGCAAAACATGGAACGACGAGGCGTTCAGTCTCAGGGCCAGGTCGTCGATCTGCTGTTCCAGGTCACGGGCCAGACCGTAGCTGAGGTGGCCGCTGCGGCTTGGTGCTTCGTTCTGAATCTGAGCCGGACGCGGGCGTGGCACCAGCAAGGGCTCGGGAATGTCGCGGTACTTGTCCAGCCAATAGGCTTGATCGAGGGCAAAACGTCGCGATCCGCGATACTGGCTGTCGTCCTTGATGAAGTCGACATAGGACGGTGCCGTCAGATCGGGCGTGTGCTGATCGTGCAGCGCGTTGTAAAGCTTACTGAGCGACGCGCAGAGCCCGTCGATGCCCCAGCCGTCGAGTGCAATGTGGTGGGCGTAAATCATGCAGTAGAAGCGCTGTGCTTCGAGCTTGAGCAAATGTATACGGAACAGCGGTTCGCCATCGAGCCGGAACGCACGCTCAAGCTGACGCTGCATCCAGCGTTCGGCAGCCTGAAACGGATCGTCCTGCCCTTGCAGGTCAATCGGTGTCACCGGCATCGGCATGCTCGAGGCGAAGGCCTGTAGCGGCAAGCCCTCCTCGTCACGCTCGTCAAGCAGGACCATGCGCAGAGCGTCGTGTTTTTCAATCAACAGGTCCACGGCCTGCTGGAACAACCCGGAATCGACGGCGCCGTCGATCTCAATATAGCCGCCGATGTTGTATAACGGCGAGTCGCCCTGGGTCATCTGATCCAGCCAGATATTGCGTTGGGCAGCGGTCAGGGCAAATGCCATACGTTTCTTCTCGCAAAGGGTCGGCCTCGCCGCGCGCAAAAGGCGGCGGCAGCCGTTAGTCAGGTCGTGGCCAGGGAGCAACCGGCTTCATGCAATTTCGTGAAGGATCGTCCCTGGAAAGTTGAACAGCGCTTCAGATCAGGCGCGCTTGCCCTGAACCGCGCACTTCACGTCGGAGACGATGCAACCGTCCGCCAACTTGATGATGCGGTCGGCCAACTGGAAGTACTGATCGTCGTGAGTAATGATCAGGATCGTCTTGCCGCGACGTTTGAGGTCCGGCAGCAATTCTTCGTAAAAGAAACGCTTGAACGGCGGGTCCTGGTCGGCGGCCCACTCGTCCAGCAGGTAAATCGGACGGTCCTCCAGGTAGGCGCAAACCAGTGCCAGGCGTTTCTGCTGGCCGTATGACAAGTCCGTGGTGGTCGAGTAACCAAGTCCCTCGATCTTGACCTTTTCTTCCAGGCCCAGAGTCGACAGGTATTTCTGCGCCTGATCGGTGCTGGGATGCTCTTTCTCGTCAGGACCTATCAATCGGTTGAACACATGGAAGTCAGAGAACACCGCCGAGAACAGATCGCGATAGTTGCCGCGCGAGTCGTCTGTGACCGCCGTACCGTCGAGCAGTAGCTGACCCTCTTGCGGGATGTACAGGCCGCAGAACACTTTGGCCAGGGTGCTTTTGCCACAACCGTTGCCGCCGACGATGTAGACCAGCTCACCAGAGTGGATCGTCAGGTCGATAGGTCCCAAAGCAAAACCGGAACTGCTCTGCGGGTCCTTGTAGTTCATGTGTACGTTCTTCAGCTGGATACTGCCCCATGACTTCTTGTGATCGAGAAGCAGCACATTGTCGGCATCGCTGGTTTCCGGTTCTGGATGCGGTTCGTTGATGGAGAATCCGAAATCCGCCAGTCGCGTGCAGGCAATACGTCCCTGGGCCAGCATCGGCATGGCGCTGACCAGCATCACCAGCGGGCCCATGATGTACAGCACCGCCAGCACACTGGCACTCATGGTCCTGGCATCGATAACAGCGAACATCGGCGCAGCGAACAGCAGGCAGCCAACCAGCAACGACAGGGTCAACTGGCCAACGTTTTCGGCGGCAGTGAACCAGAGCCGTTCGATGTAGTTGTACTTCGCGACCCGGACCGAAGATTCCTGGATCGCCGAGCGGCTGAACCAGCGGCGGCGAATACCGTTGAGTTTCAGTTCCTTGAGGCCGAACACAAGCGCGTGTGTGTATTCATTGAAGGCCGTGAATTCGTCGCGCACCTTGTGGGTGAACTTCATGCCACCCATGAAAAACAGCATGTACATTGCAACGCCCAGCACCATCAGCGAGATGGTTATCGCAAACACCACCCAGGACAGGTAGGCCAGGTAGGCAATACCGAACAGGAACACCGCCGACTCAACCAGGATCGTTGGCATGACCAACAGCGTAGCGTTGAGTTGCGGCATATCACTGGTCAGCAGGGTCAGCACATTCGGCGCACCACGGCGGTCGATTTCCTCAAGCGGCGTGCCGAGGATCTTGCGGCACAGGGCAATGCGCATACGGGTCATGATGCGCATGCTGGCGTAGGCTGGAAACAGCGACGCACCGTTGCGGAAAACCAGGGCAACCAGGCTCAGGCCAACGAACCAGAACAACGACTCACGCTGAAAGGTCTCCTCGTGAATCGCCTGGTTGATCACATTGACCACGGCAATGGACGCAATGCCGCTGATGATCCCGGTCACCAGCGTAAAGAACGTCAGCCAGGGATGGCTGTTCCATAACAGACGCATGATCGAGCCAGGTCTGGCCTTCTTTTCTTGCTTGGTTTTCATTGGTTGCTGTCCTTGGATGCATTAGCCCGCACGGGGCGCCGCTGGTTGAAAACCCTGACGGGATCACTGGAGATCGATCATTCAGCCCGGTTGCCAGACATCGCCCCGAGCGGTCATTTCACCCATGGCTACAACGATCAGCCGGGGCTCTTCATAAGGGTCTCGGGCATGGGCGACGAGCATGTTGTCAAGCATCACCACATCGCCCTTGCGCCAGTCGAAGCGCACTGCGCAAGCCTCGTAGGCATCGCCGATCAAGGCCATCACCGAGTCTTCGATGGCTGAGCCGTCGCCATAGCTGACCAACCGTGGCAGGCGGTCGGGGCCGAACATATCGAGCAGGTCCTCGCGTAGCTCTTCGCCCATGCAATAGGGGTGATGCAATTGCACCTGATTGAAAAAGCCACGCTCGCCGGTGAACGGATGGCTGATTACCGCCGGACACTGGGTGCGAAGCTGCAGTGTGTCGCCGTCAAGCCATTCGAAGTCCGTACCCTGTTCGCGGCAACGCTGCTCGATAACGCTGCGTTCAGAGGTGCCGAAGAACGATTCCCAGCTCGGCTCGATACCGGCAGTGAAGGTGCGGCTGTAAAGCAGGCCTTTGCTTTCAAAGCGCTCGACCACCTCTTTTGGCAGATAGGCGAGCACTTGGCGAATGTCCGCCAGCGGCGTTGCCCCGCCCACTTTCGAAGGCTTCTCACAGAAGAACCATTGCTTGCGAGGCCAGCTTTCCAGGTGCGAACTCTCGTTGTGATAAAGGATCATTTCGCGCTCGGGATAAGGCGTTGAGCGATAGACATTGCGCCCGCCTTCCTTCTTCGGAAGATCGCCGTATGTGCCGTGCAGGCCAGGCGACAGCGCCTCGGCAAATGCTTCGAAGGCAGCGACCGAAGGCAGGTCAAACCCGCGAAACAACACCGCGCCGTGACGACACAACAATGCCTCAATCGCCTCGCGTCGCTCGCTGGCCCACTGAGCCGGGTCGAGCCCGTCAGCGATTGGCTCGACGACCATCGGCAAACTGATGCCGGCAGCCAGCAGGGACAGCCGCACCGAGCGGTCAGCGGCCCCGTCGGGCCACGTTGGCGCATCCGCTTGCTGTTCGTCAGCGAAAACGGGCGCAGTGTTAGCTTGAAGACTCATGAATAAACTCCTGGACCTCAGCCCTTCACATCCACGTTGTTTGGTGCCAGACCAACACGTTCCAGCACCGCGCAAGAATAAAAACACTGATGGCCGGGGGGCGTCTGTCACCGCATTCCGGGACATCGGTCGCGCAGCGTGTCGAAGCGTATTCATGCTGTTCAGCAGGGCCTTGTCCCCATTTCCCTCGACAGACGCAAGCCGGCAGTCGGTGCTGAAATGCGCCAACTGCGGATCTTGCCGGCCCTTCGAACAGATCCTTCAGGCCGCAGGGATGTCTCGAGTGCAGTGGAGTTGAACGCTGCACCTGGTTACTACACAGGAGCCTTTGTCATGCCGATCAAGAACACTGACGAATCGCTTGGCGCCGCGTCAGTCCCTCTCAAGCCCGATGCTTTTCTGCACGAGATATTCAGTGACAGGGCACGTCAATTTCCTGAGCGCATCGCAGCAAGCGATACGCTCAGAACCTTGAGCTACGCACAGCTCGACGCACTCTCGACAAAGCTGGCTGCGCGTTTGCGCAGTGAAGGTGTGACCCACGGCATGCGTGTGGGGATGTACATGTCGCGTAGCATCGATCTGGTCATCAGTCTGCTGGGCATTCTCAAGGCCGGTGGCGCGTATGTGCCGGTCGACCCGCAATACCCTGGCAAGCGCGTCGAACACATCATGCGCGACAGCGGCCTCAGCCTGATCATCGGCGATGCTGCAGATCTGCCGAAAATACCGTCTCTGCGCGTATTGGCCCTTGACGAGTTGCTGTCCGCACCGGCGCTGAAACTGGCTGCCGAAGATGGCCATGTAGACCCGGATCAGGCCACTGCCTACATCATCTACACCTCTGGCTCCACCGGTGAGCCCAAAGGTGTGCAGGTTTCCCATTGCAACGTCAGTCGCCTGCTGGAAAGTACCCAACGTGCCTATGGCTTCAACGCCCAGGACGTCTGGTCGATGTTCCACTCCATCGGTTTTGACTTCTCGGTCTGGGAAATCTGGGGCGCCCTCGCCAACGGCGGCCAGGTGGCTATAGTGCCGTATGAAGTCTCGCGCTCTCCTGCCAGCCTGCGTCAGTGGCTCGCCGATCAGCGCATCACCGTGCTCAGCCAGACACCATCGGCCTTCCGTGGTCTTGATGAAGCTGATCGTGGCAACACTGCACCTCTTGCCCTGCGCTACGTGGTCTTCGGCGGCGAAGCGTTGCCCGCCACCGTGCTGCGTCCCTGGGTCGAGCGCCATGGCGACCAGAAGCCCGCGCTGATCAACATGTACGGCATCACTGAGGCCACCGTTCACACCACCTTCAAGCGAGTGTTGGCGCAGGACCTGGAAACAGCCGCCATGGTCTCGCTCGGCAAACCGCTGGACGGCTGGCGCCTGCACCTGCTTGACGCAAGCCTGGTCCCGGTCGCGGAAGGCACCACGGGTGAGCTGTACATCGAAGGCGCCGGCGTGGCTCAGGGCTACCTGAACCGTGAAGCGCTCAACGTCGAGCGTTTCGTCGAGTTGCCCGGTGCTGTACGCGCCTACCGCACTGGCGACTTGATGACCCTGGAAAGTAATGGTGAATACCGTTACGCCGGTCGTTGCGATGAACAATTGAAAATCAGCGGTTTCCGCATCGAGCCGGGCGAGATCGAAGCCTCTCTGCAAACCAGCCCGAACGTCGCCGCCGCCCATGTCGGCGTACACGATTACGGTGATGGAGACCTGCGTCTGGTGGCTTACGTGGTACCAGGCAAGGGCGTCGATGCCTGGACTGAACAGACCCGCAGCGAAGTTGCCGCACTGCTGGCCGAAAGTTTGCCGGAGTACATGCGGCCCTCGGTGTATGTGCCGCTGGCATCGCTGCCGGTGACCCACCACGGCAAAATCGACAAGCAACAACTGCCCTCGCCTACCGCTGACACGACGCCTTTACGCGCGGCAGACGTCAAGGGCCTCAGTGAACAGGAGCACTTCGTGCTCAAGGTCTGGAGCGAAGATCTGGGCCTGAAAAACATCGGCGTCAATGATGATTTCTTCGATTCCGGTGGCACCTCGCTGGCGCTGATCCGTTCGCTTAGCAAGCTCAAAGCGCACTACAAAATCAACCTCGACCCGGGAATTCTGGCGGATGGCGCAACAGCCAAAGTCCTGGCCGACCACATCTCCCGTAGCCTTGTTCAAGCCCATTGACCGAAAAGGAAAAGCTCATGAGCAAAAAATTCGCTTTAACTGCGGAACAGCGTGCCTCGTTCGAGAAAAACGGCTTTATCGGTCCGTTTGACGCCTACTCGCCAGAAGAAATGAAAGAAACCTGGAAGCGCACCCGCCTGCGTCTACTCGACCGTAGCGCTGCGGCCTACCAGGATCTGGACGCCATCTCCGGTGGTACCAACATCGCCAACTACGACCGCCATCTGGACGATGACTTTCTGGCCAGCCACATCTGCCGCCCGGAAATCTGCGACCGCGTCGAAAGCATCCTCGGTCCGAACGTGCTCTGCTGGCGCACCGAGTTCTTTCCTAAATATCCGGGCGATGAAGGCACCGACTGGCATCAGGCCGATACCTTCGCCAATGCCTCCGGCAAACCGCAGATCATCTGGCCGGAGAACGAAGAGTTCGGCGGCACCATCACCGTCTGGACGGCGTTCACTGACGCGAACATTGCCAATGGTTGCCTGCAGTTCATTCCTGGCACCCAGAACAGCATGAACTATGACGAAACCAAGCGCATGAGCTATGAGCCCGATGCCAACAATTCGGTGGTCAAGGACGGCGTGCGTCGCGGTTTCTTCGGTTACGACTATCGCCAGTTGCAGATCGATGAGAACTGGAAGCCTGACGAGGCCTCTGCTGTGCCCATGCAGATGAAGGCCGGGCAGTTCATCATTTTCTGGTCAACGCTGATGCACGCTTCCTATCCGCACAGCGGCGAATCACAGGAAATGCGCATGGGCTTCGCGTCACGCTATGTACCTTCCTTCGTGCACGTCTACCCGGACTCGGACCACATCGAAGAGTACGGCGGCCGCATCAGCCTGGAGAAATACGGCGCGGTGCAGGTGATCGGTGACGAAACACCGGAATACAACCGCCTCGTGACCCACACCACACGCGGCAAAAAATTCGAAGCGGTCTGATCCAACTACGGCAGACGACAGTAGCCTCGCGCAATGTGCCTGAAAAAGCGCCCAAAAAGAGTAACGATCCATGACTATTTCCTCCGACGCAGCGATGCGTCTGTGCGAGACGGTGAGGATGCTCAGGCACCTTGCCCTCAATTTGCCCGATCCCGTGTGCCTGAGCTTTCTCGCCCAGGCCAACGGCTCGCTGCCAGAGCCGGCGTGCTCCAGCGTGCGGGCCACAGAGCGGGCGATCAATGCCGCGTTTGCGCGCCTCGGCGTGCGCACCCTGCAGTACTTGCACGGTGGCGAGGCACAACTGTCGTCGTTCGAATACTTTATAAGCCGAAAAATCTGTGAAGCGCTCGACTATAGCTACGAGCACTTCGACGATGCTGGAGACGTCACCGCATTCAGTCAACTGCTCAAGCATTTTGAATTCAGCGGTGCAGTACCGCATATAGAGACACTGCACCTGACCACCCGCGATAATGCCCAATTGCTGGTGCATGCCAGCGCCAACCGCGAACTGCCTCCCGTGGTTCTGGCACTGCCTTGCGGCATTCCGTTCGATCTCTGCCGCGACTGGTTCGACGCCTTGAGCGAGCGCTTTTTTGTCGTGACCTGGGAAACCCGAGGGCTGTTCGGTGCCTGCGAGGCGTTCGACCAGGTCGCGGTGGACACCGATGCCCAGGTCGCCGACATGATCAGCGTGATGAATCACTTCAGGCTATCGACCGCACACCTGATGGGCATCTGCGGCGGCGCGGTCATCGCCCTGTGCGCCGCCGCTGACCACCGCGAACGGGTCAACTCTCTGAGTTTGTGGCATGGCGATTACAACCTGGGCGACAACGATCTGCGCACCGCTCATCAGCAAAACTTCGAGTGGCTGATGGAAAGCGCTGCTCAGGATCGCGACGAGGCTGCCGACCTGCAAGCGATGTTCCTCGATCAGGCAACGCTGGCCACCACCCCTGAGTCCATTGCCCACGTAGTGCTTTACCCCTACGTCAATCCCGAGTTGTTCTATCGCTATGCGCGCTTGAACGACGCGCTGAACAAGACCGAGCTGGCACCACGACTGACACGCATCACCGCGCCAACCCTGGTGGTGGCTGGAGATGCCGACTCGACTACTCACGTCGGCGGCTCACGGCATATCGCAGCGTCGATCAAAGGCGCCAGGCTACACGTAGAGCGCGATGGCAGCCACCTCGCATTCTTCTCCTCCACTCAACAATCGAAACAAACCGCCTTCCGCTTCCTCAAAGAGGTCCTTCAGCCCGCTGTCGCCTGACAGTGGCTTGATACCTCGCTGTATAAACGGGGCCTGAGGGCCCCAACTTTACTTTGCGGCCTTGAGCGCAGCGTCACCCGGCATACCTTCACGGCGGCCTATTGGCGCGGCACGAACAGCCGACCTTACCCTCGCCGGCCCATCTCGATGCGCCACTCCGATCGGCCCAGGCCTCTGCGTGGCCGAGGTTCGGTACAGCCTTGAATCATTGCTCCCCAGCCTGGAAGACCGGCGCACGCACTTGTCCCAGCTTCCCACGACAGACATCCCCAAGGGGATGCTCTATTTTTTTTTCAATGTTTTTAGTCCTCCCTCCGACTGGCAGTCGTCCAGCCATATGCCGCGCCGCCCTTCGACCGGAGACAAGCCAATTGATTTCGCAAACAGGTGCTTTGAGATGAATTCGTTGATCGACAATCTGTGCACGCAAGAACAAGAACCCCTTTCGCTGGCTTCGGTTCAGCAAGGTATCTGGCTCGATCAGCTCACACACCCGCACCTGCCTTACTACAACATCGGCATGACTCTGGAGATCAAGGGCGAGATCGATATTGTGCTGTTCGAGAAAGCCATCCAGATGGTCATCGACAGCCATGACGCGTTGCGTCTGAGTTTCAGCCACGAGAGTGGTATGGGCGGCCAGCGTATTCTGTCCGAGGCGCCGTTCAAGCTTGAAGTGACCGACTTGCCTGAGGTCGACGGCGACGCCGAGCATGCCATTGCGCATCTGCGCGAGTCCTTCCGCCAACCTTTTGAGTCAATGACCGGACAACTCTGGGAGTCACGTCTGGTTCGTTGCGGGCCGCAATTGCATTACTGGTTCAATCGCTTGCACCACCTGGTCGCCGACGGTATCGGTGCAGTGCTGATCACGCATGCCGTGGGCGATGCCTACTCAGGCTTGCTGGAAGGCAAGGAAACGCTTGCCGAGGGGCCTTCTTACCTCTCGTTCCTTGAAGAAGACAAGGCCTACATGACGTCTTCTCGCTACGAGCGTGATCGACTGTTCTGGGAGCAGACCTACGCCCAACTGCCGCCGGTTCTGCTGCAACGCAGAGCAGATTTCAAGGCAGGCGTAACCAACGGTCCAGCCCCCAGTGACCAGGTTCAAGCCATGTTGCCCCGCGCGCTTTACAACGCGCTTACGCAGTTTGCCAGCGAATGCAACCTGTCTGTGGCTCATGTACTGGTCGGAGTGATCAGCACTTATTTCTGCCGTACCGTAGGCGTCGATGAGATCGTTGTCGGAATGCCGGTGCATAACCGTACCAATGCTCGTCAGAAAGCCACTATCGGGATGTTTTCCTCGATCAGCCCGATTCGCGTGGGCTTCGATCCGCATGCAACGCTGGTCGACCTGATGAATAACATCGGTACGCAACTACGTCGCACTTACCGTCACCAGCGTTTCCCGATTGCCGAGCTCAACCGTAGCCTGCGGCTGGCGCAAACCGGACGCCGCCAGCTGTTCGATGTTTCACTGTCATTTGAAAGCTTCGATGGTGACGTCACATTCGGCGGTGAAGACCCGGCGCGGTTGCTGATGCTGGACAACGGCTACGAACAGACGCCCATGGCGATCTTCGTACGCGATTACCATCCCTCTGAAGACATCCACCTGGATTTCAACTTCAACACGGCTTACTTCACCTTCGAGGAAGTTCAGCGCATACAGCAGCGCATTTTCGCCATGCTTGAAGCTGTACTGGATCAACACGACAACCCTTTGGCACACTTCCCGCTGATGAGCCAAAACGAGCATCAGCAACTGGCAACTTTCAACCAGACCGCCCTCGCCTATCCTCGCGACATCCTGATTCACCAACTGATCGAACAACAGGCCGCCCAGCGTCCGGATGCCTGCGCCGTGCGCAGCGACAGCGGGCCGTTGCTCACTTACGCCGAACTCAACCAACAGGCCAACCAGCTCGCCCATCACCTGATTGAACTGGGCGTGGAACCGGATACGCGGGTCGCAGTGAGCCTGCGTCGCGGTCCGGAAATGGTCGTGGCGCTGTTGGGTATCCTCAAGGCCGGTGGCGCCTATGTACCGGTCGACCCAGACCTGCCGAGCGCTCGCCAGGCCTATATGCTCGAAGACAGCTCGCCAAGGGCGGTGCTGACCACTCTGGACTTAAGCGAAAACCTGCCGGCCATGACGCAGCCTGTATTGATTCTGGATGAACACCAGGACAGCGCCCAGCTTGCCTCAAAGCCGATCAACAACCCGGATGCCGAAGCCCTGGGTCTTCAGCCGAATCATCTGGCCTATGTGCTGTACACCTCGGGTTCCACCGGCACGCCCAAAGGTGTGATGAACGAACACCTGGGTGTGGTCAACCGCCTGCTCTGGGCGCGTGACGCCTATCAAGTGGACAGCAATGATCGCGTGCTGCAAAAGACCCCGTTCGGCTTCGACGTGTCGGTCTGGGAGTTTTTCCTGCCATTGCTGGCCGGTGCCGAGCTGGTCATGGCCCGTCCCGGTGGCCATCAAGACCCTGACTATCTGGCGCAGGTGATGAGTGACGCGGGCATTACCCTGCTGCACTTCGTGCCCTCGATGCTCGATGTGTTTCTTGGACACCGCTCAACCCGCGACTTCCCGCAACTGCGCCGCGTGCTGTGCAGCGGCGAGGCCTTGCCTCGTGCGTTGCAGCGCCGTTTCGAGCAACAGCTCAAGGGCGTTGAACTGCACAACCTCTATGGCCCGACCGAAGCGGCCATTGACGTTACCGCCGGGGAATGCCGCCCGACGGATCTGGGCGAAAGCGTGCCTATCGGCCGTCCGATTGCCAATATTCAGATGCACGTGCTGGATGCCCTGGGCCAGTTGCAACCGTTGGGCGTGGCCGGTGAACTGCACATTGGCGGCATCGGCGTGGCTAGGGGTTACCTGAACCAGCCGGAGCTGAGTGCCGAGCGTTTCATCGCTGACCCGTTTTCCGAAGCCCCGCAGGCACGCCTGTACAAAACCGGCGACGTGGGTCGCTGGCTGGCCAATGGCGCGCTGGAATACCTGGGCCGTAATGACTTCCAGGTGAAGATTCGCGGCTTGCGTATCGAAATAGGCGAAATCGAGGCCGCTCTGGCCTTGTGCGCCGGTGTGCGTGAAGTGGTAGTGGTTGCCCGCGCAGACGACCCGACACAACCTGACAGCAAACGTCTGGTGGCCTACCTGTGTGGCGAACCGGCCCGCGCCGAAGACCTGCGTAAAGAGTTGCTTGAACACCTGCCTGAATACATGGTTCCCAGCGCTTTTGTGCAGCTGGACAGCCTGCCCTTGACACCCAACGGCAAGCTGGATCGCAAGGCACTGCCTGCTCCGGATGCGCAATCGCTGATCAGCCGTGGTTACGAAGCGCCGCAAGGCGAAGTGGAAACGCTGCTGGCGTCGATCTGGGCCGACGTGCTCAAGGTTGAACAGGTGGGTCGTCATGATCACTTCTTCGAACTGGGCGGCCACTCGCTGCTGGCGGTGAAATTGATCCAGCAAATGCGCGATGTCGGTCTGAGTGCCGATGTGCATGTGCTGTTCGGCCAGCCGACCGTGGCGGCGCTCGCCGCAGCAGTCGGTGGCGGCACGGACGTCGTGGTGCCGGCCAACCTGATTCCCGAACGTTGCGAACACATCACCCCTGACTTGCTGCCGCTGATCAGCCTCACTCAGGCGCAGATCGACCGCGTGGTGAAGGACGTGCCCGGCGGTGCTGCCAATGTGCAGGACATCTACCCGCTGGCACCGTTGCAGGCGGGGATTCTTTACCACCATATCAGTGCCGAACAGGGCGACCCTTATACCCTGAAAGCACTGTTCGGCCTATCTGACCGGGCGCGGCTGGACGCTTTCAGCGGCGCTTTGCAAGGCGTGATCAACCGCCACGATATCCTGCGCACCGCGGTGCTGTGGGAAGATCTCCATGAACCGGTGCAAGTGGTGCTGCGCCAGGCTGAACTGCAAGTCACCGAGTTGTTCCTCGACCCTGCAGACGGCCCTGTTGACGAGCAATTGCACCAGCGCTTCGACCCTCGGCATTACCGCCTTGATGTGCGTAACGCGCCATTGATGCGCATTGTCTTTAGCCATGACCCGGTCAACGACTGCTGGCTGGCGATGCTGCTGTCTCATCACCTGGTCAGCGACGCCACTTCCCTGTCCGTGGTACTGCATGAAATTCAGGCGCACCTGCTCGGTCAGGGCAATGCGTTGGGTGAGACGGTGCCGTATCGCAACTATGTCGCCCAGGCTCGCCTGGGGGGCCGTGATACGCAGCACGAAGCGTTCTTCCGCGAGATGCTCGGCGACATCGACGAGCCGACCCTGCCATTCGGTGTACAGGACGTGCAGGACGGCGGCCACGACCTCAAAGAGGCCAGCGTGACCCTGGCCGCCGAACTGAACCTGCGTTTGCGGGCTCAGGCTCGGCAGGCAGGCGTCAGCGTCGCGAGTCTGATGCATTTGGCTTGGGCGCGGGTACTGGGCAATGTCTCGGCCTGTGAAAAAGTGGTGTTCGGCACGGTACTGCTGGGCCGTATGCAGGCCGGCGACGGTGCCGACCGTGCGTTGGGCATGTTTATCAATACCTTGCCGCTACGCGTCGACATCGGCGCGACGACAGTAGCCGAGGGATTGAAGGCGACCCACGAGCGGCTGACATCCTTGCTGGGGCATGAGCATGCTCCGCTGGTGCTCGCCCAGCGTTGCAGTGGCGTGGCCGCACCGACGCCGCTATTCAGTGCATTGCTCAACTACCGGCACAGTGTCGTGGGCGATGTTTCGGCACACGCTGCCGCCGCCTGGGAAGGGATCGAGTCTTTCGGCACTGAAGACAATACCAACTACCCGTTGACCCTGAACGTCGATGACCTGGGCGATGCTTTCACGCTCACTATTCAGGCCGTCCAGCAGATTAATGCCCAGCGCATCGGCGAGTACATGCAGGTTGCATTGCGCAGCCTGGTGGAAGCGCTGGAACACACGCCGCATGCCGCACTGAACAGCCTGTCGATACTGCCGGGCGATGAGCGCGAGCTGTTGCTGGCGGGCTTCAATGACACCGCCCATCCTTATCCTCGCGATGTGTTGATTCACCAACTGATCGAACAACAGGCTGCTCAGCGTCCGGATGCCTGCGCCGTGCGCGGCGATAGCGGGCCGTTGCTCACTTACGCCGAACTCAACCAACAGGCCAACCAGCTCGCCCATCGCCTGATCGAACTGGGCGTGGAACCCGACTCGCGGGTTGCGGTAAGCCTGCGGCGCGGCGCGGAAATGGTCGTGGCGCTGTTGGGTATCCTCAAGGCCGGTGGCGCCTATGTGCCAATCGATCCTGACCTGCCGAGCGCGCGTCAGGCCTATATGCTTGAGGACAGCTCGCCACAGGCAGTGCTGACCAGCAGCGATCTGCTTGCAGATCTGCCAGCCCTTAGCGTTCCGGTGCTGGTGCTCGATGGCCGCGATGACCTCGCGCAACTGGCCAGGCAGCCGAGCGGCAACCCGGATGCCAAGGCCCTGGGTCTGCAGCCCAATCATCTGGCCTATGTGCTGTACACCTCGGGTTCCACCGGCACGCCCAAAGGTGTGATGAACGAACACCTGGGTGTGGTCAACCGCCTGCTCTGGGCGCGTGACGCCTATCAAGTGGACAGCAACGATCGGGTGCTGCAAAAGACCCCGTTCGGCTTCGACGTGTCGGTCTGGGAGTTTTTCCTGCCGCTGCTGACCGGTGCCGAACTGGTCATGGCCCGTCCCGGTGGCCATCAAGACCCTGACTATCTGGCGCAGGTGATGAGTGACGCGGGCATTACCCTGCTGCACTTCGTGCCCTCGATGCTCGATGTGTTTCTGGAACACCGCTCAACCCGCGACTTCCCGCAACTGCGCCGCGTGCTGTGCAGTGGCGAGGCCTTGCCTCGTGCGTTGCAGCGCCGCTTCGAGCAACAACTCAAGGGCGTGGAACTGCACAACCTGTATGGCCCGACCGAAGCGGCCATTGACGTTACCGCCTGGGAATGCCGCCCGACGGATCTGGGCGAAAGCGTGCCTATCGGCCGTCCGATTGCCAATATTCAGATGCACGTGCTGGATGCCCTGGGCCAGTTGCAACCGTTGGGCGTGGCCGGTGAGCTGCACATTGGCGGCATCGGCGTGGCAAGAGGTTATTTGAACCAGCCGGAGCTGAGTGCCGAGCGTTTCATCGCTGACCCGTTTTCCAGCGATCCGCAGGCCCGCCTGTACAAAACCGGCGACGTGGGTCGCTGGCTGGCCAATGGCGCGCTGGAATACCTGGGCCGTAATGACTTCCAGGTGAAGATCCGCGGCTTGCGTATCGAGATCGGCGAAATCGAAGCCGCTCTGGCCAAACACCCTGCGGTCCACGAAGCGGTGGTCACTGCTCGTGAAGATGTGCCGGGCGATAAACGCTTGGTAGCTTATTACACCCTGATAGCAGAGCATGCTTCGGTAGACATCGACAGCTTGCGCGATTCGCTGCAGGAACAACTGCCGGCCTACATGATCCCGATGGCCTATGTGCTGCTCGACTCAATGCCACTGACGCCGAACGGCAAGCTGGATCGCAAGGCGCTGCCAGCACCAGACGGTGACGCACTGATCAGCCGTGGCTACGAAGTGCCGCAAGGCGAAACCGAAGAGCAGATCGCGACTATCTGGCAAGACCTGCTGGGCATTGAGCAGGTAGGCCGTCACGACCATTTCTTCGAACTGGGCGGCCACTCACTGCTGGCGGTGAGCCTGATCGACCGTCTGCGCAAGCAGGGCCTGAGTCTCAGCGTAAACACTGCATTCACTGCGCCCAGCGTGCGCGAAATGGCCTTGGCTATCAGCCAGGACAAACAAGCTTTGTTCCAGGCACCGGCTAACCGCATCCCGGCCGACTGCACACAATTAACGCCAGAGATGTTGCCGCTGGTGGAACTAAGCGTTGATGAGATTGAACTGATCACCTCCGCCGTTCCGGGTGGAGCCGCCAATGTCCAGGACATTTACCCGCTGGTACCGCTTCAAGAAGGCATCCTGTTCCATTACCTGCTGAATCATGAACGCGACGCCTACCTGGTGCGCTCGACGATCGAGTTCGACAGCCGTTCGCGTCTTGACGCCTTTCTTGAGGGGCTGCAAACGGTTATCGATCGCCATGATGTCCTGCGCAGTTCGGTGCATTGGACCGGCCTGCCGCAAGCGGTGCAAGTGGTGCATCGCCAGGCGCAATTGCCAGTACACACCCTCACGCTGACGCCGGATGAAGATGCGCTCAGTCAGGTGGATCGTCTCACTGATCCAGGTCGTTTGCGCCTGGACCTGAGACAGGCACCGCTGCTATTGGCCTACATTGCTGGCGACCCACACTCGGATCGTTGGCTACTGGCGCTGATTGATCACCACATGATCAGCGACCACACCACCCTGGAACTCATAGTCGAAGAAATTCGCCTACTGATGCGAGGTCAGAGCGCAGACCTGCTGCCACCGCAGCCTTATCGGGAGTTTGTTGCACAGACCCTCGCCAGCCCTTCAAGTGCCCACGAAGCCTACTTCACCCGCCGTCTGGCTGATGTTGATTCACCCACCGCTCCGTTCGAACTGCTGGAAGTTCAGGGCGACGGCAATGACGTTGAAGAGGCCGAACTGGCATTGAGCAGTGACCTCTGCGCACGCATCCGCACTCAGGCCCGGGAGCGCGGCATGTCCCCGGCGGTTCTGTTCCATGTTGCCTGGGCTCAGGTGCTGGCGCGTTGTACCGGTCGCGATGATGTGGTGTTCGGCACCGTGGTCACCGGCCGCCTGCAAGGTACGTTCGGCGCCGAGCGGGCCATGGGCATGTTCATGAACACCCTTCCGGTTCGCGTGCAACTGGCCACGCAAGGCGCCCAGGAACTGGTCATGGCCACCCACCGTGATCTCAGCGAATTACTGAGCCACGAGCAGGCATCATTGGCCCTCGCCCAGCGTTGCAGTAGCGTGGCCACGGCAGTGCCGTTGTTCTCCAGCCTGCTCAACTACCGGCATCAGGGCAAGGACAGCCAGTTGCAATGGCCGGGCATGCGCTTGCTCGACAGCTCTGAGCGCACCAACTACCCGCTGTGCTTGTCGGTTAACGATTACGGCAGTGACCTCGGCCTGTTGATACACAGCGTGCAGCCCGCGGACCCGCAACGTCTGTGCGCCATGATGCAGTGTGCGCTGGAGCAATTGACTAACGCGCTGGCGCATACACCGCAGATGGCCGTTACGCAGCTGGATGTGCTGCCCGCCGCCGAGCGCAATCGGCTGTTGGAGACCTTTAACCAGACCCGCCAGGACTACCCGACGGACCTGTGCATTCAGCACCTGTTCGAAGCACAGGTCCGTACGCAACCGGATGCCATCGCCGTGGCTTTCCAGGCGCAACGCCTGAGCTATGCCGAATTGAACCGTCAGGCCAACCGTCTGGCTCATCACCTGATCGGCCTGGGCATCGGCACGGATGATCGGGTGGCGATCTGCGTCGAACGCGGCGTGGAAATGATGGTCGGGCTGCTCGGTGTACTCAAGGCCGGTGCCGCTTATGTGCCGCTGGACCCGGCTTACCCTGCCGAGCGCCTGGCCTACATGATCGAAGACAGCCAGCCGTCGGCGTTGCTGACACAGCGTCACTTGCAGGAATATCTGCCGACTCTGACCTTGCCACTGGTGTTGCTCGACGATGATCAGCGCAGCACCTTTACCGAGCGTGACGACAACCCTGTGGTGCAAGCCCTCGGTGCGCGCAACCTGGCCTATGTGATCTACACCTCGGGTTCCACTGGCAATCCGAAGGGCGTGATGATCGAACACCGTGGCCTGGTCAACTACAGCGTCGATGCCGCGCGGCTTTTTGCTCTGTCCCCAACCGACACCGTGCTGCAACAGAACACCCTGAACTTCGACCTCTCGGTGGAGGAAATCTTCCCGGCCTTGCTGGCTGGTGCCACTCTGGCGCCGAGCAGCGATATCTTCGGCAGCGAAGGGACTGAAAGTCACGGCATTCAACTCACCGTCCTGCACCTGACCGCTGCGCACTGGCATACGCTGGTGGCCGAATGGCACAACCAGCCGCAGGTCGCTGAGCAACGTCTGCAGCATGTGCGCTTGATCAACGTCACGGGTGACGCACTGTCGGCGCAGAAGCTCAAGCTCTGGGACGAGATGCGCCCGGCGCACACTCGCCTGATCAACACCTATGGTCCGACCGAGGCCACCGTTTCCTGCACTGCGGCCTACGTCAGCCATGACGTCGTGGCCGGCAGCGAAGGCAGTGGCAACGCGACCATCGGCAAACCGATGGCCAACACCCGTATCTACCTGCTTGATGCTCAGCAGCAGCCAGTGCCATACGGCGTGGCCGGTGAGATTTTCATCGGTGGCGACGGCGTTGCGCGGGGTTACCTGAACCTTGAAGAGGTCAACGCCGAGCGTTTCCTGGCGGATCCGTTCAGCAACAGCCCTGACGCGAGGATGTACAAAACCGGTGACCTGGCGCGCTACATGGCTGACGGACGTATTGAATACCTGGGTCGTAACGACTTCCAGGTCAAAGTGCGCGGTTTCCGTATCGAGCTTGGGGAAATCGAAGCCCGTCTGGGCAATTGCGCCGGGGTCAAGGAAGCGGTGGTGGTCGCTCGGGAAGATAACCCGGGAGACAAACGCCTGGTGGCCTATGTGGTTGCCCAGCCGCAAAGCCAGCTTACAACCGCTGAACTGCGTGCCGAACTGGCACCGCAACTGGCCGAGTACATGCTGCCGAGCGCATTCGTGATCCTCGATGCCTTGCCGTTGACGCCGAACCGCAAGCTGGATCGCAAGGCCTTGCCAGCCCCGCAAGCCGATGCACTGATCAGCCGTGGCTATGAAGCCCCACAAGGCGAAACCGAAACGCAGATCGCGGCTATCTGGCAAGACCTGTTGGGCATTGAGCAGGTAAGCCGTCACGACCATTTCTTCGAACTGGGTGGCCACTCACTGTTGGCCGTCTCTCTGATCGAGCGTCTGCGCAAGCGCGGCCTGAATCTCAACGTAAAGACTGTATTCACTGCGCCCAGCGTGCGCGAAATGGCCCTGGCTATCAGTCAGGATAAACAAGCCCTGTTCCAGGCACCGGCTAACCGCATCCCGACCGACTGCACGCAATTAACGCCAGAAATGTTGCCGCTGGTGGAACTAAGCGTTGATGAGATTGAACTGATCACCTCCGCCGTTCCGGGTGGAGCCGCCAATATCCAGGACATCTATCCGCTGGCACCGCTTCAGGAAGGCATCCTGTTCCATTACCTGCTGAACCGTGAACGCGACGCCTACCTGATGCGCTCGACGATCGAGTTCGACAGCCGTGCGCGTCTTGACGCCTTTCTTGAGGGCCTGCAAACGGTTATCGACCGCCATGATGTCCTGCGCAGTTCGGTACATTGGAGCGGCCTGCCACAAGCGGTGCAAGTGGTGCACCGCCAGGCGCAATTCGCGGTACATACCCTCACCCTGACGCCGGATGAAGACGCACTCAGCCAGGTGGATCATCTCACTGATCCCAATCGTCTTAGCCTGGACCTGCGACAGGCCCCGCTGCTACTGGCCTACATTGCTGGCGACCCCAACTCGGATCGTTGGCTACTGGCGCTGCTTGATCACCACATGGTCAGCGACCACGTCACCCTGGAGCTCATACTCGAAGAAATTCGTCTGCTGATGCAAGGCCAGAGCGCCGACCTGCTGCCACCGCAGCCTTATCGGGAGTTTGTCGCACAGGCCCTCGCCAGCCCTTCAAGTGCCCACGAAGCCTACTTCACCCGCCGCCTGGCTGATGTTGATTCACCTACCGCTCCGTTCGAACTGCTGGAAGTTCAGGGCGACGGCAATGACGTTGAAGAAGCCGAGCTGGCATTGAGCAGTAACCTTTGCGCACGCATCCGCACTCAGGCGCGGGAACGCGGCATGTCCCCAGCGGTTCTGTTCCATGTCGCCTGGGCTCAGGTGCTGGCGCGTTGTACCGGTCGCGAAGATGTGGTGTTCGGCACCGTGGTCACCGGTCGTTTGCAAGGTACGGTCGGTGCCGAGCGGGCCATGGGCATGTTCATGAACACCCTGCCGGTTCGCGTGCAACTGGCCACACAGGGTGTCCAGGAACTGCTCATGGCCACCCACCGTGATCTCAGCGAGTTACTGAGCCACGAGCAGGCATCATTGGCCCTGGCCCAGCGTTGCAGTAGCGTGGCCACGGCGGTGCCGTTGTTCTCCAGCCTGCTCAACTACCGGCATCAGGGCAAGGACAGCCAGTTGCAATGGCCGGGCATGCGCTTGCTCGACAGCGCCGAACGCACCAACTACCCGCTGTGCTTGTCGGTGGACGATTACGGTAGTGAGCTCAGCCTGGTGATACACGGCGTACAGCCCGCGGACCCGCAACGCCTGTGCGCCATGATGCAGTGTGCCTTGGAGCAATTGACCAACGCGCTGGCGCACACGCCGCAGATGACCATTACGCAGCTCGATGTGCTGCCTGCCACAGAGCGCAATCTACTGCTGGAGACCTTCAACCAGACCCGCCAGGACTACCCGACGGACCTGTGCATTCAGCACCTGTTTGAAGCACAGGTACAGGCGCAACCTGACGCCATCGCCGTAGCTTTCCAGGCGCAGCGCTTGAGCTATGCCGAGTTGAACCGTCATGCCAACCGTCTGGCTCATCACCTGATTGGCCTGGGCATCGGACCAGATGATCGGGTGGCGATCTGCGTCGAGCGCGGGGTGGAAATGATGGTCGGCCTGCTCGGTGTGCTCAAGGCCGGAGCAGCTTACGTGCCACTGGACCCCGCCTACCCGGCCGAGCGCCTGGCCTACATGATCGAAGACAGTACGCCATCGGCGTTGCTGACACAGAGCCACTTGCAGGAATATCTGCCGACTCTGACCTTGCCCCTGGTGTTGCTCGACGACGATCAGCGCAGCACCTTTACCGAGCGTGACGACAACCCGGTGGTGGAAGCCCTCGGCGTGCGAAACCTGGCCTATGTGATCTACACCTCGGGTTCCACTGGCAATCCGAAGGGCGTGATGATTGAACACCGTGGCCTGGTCAACTACAGCGTCGATGCTGCACGCCTGTTTGATCTGTCCCCAACCGACACTGTACTGCAACAGAACACCCTGAACTTCGACCTGTCGGTGGAGGAAATCTTCCCGGCCTTGCTGGCTGGTGCCACTCTGGCGCCAAGCAGCGATATCTTCGGCAGCGAAGGCACTGAAACTCACGGCATTCAACTCACCGTCCTGCACCTGACCGCCGCGCACTGGCATACGCTGGTGGCCGAATGGCACAACCAGCCGCAGGTCGCTGAGCAACGTCTGCAGCATGTGCGCTTGATCAACGTCACGGGTGACGCATTGTCGGCGCAGAAACTCAAGCTCTGGGACGAAGTGCGCCCGGCGCATACCCGCCTGATCAACACTTACGGGCCGACCGAAGCGACAGTGTCCTGCACTGCGGCCTACGTCAGCCATGACGTCGTGGCCGGCAGCGAAGGCAGTGGCAACGCGACCATCGGCAAACCGATGGCCAACACCCGCATTTACCTGCTCGATGCTCATCAGCAGCCAGTGCCGTACGGCGTGGCCGGTGAGATTTTCATCGGTGGCGACGGCGTGGCACGCGGTTACCTGAACCTTGAAGAGCTCAACGCCGAGCGTTTCCTGGCGGATCCGTTCAGCAACAGCCCTGATGCCAGGATGTACAAAACCGGTGACTTGGCGCGCTACATGGCTGACGGACGTATTGAATACCTGGGGCGTAACGACTTCCAGGTCAAGGTTCGCGGTTTCCGTATCGAACTGGGCGAAATCGAAGCCCGTCTCGGTAATTGCAAAGGAGTCAAGGAGGCGGTGGTGGTCGCTCGGGAAGATAACCCGGGAGACAAACGCCTGGTGGCCTATGTGGTTGCCCAGCCGCAAAGCCAGCTTACAACCGCTGAACTGCGTGCCGAACTGGCACCACAACTGGCCGAGTACATGCTGCCGAGCGCATTCGTGATCCTCGATGCCTTGCCGTTGACGCCGAACCGCAAGCTGAATCGCAACGCCTTGCCGGCTCCGGAAGCCAATGCCTTTGCCAACCGCGAACACGTGGAGCCGCAAGGTGAAACCGAGATTGCGCTGGCGCAGATCTGGCAAAACCTGCTCGGTCTGGAACAGGTAGGCCGTCATGATCAGTTCTTTGAACTGGGTGGCCACTCCTTGCTGGCGATGCGTCTGATTTCCCAGGTGCGCCATCAATTGGGCGTCGAACTGGGTCTGGCCGCGCTGTTCGCCCATCCCGAACTGAGTACCCTGGCCGTAGCCATTTCTCAGGCCGGGCGCAGCAACTTGCCGGACATCGTGCCGGTGGCACGCGATCAGGCGTGGCCATTGTCATTCGGCCAGCAACGTCTGTGGTTCCTCGCTCAGATGGAAGGTGCCAGTGCCGCCTACCACATACCTGCCGGTCTGAGCCTGCATGGCAAACTGGACCTCAAGGCAATGCAAAGGGCGCTGGAGCGCCTGGTTGCACGCCACGAAGGCTTACGCACCACATTCATTCAGGGTGATGACGGACAGCCGGTACAACGCATCAGCCCGGCGGATGCCGCTTTCAACCTGCAACTGCACGACCTGCAAGGGCTGGAAGATGCCGAGGAACAACTTCAGGCGCTGGCCAGCGAAGAGTCGCTGCAAAGCTTCGACTTGCAACAGGGCCCGCTGATTCGTGGCCGCCTGATTCGCATGGCCGAGGACCATCACGTCCTGTTGCTGACCATGCACCATATCGTTTCCGATGGCTGGTCGGTTGATGTGCTGACCCGCGAATTGTCTGCTCTCTATGCAGCATTCAGCCAGGGCCAGAACGACCCGTTGGCACCACTGGAACTGCAATACCTGGACTACGCCGTGTGGCAACGTCGCTTGCTGAGTGGCGATCTGCTACAACAGCAAAGCAGCTTCTGGCAGAAAGCCCTTGCAGACGCTCCGGCGCTGTTGATGTTGCCCACCGATCGTGCGCGTGCGGCGCTGCAGGACTATGCCGGCGCAGCACTGCCCATCGTTTTCGACAAAGACCTTACCCATCGCCTCAAGGCATTGAGCCAACGTCACGGCAGCACCCTGTTCATGACGGTCATGGCCGCGTGGGCCGGGCTGCTGGGACGCTTGGCGGGTCAGGACGATGTGGTCATTGGTACACCAGTGGCCAACCGTACACGCAGTGAAGTCGAAGGGCTGGTGGGCCTGTTCGTCAACACCCTGGCGATCCGCGTTGACCTCAGTGACAAGCCCACGGCAGAGACTCTGCTGGCGCGGGTCAAGCGGCAGACGCTCGATGCACAGGCGCATCAGGACTTGCCGTTCGAACAGGTCGTGGAAGTCATCAATCCGCTACGCAGCCTGTCCCACAGCCCGATTTTCCAGGCCATGTTGTCGTGGGAGCACAACGAGGCGTCTGATCTGACGCTCGGCGACATGACCCTGAAAAGCATTGAATTGGCTGCTGATACCGCTCAATTCGACCTGACGCTGGACATGGCCGAGGTGGATGAGCAACTGGTCGGCACACTGGAGTACGCCACAGCGTTGTTCCACGAGAGCACCATGCGGCGGTATCTGGGCTACTTCCAGCGTGTGCTGGAGGCCATGGTCGCCGACGACCAACAGGTGCTGGAGCACATAACCTTGCTGGGTGTCGACGAACGTGAACATCTGCTGGCGGGCCTCAACGCAACCGAGGCGCCCTACCCGCAGGACTGCACGATTCATCAGCTGTTCGAAGAAAGGGTTCAGGCGCAGCCCGACGCCACCGCCGTGGCCTTTGAGGCGCAGCGCTTGAGCTATGCCGAATTGAACCGTCAGGCCAACCGTCTGGCTCATCATCTCATCGGCCTGGGGATCAGCCCGGATGATCGAGTGGCGATCTGCGTCGAACGCGGCGTGGAAATGCTGATCGGCGTGCTCGGTGTACTCAAGGCGGGTGCTGCCTATGTGCCACTGGACCCGGCTTACCCGGCCGAGCGTCTGGCCTACATGATCGAAGACAGTACGCCGTCGGCACTGCTGACCCAGCGTGATGTGCAGGAGCGTCTGCCAACGCTGGCCTTGCCGCTGGTGCTACTCGATGACGATCAACGCGACACTTTCACCGCGCGTGACGACAACCCGCTTGTGGCAACTCTCGGCGCACACAATCTGGCGTATGTGATCTACACCTCTGGCTCCACCGGCGTGCCGAAAGGCGTAATGGTCGAGCATCGCGGATTGGTCGCCGTCAGCGCGGCGTGGAAGCAATTGTATCCGTTACACGCACCACTCAATCACTTGCAGATGGCCGGGTTTTCCTTCGATGTGTTCAGCGCCGACCTGATTCGCTCACTGGGTTTCGGCGGCACACTGGTGCTGTGCCCACGTGAGACCCTGATGGACCCGCCTGCGCTTTACCGTCTGCTGCGTGAGGCGTCGATAGGTTTTGGGGATTTTGTGCCTGCCGTGCTCAACTCGTTGCTGGGCTGGGTGGAAGAGACGGGGCACGACCTGTCGTTCATGCGCACTGTGGTCTGTGGTTCGGATATCTGGACTGCGCACAGCGCCCGGCAACTGCGCAAACTCTGTGGCAATCACGTGCAGATCGTCCAGGCCTACGGTGTCACTGAAGCCAGCATCGACAGCACCTGTTTCGAGTTCGGGGCAAACAGCCAGGTCGACGGGGTCTTACCGATTGGCCGGTCACTGGCCAACACGCGGATTTATCTGCTCGATGAGCTGGGCCAACCGGTTCCACCGGGTGTTGCGGGCGAGCTGTATATCGGTGGCGCAGGTATTGCTCGCGGCTATCTGAATTTGCCGCAACTCACCGCCGAACGCTTCATGGACAGTCCCTTTGTCAAGGGCGAACGGCTGTACCGCAGCGGCGATATGGCGCGCTACCGGGCTGATGGCAATATCGAATTCCTCGGCCGCAACGACTCACAGGCCAAACTGCGCGGGCTGCGTCTGGAGCTGGGCGAAATCGAAGCACGTCTGGCCGAGGTCGCGGGCGTGCGCGAAAGCCTGGTCGTGATTCGCGAGGACAGCAGCGGCACGCCGAAACTGATCGCATATTTTGTGGAATATGCCACCCGCGAACCTGCCGCCCCTGCCCTCACGCCACGCGCGCTGCGCCAGCAACTGCAACTCAACCTGCCGGAATACATGATCCCGGCAGCGTTCGTGCGCATGGCCGCATTGCCGCTGAGCGCCAATGGCAAGCTGGATCGCAAAGCGTTGCCCGAGCCGAATGCCGAAGCCTTCGATCTGCATGATTTCGAGGCAGCCGAAGGTCCGCTCGAGACGGCAATCGCCGCAATCTGGGCCGATGTGCTGGGCGTCGCGCAAGTCGGCCGTCATGATGACTTTTTCGCGCTCGGCGGTCATTCATTGCTGGTCATGCGCGTACTGGCTCAGGTTCGTCAGCAATTGAATCTGGAGGTTTCACCGTCAGTGTTTTTCGCGGCACCGGTGCTGCGGCAGTTCGCCGAGCGGCTGGGCAACACGCAGGACAACGCTCCCCTGGCGATCAAGCCTGTGCAACGTTCGGGAGCGCTACCGCTGTCGTTTGCCCAACAGCGCCTATGGTTCCTCGCGCAATTGGAAGGTGGCAGCGCCGCTTACCATATTCCGGCGGGACTGCGTCTGCGTGGCAAACTTGATCAAGCGTCGCTGCAACGCGCGCTGGATCGTATCGTGGCCCGCCATGAGGCGCTGCGCACGACCTTTGTCCAAGAGCAGGGACAGCCTGCGGAACAGCGCATCTCTGCCGCTGATACAGGTTTCGAACTGCAACTTCAGGTACTGGCCGGGCAGACCGAAGCCGAAGAAAAGCTGCTTGCCATCGCTGCACAAGAGGCCAGCGAGCACTTCGACCTCGTCAATGGACCACTGGTGCGCGGGCGTCTGGTGCGCATGGCCGATGATGACCACGTGTTGCTGGTGACCATGCACCACATCGTCTCCGATGGCTGGTCAACCGGGGTGTTGAACCGCGAGCTGGGCGCCCTCTATGAAGCCTTCAGTCAGGGGGCGGAGGATCCGCTGCCGGCCTTGCCGGTGCAATACGTCGACTACGCACTGTGGCAACGTGACTGGCTAAGTGGCGACGTGCTGCAGCAACAGCGTCAGTACTGGCAAAAGGCCCTGGCCGGTGCACCAGCCTTGCTCACCCTGCCGACCGATCGGCCACGTCCGGCGCAACAGGACTACAGCGGGCAGACGCTGGAACTGATGCTCGATACACAATTGACTCATGGTCTCAAGGCGTTGAGCCAACGACATGGCAGCAGCCTGTTCATGACGGTCATGGCCGCCTGGGCCGCGCTGTTGGCACGTCTGTCCGGTCAGAATGACGTGGTGATTGGTACGGCGGTGGCCAACCGTATGAGCGCCGAGGTGGAGAACCTGATTGGCTTCTTCGTCAACACCCTCGCTATACGGGTCGACCTCTCAGGCACGCCGAGCGTCGAAGCGCTGGTACGACAAGTCAAACAGCGAACTCTGGCTGCCCAAGCAAATCAGGACCTGCCGTTCGAACAAGTGGTTGAAGTGGTTCAACCGCAACGCAGCCTGTCCCACAGCCCGATTTTTCAGGCCATGCTGTCATGGCAAAACAACGAGGACACCGCTCTGGTGCTCGGCGACCTGACCCTGCAAGGCGTCGCAGTGGCCGGTGATACGGCAAAGTTCGACTTGGCGCTGGACATCGGCGAGGTGGACGGGCAACTGATCGGCACGCTGGAGTACGCCACGGCGCTTTTCGACGAAAGCACCATGCGTCGTTATCGAGGCTACTTCCTGCGCTTGTTGGAGGCCATGGTGGCCGATGATCAGCAAATGCTGGAACAGGTGCCGTTGCTCGACACTGCCGAGCGCGAGTACCTGCTGAAGGATATCAATGCCACAGAGCGCACCTACCCTGTCGGTCAGTTGATGCATCGCTTGTTCGAGGCCCATGTCGAAGCTGCACCGCAGGCAATTGCAGTCCGCCAGGGTGAGCAGACACTGACCTACGCTGAACTCGACAGCCGCGCCAATGCTCTGGCTCAGCACCTGCGTCAGCACGGTGTGGGGCCTGGAACCCGGGTGGCGATCCTGCTGGATCGTTCGGTGGAATTGCTGGCCAGTATGCTGGCCACCCTGAAATGCGGCGCGGCGTATCTGGCGCTGGATCGCCTGGCTCCTGAAGAACGCCTGCGCTTCATGCTTGAGGACAGCGAAGCCATCATGCTGCTGAGCCGTAGCGACCTGACGGCACCTGACATGACGGCAAGACTGGATCTGGACACCCTGGACCTGTCAGCGCTGAACCAAGGGCCAGTCGTGCTTGCAGATGAGGTTGCAGGCGAGACCCCTGCGTGCATCATCTACACCTCCGGCTCCACCGGTCTGCCCAAGGGCGTGATCGTGACCCACAACGGTATTGTGCGGCTGGTCCAGGACAACGGTTACTACGACTTCTCGACCGAGGACCGTGTAGCGTTTTCGTCCAACCCGGCATTCGATGCCAGTACTCCGGAAATATGGGGTGCGTTGCTCAATGGCGGCCAGTCGGTGATTATCGAGCCCCATGTGCTGCTCGAGCCAGTGGCCTTTGCTGCCGTGCTCAAACGCCACAAAGTGACAGCCATGATCAGCTCGACCGCGTTGTTCAACCTGTATGCGGGGTTGATTCCAGAGGCGCTGGCACGCTTGCGCATGATCATGTGTGGTGGCGAGCGGGCTGATCCGGCCTCGTTCCGTCGGGTCCGTGAACACTCTGCTCAGGTACGCCTGTTCAACGGTTATGGCCCGACCGAGGGCACCACTTGTGCCACCAGCTACGAAATCTTCGATGTACTGCCTGACACCCTGAGCCTGCCGATCGGCAAGCCCAACGCCAACGTGCGGGTCTATGTGCTTGACGCCAGGCGCGAGCCGGTGCCGATGGGTGTGGTCGGCGAGATCTACATCGGTGGTACCGGGGTTGCACTCGGCTACCTGAACCGCCCGGAACTGACCGCCGAACGTTTCAGCGACGACCCGTTCAGCCCGCAGGACAGTGCGCGGCTCTATCGCACCGGCGACCTGGCGCGCTGGTTGCCGGACGGTAACCTTGAATACATCGCGCGTAACGATGGTCAGGTGAAGGTCCGCGGCTTCCGCGTCGAGCTTGGCGAAATCGAAAGCGTCCTGCACCTGTGCGACGGCGTGCGTAACTCCGTGGTGGTGGCGCACGAAGCCAGCCCGGGTGACACCCGTCTCGTCGCCTATTACACCGTGCATGCGGGCGTTGAAGCACCTGATCCGGAGGATCTGCGTGCGCAATTGAGTGCCGATCTGGCGGAGTACATGGTTCCGAGTGTGTTCGTGCGCCTGGATGCCTTGCCGCTGACGCTCAATGGCAAGGTCGACCAGAAAGCACTGCCGGCACCGGACCTGAACGCCATGTCCGAGCGAATCTATGTTGCGCCGGAGGGCGCCACCGAACAGGCCCTCGCGGAAATATTCCAGGAGCTGCTGAGCCTCGAACGAGTGGGTCGCCATGACGGCTTCTTTGAGCTTGGCGGCCACTCGCTGCTGGCTGCGCAACTGGTTTCCAGGGTGCGCCAGCAGTTGAACGGCGACATGGCGCTGCGCCAGCTGTTCAGTCACCCGACCGTTGCCGAACTGGCGAAGGTGGTCGACGGTCTGCAAGCGGCCGACACCGACCGTATCGAACCCATCGAGCGTAACGCGCCGTTGGCACTGTCCTTTTCCCAGCAACGCCTGTGGTTCCTCGACAGGCTCGACCCTGGTGCCAGCAGCGCTTACCACATGCCGATGTCGCTGCTGCTGCGCGGCGAGCTTGATCACAGCGCGCTCAAGGCTGCGCTCGACCGTCTGATCGCGCGTCACGAAAGCTTGCGCACCACGTTCGAGTTGCACGGCGAACAGCCGATGCAGGTCATCGCTGCGGCGGACAGTGGTTTCGCCCTGGCGGAGCAGGACTTGCGCTCGCAGCCTTATGAACAGGCCAGCCTCAGCGCTTCACGTATCGCTGACAGCGAGGCCGCTGCACCGTTTGACCTGCGCCAGGGCCCGCTGATTCGCGGGTGTCTGCTGCGTTTGGCGGATGACGAGCACATGCTGTTGATCACTCAGCACCACATCATCTCCGACGGTTGGTCGGTGGGTGTGCTGGTCAACGAATTTGCCGCCCTCTACCAGGCCTTCAGTCAGCATCAGCCCGACCCGCTGCCGGCCCTGTCAATTCAGTACGCTGACTACGCCGCGTGGCAACGCCGCACCTTTACGGGTGAGCGCCTGGCAGAGCAAGCCGGTTTCTGGCGTGAGCACCTGGGTGGTGCACCGACGCTGCTGTCGCTGCCCACCGACCGACCACGTCCGGCGGTGCAAAGCTATCGCGGTGGCAACGTGCCGTTCAAGATCGATTCAGCGCAATATCAGCGTCTGGAACGCTTCTGCCAGACCCAGAACGTCACCCTGTTCATGGGTCTGCTCAGCGCCTGGTCGGTACTTATGGCGCGTCTAGGCAATGAACGCGATGTGGTGATCGGCGTGCCCACCGCGAACCGTGGGCGCACCGAAACCGAGAACCTGATCGGCTTCTTCGTCAACACCCTGGCCCTGCGCGTTGATCTCGCGCAAAACCCGAGCGTGGCGCAACTGCTGCAACAGGTCCGCCAGACCATTCTGGCGGCCCATGAGCATCAGGACATTCCGTTCGAGCAAGTGATCGAGGCCTTGCAACCGCCACGCTCCATGAGCCATAACCCGCTGTACCAGGTCGCCCTTTCGCTGGATAACACCAGCGTCGGTGGCGAGTTGAGCCTGCCGGGCCTTAGCCTGCATCCGATGGTGCAAGCCCATGAAACCGCGCAGTTCGACCTGATGCTGATTTTGGGTAGCGAAAACGGCACTCTGACCGGGATGATCGAGTACGCCAGCGACCTGTTCGACCACGCGACCGTCGAGCGCTTTGCCCAGCATTTTCATACCCTGCTGGAGGCGATGGTAGAGGATGTCGCGCAACCTGTGCTCGGCCTGCCGCTGCTCAGCCCTGCGCAACGCCTGGCCTCGCCTGCGCTATTGCAGCCCAAGGCAGTATTCGCGTCGGGTCTGATGGTGCATCAGCGCTTCGAACAGTTCGCCGCCGCCCATCCGCAGAACATCGCGCTGGTCTTTGGCGGGCATGAGGTGAGTTACCAGGCGCTCAATCGCCGAGCCAACCGTCTGGCCCATGAACTGCTCGCCCAAGGCGTGCGTCCTGATGACCGGGTGGCGATCCTTGCCGAGCGTGGTACACAGATGGTCTGCGCGGTGCTGGCCGTGCTCAAGGCCGGTGCGGCCTACGTACCGCTGGACCCGACATACCCCACCGAGCGTCTCGGCTACCTGCTGACAGACAGTGCGCCGGTGGCGTTGCTGGCCCAGCCGGCTTGCCTCGACGTGCTGCCGACACACAGCGTGCCGGTACTGACCCTCGGCATGGATAACGACAGTGCTGGCTTGGCGGATGAATCGCTGGACTGCAACCCTGAGCCTGATGCTCTGGGTCTGTCCCGCGAGCACCTGGCTTACGTCATTTACACCTCAGGGTCTACAGGCCTGCCCAAAGGTGTACTGGTGGAGCACGGCAACGTGGCACGCCTGTTTGACGCTACCGCCGGACAATTCAACTTCGGGCGTGAGGATGTCTGGACGCTGTTCCACTCCTTTGCCTTTGACTTCTCGGTCTGGGAAATCTGGGGCGCGCTGTGCTACGGCGGCAAACTGGTCATCGTCCCGAGCGAGGTGGCGCGTTCGCCGGATGACTTCTACGCGCTGGTCTGCGAGCAGCAGGTCACCGTTCTGAACCAGACGCCAAGCGCTTTCCGCCAGTTCATCCAGGCCCGCGAACGCAGCCCGCGCGAGCATGCGCTGCGTGAAGTGGTGTTCGGAGGTGAGGCCTTGGATTTCCGCAGCCTGCAGCCCTGGACCGCACGCACACCGCTGTCGCGTACCCGTCTGGTGAACATGTACGGGATCACGGAAATCACCGTGCATGCCACCTACTACCCGATCAGCCAGTCGGAAATCGACACAGCCATGCCAAGTCTGATCGGGCCGGCACTTGATGACCTGTGCCTGCGTATCCTCGACGACTATCAGCAGCCAGTGCCGGTGGGTGTCAATGGCGAGATTTACATCGGTGGCGCCGGGGTTGCCCGGCATTACTTGAACCGCACGGAGTTGAATGCCGAACGTTTCATTGCCGACCCCTATGGGTTGCAAAGCGGCGCTCGGCTCTATCGCACCGGCGACGTTGCGCACTACCGCAGCGACGGCGGCGTGGTCTACGTCGGCCGCAATGACTCGCAAATCAAGATTCGCGGCTTTCGTATCGAGTTGGGCGAGATCGAGGCCCAATTGCTCGCCTGCCCCGATGTACGTGAAGCGATGGTCATCGTGCGTGAGGATCGCCCCGGCGACAAACGCCTGGTCGCCTACCTGATTGCCGAGGACGGCACCGCTCCCGAGTCAGCGCTCCTGCGCAGCCAACTGGCCAGCGTGCTGGCCGAACACATGCTGCCAAGCGCCTTTGTGATCCTTGAAAGCTGGCCATTGACCACCAACGGCAAGCTGGATCGTGCCGCCCTGCCCGCGCCGGACCAGTTCGCCACGGTCAGTCGTGACTACGAAGCACCGCTAGGCACTATCGAAACGACCCTGGCCGCTGCCTGGCAGGAATTGCTCGGGGTTGAACGTGTCGGTCGCCAGGATCACTTCTTCGAACTTGGCGGTCACTCCTTCCTCGTCATTAACCTGATAGAACGCTTGCGTCAGATCGGCTTGGTACTGGATGTGAGCACGGTGTTCTCGGCGCCAACCCTGCAAGCCATGGCCGCGGTCCTGGCGGGCGGCACTGCGGCGGAACGGGTCGCCCCGGCGAACCTGATTCCCGTCGATTGCACCGCGTTGACCCCGGACATGCTGCCGTTGGTGAAACTGACCCAGCAGGAACTGGAGCATATCGTTGCCGATGTGCCAGGCGGCGTCGCCAATATTCAGGATATCTACCCACTGTCGTCGTTGCAGGAAGGCATCCTGTTTCACCACCTGCTGCAGTCAGAAGGCGACGCCTACCTGATGCGCACCCTAGCGACGTTCGACAGCCGTGCATTGCTCGACAAATTTCTCGGCGCGCTGCAAGTGGTGATCAACCGCCACGACATCATGCGCAGCTCCCTGCGCTGGCAAGGTCTGCCGCAACCGGTACAGGTGGTCCATCGCCAGGCATCGTTGCCAGTCATTCAGCTCGACAGCGCGCCCGGTGAAGACGCCTTGCAGATGCTGCGTGAACGCACCAATACCTACCATATGCGCCTGGACCTGCAACAGGCACCGCTGATAGCCGTGTACATCACTTACGATACCCGGCAGGAAAAGTGGCTGATGGCGTTGCTGGACCATCACCTTATCAGCGACAACGTCACCCTGCGCCTGATCATGGGTGAGATCCATGCTGTGATGGACGGACGCGCCGACGCCCTGCCGCCATCCCAGCCTTACCGCAACTTCATTGCCCAGGCCGCATGCGTTTCCCAGGCCGAACATGAAGCCTACTTCCGTCAACTGCTGGGGGATGTCGACACCACTACTGCGCCCTACGGCGTGCTCGATGTGCGTGGCGGCGATGCAGCAATCCTGCGTTCGGTGCAGGATCTGAGCGACGACCTCAGCGCGCGGGTCCACAGCACCGCAAGGGCCCAGGGTGTGCCAACCTCGGTGCTGTTCCATGCGGCATGGGGTTTGGTGGTGGCCGCCACCAGCGGCCGCGACGACGGGATTTTCGGCACCGTGCTTTCCGGACGCTCCCAAGGCACCTCTGGCGCCAACCATGCGCTGGGGATGTTCATCAATACCTTGCCGATGCGTATTCGCCTGCAACAAAACAGCGTGCGCGATATCGTTCAGGACGCCTACCAACAGCTCAGCGGCCTGCTGACTCACGAGCAGGCGCCTCTGGCCCTGGCGCAGCGCTGCAGCGCAGTGGATGCATCGCTGCCGATGTTCACAGTGATCCTCAACTGCCGTCACGGTGATCTGGTGAACACTGCCGGGGAAAACATCGAGGACATGAGTGAGGAGCAGGAAGGTATTCATTTCCTGGGCTCCGAAACCCGTACCAACTACCCGATCGAGATTGCCGTAGCCAATGAGGCCAATGGGTTCTCGCTGACAGCGCAGTCTATCAATGGCATCGACCCGCAGCGGATTGCCGCCTACCTCGGTCAGGCTGTTGCCGAGCTGGTCAACGCTCTTGAGCAAGATCCGCAACGTCTGGCAAGCAGCCTGGAAGTGGTCCCGGAGGACGAGCGGCAACTGGTGCTCAACGACTTCAACGACACCGCCAGCGAATTCGCTCCGGCAGTGCCGATCCATGCTTTGTTCGAACACCAGGTCCGCTGCAATCCCGAGGCTGTAGCGCTGGTCTACGAAGACCGCCAATTGAGCTATCGCCAGCTCAACCGCCGCGCCAACCACGTGGCCCGACAGCTGCTGCAACTCGGTGTGCAGCCGGACGAGCGCGTGGCCATCTGCGCCGAACGCAGTCTGGACATGATTGTCGGCCTGCTGGGCGTGCTCAAATCCGGTGCTGCCTACGTGCCGATTGACCCTGCCCACCCGACTGACCGCATGGCCTTCATGCTGCAGGACAGCCTGCCGCGTGCGCTGCTGACCCAGAGCGCGCTCAGTCTGCCGGTCGGCGACACACCGCTGATGCTGCTGGACAGTGCTGAGTCGCTGCGGGCGGCGGATGATCAGGCGTTCGACGCCAATCCATTGGTAGACGGCCTGACGGCGGAAAACCTGGCCTACGTGATCTACACGTCAGGCTCCACCGGCCAGTCGAAAGGTGTCATGGTCGAGCACCGTTCGGTGTTCAACTTCTGGAACGTGCTGACCCGTACGACCCACCAGCATTGCCCGACACCGGCCAACGTGGCGCTCAACGCCGGGTTCTTCTTCGACATGTCGATCAAAGGCATCTCGCAACTGTTCTCCGGCCACAAGCTGGTGATCATCCCGCAACTTATTCGTGCCAACGGCAGCGAACTGCTGGACTTCCTCGAAGCCCATCAAGTTCATGCCTTCGACTCAACACCGTCGCAGCTCGACACCTTGCTCTCGGCTGGTTTGCTGGAACGCAGCAGTTACCAGCCGATCAGCGTGCTGTTGGGTGGCGAGGCGATCAACGCCAGCACCTGGGAAAAGCTGCGCAACTGCCAGACCATCCGCTTCTACAACATGTATGGCCCGACCGAATGTACGGTGGACGCGACCATTGATCTGATCCGCGACCTGGGTGAAAAACCCAGCATCGGCCGGCCTATTGCCAACGTCCAGGTGCATGTTCTGGATGCGCGTGGCGAGCCGGCTCCACTGGGCGTTGCCGGGGAAATTCATATCGGTGGTAGCGGTGTGGCCCGTGGCTACCTCAACCGTGACGAGCTGAGTGCCGAACGTTTCATCGTTGACCGGTTCTCCGGTATCGCTAACGCCCGCCTTTACAAAACCGGCGACCTGGGTCGCTGGCTGGCTGACGGCACGCTGGAATACATGGGCCGCAACGACTTCCAGGTGAAGGTTCGCGGTTTCCGTATTGAGCTGGGTGAAATCGAAAACGTTCTGCTGGCCGTACCAGGAATCCGCGAGGTGGTGGTGATTGCCCGCAACGACAGCCAGGGTGATTCGGAAAGCCAGCGCCTGGTGGCCTATGTCTGTGGTGAATCGGTGGCGGCCGAGCACTTGCGTAGCGAGCTGCTCAAGCATCTGCCTGAGTACATGGTGCCCAGCGCTTTCGTCCATCTGGACGCCCTGCCGCTGACCGCCAACGGCAAACTCGACCGCCGTGCGCTGCCGGCCCCCGGTCAGGATGCGTTGGCCAGCAAGGCTTACGAGGCGCCGCAAGGCGAAACCGAAGAGGCCATCGCCGAGATATGGAAAGCCCTGCTGAATCTGGATCAGGTCGGCCGCAACGATGGCTTCCTTGAACTGGGCGGCCATTCGTTGCTCGCAGTGCAATTGCTGTCTCGACTGCGACGCAAGCTCGGTACACGCATCACCTTGCGTGAACTGTTCGACGCACCGACCGTGCGTGGCCTGGCCTCATTGGTCAACGCCACGGCGCCAAGTGAAGCGCAATCTATTCCCAAGGCCAACCGCTCGGGCCGCCTGCCATTGTCCTTCTCTCAGCAACGCCTGTGGTTCCTCGATCACCTGGATCATGCTGCCGGTGCGGCCTATCACCTGCCGATGGCCTTGCGCCTGACAGGGACACTGGACACGGCTGCCTTGCAGGCGACGCTTGATCGTCTGGTTGCACGCCACGAAACCCTGCGCACGCGCTTTGAGTTGGTTGACGGTGAACCGGTGCAGAAGATCGCCCCGGCCGATACCCGCTTTCCACTGTTGCACCAGGATCTGCGCGGCCTTTCCAGTGATGAACGCACGGCGACCCTGACCCGTCTGGGTCAGGAAAATGCCACGCAACTGTTCGATCTGACTCAAGGGCCTATGCTGCGCGGGCATCTGCTGCAAGTGACGGATACCGAGCATGTGCTGCTGATTACGCTGCATCACATCGTCTCTGACGGCTGGTCCAACAGTGTTCTGGCCCAGGAAGTGAGTGTGCTTTACAGCGCCTTCAGTCAAGGCCAAAAGGACCCACTGCCAGCGCTGCCACTTCAATACGTGGATTACGCCGCCTGGCAGCGGCAATCCCTCGACGGACCTGCGCTGCAAGCCCAGATCGACTTCTGGCGCAAGCACCTGGAAGGCGCACCGGGCTTGTTGAGCCTGCCACTGGACCGTCCGCGTCCGGCCATCCAGAGTTACACCGGTGGGATCGTCGAGTTTATGCTCTCGCCAGAACTGAGTACTGACTTGCGCGCCTTCAGCCAGGCTCAGGGCAGCACGCTGTTCATGGTCCTGCTGGCGGGCTGGTCGGTGCTCATGAGTCACCTGAGTGGACAGAATGATGTGGTGGTCGGTACACCTGTCGCCAATCGTCAGCGTCCGGAGCTGGAGCCGCTGATCGGCTTCTTTGCCAATACTCTGGCATTGCGTGTGGCAACCGGCCGAGAGACGCGCCTGAGCGACATGTTCGGTCGGATCAAGAACCTGACGCTGGCTGCCTACAGTCATCAGGACTTGCCGTTCGAGCAAGTCGTCAGTGCCTTGCAGCCGACTCGCAGCATGAGCCACAGCCCGTTGTTCCAGGTAATGCTGAGTCTGGACAACACACCACCTTCGCTGCTGCAACTACCCGACCTGCAAGTCGAGTCGCTGGACAGCACCCATATCACCACTCAGTTCGACCTTTCGTTGTCGCTGGCAGATACCGGCGAAGGCCTGATCGGTGGCCTGCAATACGCCAGCGACTTGTTCGACATCACGACCGTACAGACCATCACGCAGCTGTTTACCAAGGTCCTGGAGAATATGGTGACCGACGCACAGCAGTCGATCGGTCAGGTGCTGGACAACACGCCAGCGTTGCCACATTCGGCTCATACCGTGGCTGTCGCTGCGACGGTCGAGGAGGAACAGCCTGAGGCACTCCCTTACGAAGCGCCCGAAGGCGACACCGAGATCGCCCTCGCCAACCTCTGGAAGGAGTTGCTCAAGCTGGACAAGGTCAGTCGCCATGACGACTTCTTCAAGCTGGGTGGCATTTCGCTGATGGCGGTGCAGATGGCCTCGCGCCTGCGCAAGGTGCTCGGCAAACCGATCGCGGTCCGCGATCTGTTCATCGAACCGACCATTGCCGGTTTTGCCAGAACACTGGACGGCCAGGCACGTCCCGGTCAGCACAGCAATCTGGTCCCGGTCCGGCGCACAGGCTCGCAAAGGCCGCTGTTCCTGGTCCACCCGCTGGGCGGCGAAGTGCAATACGTGCGTGATCTGGCCGCTGCAATCGACCCGCAGGTGCCGCTCTACGGCTTGGCCGCCAGTGGTCTGGCGGCTGGAGAAACGCCGCTGTTTGAAGTACCGGCTATGGCTGCGCGTTACCTGGCGGCGATTCGCCAGGTGCAACCGAAAGGGCCTTACCGGATCGGTGGCTGGTCTGCCGGTGGTCTGATCGCTTATGAAATGGCCTGTCAGCTGCAATCCAGCGGTGAACAGCTGGAGTTCCTCGGCATCATCGACACCTCCGCGCGTCTTGATCAGCAAGCGCAGGAGGCACAGAGCGAAGGTCAATTCCTGATGAGCTGGCTACCCGAGCAGTTCGACCCCGAGGTATTCCAGCAACTCACCGAGCTGGCCAGCACGGATGCCATCGATGAAATGCTGACACTCTGCATGGCACATAGCCTGCTTCCGGAGGAACTGCCACAGGACGTCGATGCCAACTTGTTACGCAGCCATCTAGCGGTGGCCTATGCGACCAATATCGCAGTCGGTGCCTATGTCAGCCCACCCGCTCCGCTCTCGGTGACGCTGTTTACCGCTAGCGGGGAGGAGCGCAACGATCCGCTGCTGGGGTGGAGTGAGTTGCTTGAGACCCCGGTGAGCGTGACAGCGCTTCCTGGGACCCACGAGACCCTTGTCCGGGCGCCTCATGTCAGCACACTCGGCCAGGCGATCTCCCGGGCGCTGAACAAGGAGCCGGCCCACAAGATCAGCCGAGAAGAGGTTTCACGTTCGATAACAGCGCCAGCTGAGTAGACCGCGGGGTTGCGCAGGGTTGTCCCGGTATCCCGTGACAGACTTTTCCTGCGCAACCCAGCTTAATTGGAGCCTCTAGCTGAATCGTTTTTTTGAAGACATTCATGCGTGATGCCGGATTCAAGTGATGTTGAAGCGCGAAAGGTTTGAGCATCCGGAGGACGGAATCACAGTCTGGTCGACAGAATTGCACGCAACTTCTGATCTGCAGGAATGGACATATGAACCGACAAGCGAATGCCAAAGAGGAAGTGAAGCCGCACATTTATCTGGAACTCGGGAAGCTGGTATCCAGCGTCGGGGATGACATGTTTCTGAGTAACATGCATCAGTTCATCAACACATCGCTGGCCGTCAGCCGGGTCGAGCTGAGCGAATGGACCGTTGACGACAGTCAATCGGCGGTGACCGATGTGCAATTGCTAGGCTATGCGGGCACTGAGTTGAATCCGCAGATGCAAACGGCGTGTCCGCCCCGTGCCAGGCACCGCAGCGATCATCCGCTGGTCAAGCGCGTGCTGGAAGCGAACGATGATCTGTTGATCCACTTGAATGCACGGATGAAAAACAACAAGGACGATAGCTTTTCCGGCACCTCCCACCAGTGCAGCATGGTCTCGCGCAAGGCCAATCGTTGTTGTGTGATCTCACTGCACCGCCCGCAAGCAGACAAAGATTACTCGTTGCAAGAACTGTCATTTTTGAAATACCTCTCGGAAACCTTGTTGCCCCTGTCGGTACGACACGCCAGTGTCCACCGCCAATACCGCGTGAAAAGCGGAGGAACACTAACGAACAGCCTGGCTGCCATGGAGCACACGCAACTACAGCGCGAGTTCAATGATCGCTTGAGTGCCAGCGATGTCGTGCTGTCAGCGCGGGAAAAGCAAGCCTGTCTGGAATTTCTGGCTGGCGCCACAGTCCCTGAGGTCGCAAAAAAACTCTGCGTCAAGAACAGCTCCATCGAAACCTACCTCAAGCGCTCCGCCGCCAAGCTGGGTATCAGCGGTCGACATGGGCTGGTCAAGTGGATGATAGGAACATGATGAGCAAATCCATTAGCCCTTGGCTGGTTGCCGCGCTGTCCTTGAGCGGTTGCTCATTGATTCCGGACTATCAGCGCCCGGCAGCACCGGTTGCCGCACACTACCCACAAGCACCCGACTACGCTCCAGCACTCTCTGGCCCCATGGCGGCGGACATGGGGTGGCGCGACCTGTTCCGCGACCCGACGCTGCAACAGCTCATCGAGAGCGCTTTACTCAATAATCGTGACTTGCGTGTGGCAGCCCTCAACGTCGAGGCCTACCAAGCGCAATATCGCATCCAGCGCGCCGATCTGTTTCCCGCGATCAGCGCAGCTGGTAGCGGGACCCGGCAGCGCCAGCCCGCCAGCATCACGCAGACCGGCAGCCCGGTCACCAGTGGCAGCTACTCGGCAACGCTGGGTATCAGCGCCTACGAACTGGATTTATTTGGACGCATACGCAGCCTGACCGATCAGGCCTCGCTTACTTATTTGTCCAGCGAAGAGGCCTGGCGCAGCACTCAGTTAAGTCTGGTGGCGAGTGTCGCCACCGCCTACCTGACCTGGCGCGCAGACCAGGAACTGTTGACCTTGAATCAGGACACGCTGGCGTCCTACGAAAAAAGCTTGAACCTGACCGCTCGCAGCCAGCAAGTCGGCGCCTCTTCATCGTTGGACCTGGCCCAGGCGCGTACCTCGGTGGAAAGCGCACGGGCAAGCCTGGCGTCGTTCCAGCGCCAGGTCGCACAGGATCTCAACAACCTGACTTTGTTGGTGGGTACGACGGTCGCGGACAGCGCGCCAAACCGCCCGCTGGCCTCCGAATGGCTCGCCGAAGTACCGGCTGGTTTGCCTTCTGATCTGCTGCAGCGACGCCCGGACATTCTTGAAGCCGAATACCAGTTGCAGTCGGCCAACGCCAGCATCGGTGCCGCGCGTGCGGCGTTCTTCCCGAGCATCAGCCTGACTGCCAACGCCGGCACATCGAGCACCGAACTGTCCGGCCTGTTTAAAGGCGGCTCGGGAGGCTGGGTGTTTTCACCGCAGATCGACATCCCGATTTTCAACGCAGGCAACCTGCGGGCGAGCCTGGATTATTCGAAGATCCAGAAAGATATCAGTGTCTCAAAGTACGAAAAATCGATCCAGACCGCCTTTCAGGAGGTTTCCGATGGCTTGGCTGCACGCCAGACCTACAAACGCCAGCTGAAGGCGCAGAGCGATCTGGTACAGGCCAACCAGGAGTATTACCGCCTGGCCGAGCGCCGCTATCGCATTGGCGTCGACAACAGCCTGACGTTTCTCGACGCACAGCGCTCTTTGTTCAGCGCTCAACAAAACCTGATCACCGACCGACTGTCGCAACTGACCGCCGAAGTCAATCTGTACAAGGCACTGGGCGGCGGCTGGACGGAACTTACATCAAAACCCTTGTGAGGTAATGAAGATGGGCACATTCGAATCCGGAGCACATGTACGCCTTCGCTCGGGCGGCAAAATCATGGTGGTCAAGCACGAATCAACGGTCACTCCTCCCCCGGATACTCTGCTCGTGATGTGTGAGTACCGAGCCAAGAATCGCCTGGTGCAGGGCTTTTATTCGGCCCGGGATCTGATTCCCGCGCGCCGGGAGCCGATGCACAATCATGGCTGACAGCAGCCTTGGCCTGCGTTGGAGCTATGTGCCAATCGCTGCGACCGGCTTATGAAATATCAAAAGTGATCGTGCCCGCGATAGCCATATGACAGCCATCAATCAGAGCGTCTGGCATCTCGCGTCGCGAGCGAGCGTCCTGCCTAGGCTCTGTACGTAAAGTAGCTGCGCTCGGTGATGCTGCATTAAAAACAGGCTCGAGCGCGAGTCCGATCGGAATGCTCATTTACAACACGTAGAGTCGAGCGCGACCCCGGCCGTTCCTCGCCTGTTTTAGCCTTGCCTGACCTTCTCTCGCCGACTTTTCGTACAAAACCTAGCATTTACGATGCAATAACGTCTCAGGATTTATCTTTCAAGTCCGGATGCTCGGGCAACTCAATAGCGCATGTCAGGTGCGGCTTTATGCCGTTTGCGGCCCAGATGCGTTGAACGCTGGCCGGTGATATGCCAGCGACTCGTGCCATGCTTCGACAGCTCCAGCGGGCCTGATCGGTACACGGCTGAGTGACTTGCTCAAGGGTCAGTCTCAGCGCTTCGGCGGGTAGGGACGGCTTGCGGCCTCTTCCAGGCAGATCCATCAGACCTTGCAGGCGCAGCTCTTGAAAACGCTTGCACCAGCGCGTGACTGAAACAACGGAAAGACCGGTCAATCGGGCAATCTCGTTACGAGAAAACTTTTGAGCCGCCAGCAAAATCACCAGCGCCCGGCGACATTCGCGTTGACTGATAGTGGCTGAAGCTTTTACGCGCCGACTCAGTTCGCTTTTCTCATCGTCGCTAAGCACGATGCCCTGAGAGTTCATATGACTGCTCCACGCACTGACTGACCAAAGACACACCGCCAGTGTTACATATTTATTTCAAATGCGGCCTGCGAACGCGTACTGGCAGGTCAGGTGAATAGCGCTGTTGAAGCCACGTTATACAACGCAATAATCGCGAACAGCCCAATCACTAGCGACACTAATCTATTGACTCGATTGCTCGACATCAGCGTTGGCAGGCTTCGGCCAAACAGAGCGCCCAACCCGACCCACGCTATGCCCACAGGCAGAACGACCAACGAAAATACCGCCATGAATGAAACATAACTTTCGAACTGCAAGAAGGTGCCGGCGGGCGCGATGAACGTCGCAAAAAAAAGCCCTTTCGGATTGTTTAGTGTTGCCAGAAATAATGCCGATATCGAGATCACAACGGGCTTTCCGTCTGTGTTCTGACGCGTTGAAAACCATAGTTTCAGAGAAATATAAAACAGAAAAGCCACCGCCAGGATCTTGGTTATTATCACCACCCACCCGTAATTCGCGAGTGCGTCAATGGACATACCCCAGGCGGTAATCTGAATCAGATAGGCCGTCCATTCGGCAGCGATCAATTTCAGTGAATACATACCAAGGCCGCGATTTACCCCGGACTGGAGCAGCAGCGAATTGGTCGGTCCCGGCACCAGCAGCAGCGTGAGCATTGCAATTGCGACGTAATACATGGTCATCACCAACACTCCAGAATAGATGTACTTTTCAACCCCCTTATTTCCCAAAAAAAGGAAATCTACTGGTGTGCAGTGCCAGCACCCAAGTGTTCAGGGAAGTTCTAAAACAAGCGTCGACGTTTACGGAACATCATCGCCATACCGTCACACACCTTGACCGCCCCCAGCCTCCCCAATGACAACCCTGTCTCCAACTTTCAACCCCGAAAGTACTTCAACCCTTACCTGATTATTGATCCCTGACCCTATTTGCTGTGTCCTGACTTCGTTGCCCTCGCCCAATACCCGTACGCTATAAGTGCCGTCTTCCCGGCGTTCGCCAAGCGCGCCAACAGGAATCGTCAATACACCAGTCTTCGCTTCGAGCACTATTCTGACGTTGGCGGTCATGTTGATGTAGAACCGGCCCTTGGGGTTGGGTACGTCGAATAGAGCGTTGTAGAACACGGCCTTTTTGTTTTCACCTGATCCACCGGACGTGCTCGCAGCGTCCAGAGGGCCAGGCTCTATGGCGCTCAGGGTGCTGGTATAGCGTGTATCCGGATCGCCTGGGATGGTGAAGTAAACCGCAAGCCCGGGCTTGATCTTGACCACATCGGCTTCGGAAACCTGCGCCTTCACGGTCATTGTGTCGAGTTGGGCCATCTTCAGAATGACCGGTGCGATCTGGTCTGCGATGATCGTCTGGCCCTCCTGGGTGACAATAGCGAGGATCTGACCATCCATGGGGGCCAGGATTCGTGTGTAGTCGAGTTTGATACGAGAGGCCTCTTCGTTGATGCCGGCCTTTTGTAACTGCGCGGAGAGCGACGTCAGGTTGGCGCGCTCGTTCTCGAGTTCAAATCGGGCGTTGTCCTGATCCGCTTTAGAAACAGCCATCGTTGAACCCAGCTCTCGATATCTGCGGTAATTCGACTCTGCCAGCGTCAATTTATGAACGGTCGCGTCCCGCTCTGCAGTGAGTTGCTCGAGCTTCACAGCTGCCTGTCGCAAAGCGTTTTTTGCTGGCAGCGGATCGATCACCGCCAATAGCTGATTTTTCCGAGCCTTATCACCTGGTGCGACTTTCAGTGACTGCAATTGCCCGGAAACCTGAGCCCCTACGTCTACCTGGTTACGGCCCTGTAGCACGCCCTGTGCCAGTACGGCGTGTTCGATATCCGTTATTTCCGCTGCGGCGGATAGAAAAACAGGCTCTTCTTCCCCGCTAACGCCCTTATAGAAGGCATAGCCAGCCAGCGAGAACGCAAGATCAATCAATACGATCCTTAAAAGGATTTTGCGGAAATTCAATTTCCTGAAAAATTCGAAAATCCTCACTGTATTTCCCGCTCAACAGGAATCCTTGATCTCGTCTGGATCAACTGTTCAACACTGAAATAAAGGGCGTACATGAGAATCTCCCCGCGCCACCGCGACTGTTTTATGCAGCAGCAAACGTCCCTGCAGCCACATGCTTATGGAAGCATCAGGTCGTACGTACGTCTGTCCCCGCATTCAGGGACATTATTTCGGAGACCGCACACAAGTGTGATGTCTCAATTTAAATGTCACTATTTGGCGGCCCTATTCGTCTGATTTTCCTCTAGCAGCCATGACATTTAGAGCATCTTTATTCTGAGACGCAATAACCTATAGCCACTACCGGCCTTGGCAGGCGTTACGGAACAGTGTCTAGAATGGAGCATCGGCCTGTATCGAGGCATTTGTCCCCCCTTTCCCCTACAGACTAGGAATAGTCGCTATGTGTAAATTCTTTAACGCGCTAGTAGTATTGTCCTACAATCTTACATTATGCTTAATGCTAGGCATCAAGAGGGCTGAGCAGTATGTGAGATGAGGTTGCTTTTGATTCAACTGGAGACTAACGCCATGGGGGCAAATGTGTGATGAAAGCCAATTTACGAATGACGGGTGACCAGTCAGCGTATTTTCTGGAATTGGGAAAACTGATCTCGAGCGTAGGCGATGCAAGATTTGCTTCAAATATGCATCAGATCATCGCGGCCACCGTACCGATCGATTTCCTGGACCTGAGTGAATGGACGATTGACGAAAATGAAGGAAGCATCATCAGCATTCAGCCCCTTGGGCGAGAGTACGCTGAGCAGAAGCCGGAGAATCTGACGGTTTCGCAGGACCATGACATGCTGCTCGCTCGAATGGTCAATGTGGACGACTTCCTGCTCATTCATCTGAAGCCACCCTTTAGTAGTTGCACTGGACCGGCCAGCTGTGGTTCGGCGGGTACCTACCATTGCAGTCTGGTGTCGCGCAAGTCGAACAGACGCTGCGTCATTTCCTTGCACCGCCAACATCACCAACGTGACTTTTCACTGCACGAATTATCGTTTTTAAAGAATTTTTCAGAGGCCCTGCTGCCACTGTTGGAGCGGCACGCTCAGACCACCCGAACATTGTGCACTGCGCATGCTGACAACGATGCGATCACACAGGGCGGGCAGCAGCTTCAGCGCGAGTTCAACGAAAAGCTCAGCCATTCCGAGGTCAGATTGTCACTCCGTGAAAAGGAAATCTGCCTTGGCATACTTGCCGGGGCGACTGTTCCGGAGCTGGCCGACAAGCTTCACGTCAAAAACAGCTCCATCGAGACCTATCTGAAGCGTGCTGCGGCCAAGCTTGGTGTGAAAGGACGACACGGTTTGGTCAAGTGGATGACAGGCGTCGCCCAAATGGCCTGAGTTTGGCGGATGAGCTTGAAGGTACGCGGTATGACGCATCTCGTGCCAGGTGCTCTGGCGGTATCAACCACGATGGCCACCTGCCGGCAGAAGCACGTTGCCGGGCGGTCTTGCAAAGTGGCATCACGTCGCCGGACGCTCCGCGTTCACCGTACCCGCAGAAGCCGTCTCCTGCCCAATCGTCTCGCGCAGCCAGTCAATCGGCTAAACCGATTGAGGCTACGACTCCGCGAGAAAGAATTAAAAAATGACCTGCAGGAAAACCGGCAGAAAATAAAATAAAAACAAGCGTATTCTGAAAAATGCTTTTTACTTTGCGCAGTCCGTTTGCACTAACGTACCAGGTAAGCCCTCACTCACCTGCCTGTTAAAAATCCTCTGACCCACTACTTTTCTTTTCATTGTGTTTTTTTTATTATAATCTAGACGTGAATTTGAACCACACGGGCTGTCGCGGGTCATACCTAAAAATCAACTAATATCTACTTCTCTGTGATTAACATGATTGCCTTAATATAAACACAGTGTGGCACCCTCCCGTATCGCCAGCGACCTGTCCTGATGCGCTAACAACATGGATATTGATAGCAATGAACCATCACGCCTACGCTATTGAATGTTTCTGCAACGTTGCTACAGGCCACGCACAGGCCCGTCGTGCGCAGCGTACCCTCGGATAGCGCTGTCATCGCCCAGAGTGATTCGCATTTACCGCTCTCGCCCACGGCAATACCAAGTTCAATAAAAATCGATAAAAAAGTCCGTCCTAATAAGGTGTATTGATCATGGCAAGTGTTTTCGTTTTCCGTAACACGATTGACTTTTTATTACGGCATGCTCTTCAGCGTCGTTCGCTATGGCTTCCCATTCAGCCTCTGCTCAGTAAACGTGAATATTATATTAAGGCCTACATATAACCTGTTTAACCGCAGTCTTCGAAAAGACAATGTACTCCTGAACTCATCTACTGAATCAAGGCTGCGCCTTGGCGTGTCTCTTTTAAACGGAAAAAGGAATACCGATGAACATGCAACAGCTCTTCCCGCATCTTGGCAAAGTGATCTCCGGTATCGGAAGCCGCCAGTTCGCCCGCCTGCTCCATGAGATGATCACGGCCTCGCTCCCCGTGGATGCTACACATGTCATTCAGGGGCTTACTCGGTCTACGAGCGAAGCGGCCGGCGCTCCCCCCATTGGTGCCTTCGGTGGAAATTTGCACCAGGTGCTCAACCCAGGTATCGATAGCAGGCGCCTGGAGCCTGTTCTGTTGAGCCCCACAGAGCTGGCAGATACACGGGTCGATAAATCCATCAGGTTTGAATCGCCGGCCTACAATGCGCAAAAAAATCCAGGTCACCTTCACGCTCATGCTTCTCGCCCCCAAGTACACCTTGCGTACCCGGGCAAGGGGCAATATGTACTGTCGGTTTATCGAGCCCCCTCTGCCAAGGCATTCACCAGTCAGGAGCGTGCCCAGCTCAAGGACTTATCCTGGGTCGTTTTGCCGATCGTGAAGCAACACATTGCAACTGTGACCCCTACCCTTGTTTCGACGACACCCTCGTCTGCCTTGAACAGCTTGAAAAACAATGATGCGATGGAAGGCCTGCGTCAGCGTTTCCTCAGTCGCCTTGAGGCATCGGAACTTAGCCTGTCTTCCCGCGAAACCGAAGTCTGCGTAGGGCTGCTGGCTGGTCTCACTGTGCCTCAACTGGCGGACAGGCTTGATCTGAAAGTCAGCACAGTGGAAAGCTACTTCAAGCGCGCAGCGATAAAAATGAGCATCGGGGGTCGTAGTGCACTCCTTCGATGGCTGCATGCCGCACACCGGGTGCAGCGTCCCGTCGCTGTCGAGATGCTTCAGAAGGCCGTCTGAGCAGAAGCAGGTTTTATTGTTGCATCACTTTCAGAGATTCTCCCATCATGCAGCGGTGCGATCTGTCGACCGGTTGATCCACACCTCGATTCGCTACCGCTGCGCCAACCGGCATTCGCCAACTATCATCACCGCACCGTTCGACTTATAAAGTCGAGGGCAATTACGTTTGTAGGCGCGTGCCATTACTTGCGCGCATAAAAAATGTCCGAAGTCAAGCGATTGGTGAGGTCGGCGTGATGACCGGAAGTCTATGTAGGGCGCGAATTTAGCTCTACTTGTGGTCGCTTTGCGAAGCCGCAGCGTTGTGGGCTAGGAGCCACATAAGAGCGTCGCGGTGGAAAGCCGGAGCGTGCTGTATCGAAGACGATTGCCAGCAGTCGGTGGCCGCCGTTCTTCAACGTAGCCCAGTCGAGCGACGCTCTCCAGAACGAAGAACGCGCAGCCTTGGACTGCGCGTTCGAGCGACGGACACCAGCGGAAGCAGGCGGCTTCAGCTTGGTTTCGGCGGCGCTGCCTTGCCCACGCCTCCCTTCCTGAAACCCCGATCCCCCGCCATAAAGGCTTCGAGCATGTGCGGGATCAGCACCGTGGCATCGACCGATTCGCCGTAGATCTGCACGTGCAGTGCGGCGTAGCGGTCGAGGTCGGCTTTCAGGCTGGCCGGGCAGGCAAAGGTCAGCTTCATGGATTCCGTTTTCGGTAGCGGGCCGAGCCGCAGCTTGCGTGTCATCATCGTGAAGTCCCCTTGTTGAAGAACAACGGCTGGTAGGGCCGCAGCACCAAGTCGCGGTTGGCGATGATGCGAACCGCCAGACCCGGCCGCTCGGTCAGCGTCGGCTGGATGTTCATGTTGCGCCGGGTCATCTCCTGGCCGACCTGATTGATACTGTCCTGCGCGCTGTCGCGCCCGGCGATGATGATGCGGTCGCCATCCTGGCGGTTCTCCGGCGCGGCCAGCTCGGCGCCGACGCCCAGCAGCGTGGTCAACGCCGCGCCGGCGAAGATGCGGCCCCAGTGGTAGTCCACGTCGTCTTCCAGTCCGGCATAGCCGGCCGGGTCGGCTCCGACCAAGTTGTCGAGCGTGAGCGAAGACGTGTCGGGCAGGATGATCCGGTTCCACACCACCTGCACGCGGCTCTGCCCGTAGCTGACTTGGCTGTTGTAGCGGCCCAGGATGCGCGAACCCTGGGGGATCAGCAGAAAGCGCCCGGTAGCCGTGTCATAGACCTGCTCCGTCACCGTGGCGATCACATCGCCCGGCAAATCCGACTTGATGCCCGTCACTAGCGCACCGGCGATGACCGTCCCGGCCATAACCTGATAAGGCGAAGCCGGCAGCGTCAGGTTGCCGGAATTACGGGTTTCCGTGGTTCCGGCTTGCTGGAACGCCTCCTTCTGGTCTTGCCTGTTCTGCACGGCGGTCGGATCGGCGAGCTGGGCCGCCGTCGATGCAGGCCCGGCAGCCATCGGGTCGAACGCCGCATTGGCGGCGAAGCCCGGCGCGGCGGTAGCCTGCGACTGCGCCACCGGCGCGGCCTTCTGCGTACCAGAGCGAAAGAACACCGATGAACCCGCGGCCGCTTCGGCTTCCTTGCGCAGGGCATCGTTCGGGTCGTGGCCGGGGGCCGCATAGGCGGCCGTCACTGGCTGCTGCGACTTGACGATGGCCGGGCCAAGATCGCCCGGCAGCGGCGGTCCCAGTTCGGGCACCTTGGGCGGCAAGGCCGGCGGCAGTTTGGAGTAGTCCGCTGGCAGCGCATCCAGCCATTCGGACTTGGAGACACGATCGACGTTGTAAAGCTCGGTCTGTTCACCAGCACCACGCCGCTGCGGTTGCAGCGACCACATCAGCGCGCCGAGTACGGCGACCGACAGGCCGCCGGTGAGGATGGCCAGCGTGTGCCGGTTCAGGCGCGTGACCGGGCGCGGCTGGGCGCGCAGCGCCACCGCCTCGGGCGCGATCTTGCCCGCCGCCTGCGGCGCGGCGAGGTCGGGAGTGTCGTCCTGGCTCATTGTCAGTTCCTCCGCGCCACGCCGTCGGTGCGCTCGATCCGCACCACGTCACCACCATCGCCACCCAGGCGCAGTTCGGCCGCGCCGAACAGCCGATCTACGATGTAGTAAGGCGAGCGGAAGCGGTAGTTGACGAGCTGACCATCACCCTGCGCGCCGATGATGAACAGCGGCGGCAGTTCGCCTTGGCCGATACCCAGCGGAAACTGGATATAGACCTTCTCGCCATCATCGAAGGCCCGCTGCGGCTTCCATGGCGGATTGCTGCCGCTGATCGCGTAGCGGAAACGGATCTTCTCCAGCGCCAGGCCGGTATCGACCGGCGCGGCTGTCTGTGCGGCCTGCGCCTGGCGCTGCAAGGCCAGCATCCGGTCTTTCGGGTAGTCCCATGACACCGACGCCATCCATGCCTTTTCCGTCGAGGTCAGCTCCAGCAGGTACGTCCGCCGGCTGGTGGTGATGACCAGATTGGTTTTCAGGCCCGAGCGGATGGGCTTGACCAGCACGTTGACGCGCAGCGCCTCGCCGCTGCCGCTGGATGTGTCGCCCACGATCCAGCGCACGGTATCGCCAGCGGCGACAGTGACAAGTGCCTCGCCGGGCTGGAGCGAAACCACGGTGACGCGCCCCGGTGCCGCATAGACCTGATACAACGCGCCGTCGCTATACGGCCACACCTGAATCGCGTTGACGTAGCCCTCGCGGGTCGGCGCGATGCGCGCCTCGGCGTTGGCGCGCGAGACGCGCACCTTCTCGTCGGCCGGCTCCGGCACGGTCGCCGCCTCGTCCAGCTCCGGTAGCGGCTTCAACTGCGCCGGCAGCGCCAGCGGCTCGGGCACGTCGACGACTTCGACCGGCTTGGGCGGCTCGGGCAGCGGCAGCGCCTGCACCTGCACCGGCTCATCGAGCGAGATGGTCGGCGGCGACTTGCCCTGCGATGCGCAGCCTGAGAACAGGACAGTCGAAGCCAGCAGGATCAACGGCAAAGCGTAAAAGCGGAAAGGCAGGTTCATGGCTTGGCTCCTTCGGAAGAATCCAGTTCGCGGCTCCACGAAAGCCCATTGACGTAGATCCCCAGCGGGTTCTTGCGCAGGCGCTGTTCGGTACGCGGGGTTTGCAGGACGATGGAAAGCACGGCGTTCCAGCGTTCGGTGCCAGCGGGTGCGCCATTGACGAACCGCTGTTCCGTCCAGCGGACGTTGAAAGAGGCATCGCTGGCGCGCGTGACGCTGGTGATCTGCACCGTCACCGACTCGCGGCCGACACGGGCGAACGGATCGTTCTTGCCCGCGTAGTCGTTGAGCACGGCTGCACCGCGGTCGGTGGTGTAGTCGTAGGCGTCGAGCCAGTTCTGCCGCACCACGATGGGGTCGATGGACAGCGAACGCACCAGCGTCACGAAGCGCGCCAGGTGATGCGCGATCTGCGCATCACCTGGCCGGTACGGCGTCGCCGCTTCGCCCACGGTACGCACCTGGCCGGACTGATCGACTTCGATGACGTAGGGTGTGACGATGGACTGCGCGGAGCGCCACACCAGGCCGCCGGCCATCAGCAAGGCCAGCACCAGGCAGCCGAAGGCCATCAGCCGCCAGTTCTTCGCCTGCACGCGGGCCGAGCCGAGGCGCTCGTCCCACACCTGGGCGGCGGCTTGATACGGAGTGGCAGGCTGCGGCGTATCGGCATAGCGCACCTGCGGTCTTTTGAATCGCATGGTCAGTTCTCCTTATGAACCGCTTTAGTCGTCGGAGCCGCGCAGACTCGGTCCTTGCCCGGAGCCGCCGCGATCGCCTCCGCGCAACGTGTGTGCGGCAGTGGTCGCGGCATGGGTGATCTGCTGGCGGCGGTGCATCCGCTTGGCCCAGGCGGGCTGCTCCTGCTTCTGCGAGCGGGTGCCGCCGTCGGCGGCTTCGCCTGCGGCCGCCTCGCGGGAGCCAGCCGCACCGGACGCAGCGCCGCCGCCGGCCTCTGTGCCGTTCCATCCAGCACGGAAAGAGCCGGTCATCTTCTGCGCAGCGCCGGAAGCCCTGGATGCGGCGCTGCGCCCGGCAGCCTGCGCGCCGGTCCTGGCGACATTGCCCAAGCCGGCCATCGCGCCCTTGGCGCCGCCGCCCGCAGCGGCGGAACCGGTCTGGAATGCCGAGCGTGCGCTGCCGGCGGCCGACGTGGCGGCACGCGCACCGGCGCCGGCCAGCTTGGCGGCGGCTGGCGCCATGCGTGCTCCAGCCGCCACGGCACCGCCCACGCCGGTCGCGGCAGCACCGATGGCAACGGCCGAGCCGGCGGCACCGACCGCGGCACCCGCCATCGCGCCTGCGCCGAGCTGCGGCGCACCGGACACCAGACCCGTGGCGATGCCGGGGCCGAAGATACCCAGCGCCAGCAGCGCGAGCGAGGCCAACATCACGACAAGGGCGTGGTCGATGGAGGGTTCGTCGGGATGAATCTGGAACTCCGCGAACAGGCCCGAGCCGATGCCGACGATGACGGCCAGTACCAAGACCTTGATGCCCGACGACACCACGTTGCCGAGCACCTTTTCCGCGAGGAACGAGGTCTTGTTCCACAAGGCGAACGGCACCAGCACGAAGCCAGCCAGCGTCGTCAACTTGAACTCGATCAGAGTGATGAAAAGCTGGATCGCCAGCACGAAGAAACACAGGATGACGGTGAGCCAGGCGAGGAACATCACCACGATGGGGTCGATGTTCACGAAGACTTCTGGGAAACCCGCCATGTCGCCGATCTGGTCGAGGATCGGCGCGCCGGCGTCAATGCCGGTCTTGGCCAGCCGCCCCGGTTGCAGGAAGTTCTCCATCGTCATGGTCGAGCCGGTGGCCGTGAGGCCCAGCCCGGCGAACGAGCGGAAGACGATGCTCGCCAGCCAGTTGAAGTTGCCGATGATGTAGGCGAAGGCGCCGACGTAGAGCACCTTGCGCAGCAGCTTGGCGATCACGTCCTCACCCTGGCCGGTGGCGTGGCTCATGGCCCAATACAGGCCGGCGATGGTCATGTCGATGACGATCAGCGTGGCCGTCAGGAAGGCTACTTCGCCTTGCAGTAGCCCGAAGCCGGAGTCGATGTAGCGCGAGAACGTATCAAGGAAGCGGTCGATGATGGTCACGTCGTTCATGGCGCGTCCCCTCCAATGGGTTCATCGAAGCTCGCCGGAATCGGCGGCAGCTCGGCCAGCGTCCGATATTCGTCCGACCCGGCCTGGCCGGAAAAGAAGCGCCGCCGGAAGGCTTCCGCGGCGGCGCGGCAGTCGTCGTCGCCCACACCCTGCCGGTCATCCGCGCACTGCGCACGCAACGCCTTGAGCCGCACGGGATCGGCAACCAATGCGTCGGCCAAGTTCTCGGCTGGCTGCTGGCCGCACGCGGTCAGCAGCAGGGCCAGCAGCGAAACCGACAAGACGGAAGCGCATCGCATGGCCGCCTCCGTCAGTTGTTGTAGAAATTGATGGGCTGCGGCGTGTAGGGCGTTCCGGTGCCGAGGAAGCGCCGGCGCACTTCGCGGGCGCGCTCGGTGGCCGCCGCCTGCCGCGCCATTTCCAGCGACGCCGCGCGCTCTTGCGTGATCTGGAGCTGCTGGGACTGGATCGACTGCTTGGCCTGCAAGGCAAGAAGCTGGTTGGTCGCCTGCTGCGCCTGCAAGGCGCCGGTGGCCGACTGGCTCCGGCTCACGAGGTCGGCCAGCGCGCTTTCGTCTTGGGCCAGGTTCTGCGACACCTGCGCCTGCATCCGCATCGCGGTATGCAAACCATCGAGCGTGTTCTTCCAGCGCTCGCGGGCGTCTTGCGCCATGCGGTCGCCGCTGATGGTCGCGGCGTACTGCTCCGGGTACAGACGGGCGAACGTGGCATCCATGCTTTGCACGTCGTAGGCCAGTCCCTGCGCCTCGGCGATCAGGCGTTCGGTGGTGGCGAGCGTGGAGCGCAGCTGGTTGACGACGTTGAAGTCCAGGCTCGCGAGATTGCGCGCCTGGTTCATCAACATCTGCGCCTCGTTCTGAAGCTGATTGATCTGGTTGTTGATCTGCTCAAGGGTGCGGATGGCGGTTAGCGTGTTCTGCACCAAGTTGACGGGATCAACGAAGGTCAGCGCCGCCGCCGGCTGGGTGAGCATCAGCGAGCCGGCCAGCGCGGCGGCGAGCGAAGCGGAAAGCACACGGGTCTTCATAGCGAAACCTCCAGCGGTTGAGAAGCGAGGAAAGAAGCCGCCGCCGGTGAGGACGGCAGCAGGTCGGCGGCCCAGTCGAGGCCGCGATGGCGCAGCCACGCCCCGGCGAAGCCGGGAGCGCCGGCCTGCGTCAGTACGCGGTCAATGTCGCGTTGGTCTTGCGGTGTGGACGCGCCAGCGAACGCGAGCGCCGCCGGCCCCAGGTCGAGGTCGAACAGGCGATTGCCAAGGCGCGATTGGTAGTAGTAGTCGCGCTTGGGCTGGGCGGTGGCGACGATTTCAATCTGCCGGCTGTTGAGGCCGAAGCCCTCGTAGATCGTGCGAATCTGCGGTTCGGTCGCCTGCGGGTTGGGCAAGAAAATCCGACTCGGGCAGCTCTCGATAATCGCTGGCGCAATGCTCGAATCCTTGATGTCGGCGAGCGACTGCGTGGCGAAGATCACCGACACGTTTTTCTTGCGCAGCGTCTTCAACCATTGGCGAATGCGCGCCGCAAAAGACGGCTCATCGAGGAACAGCCACGCCTCATCGAGAATTAGCAGCGTGGGCGCACCGTCGAAACGCTCATCGAAGCGGGCGAACAGGTAGCGCAGCACCGCTTGCACGGCGGCGGGGCTGTGCATCAGTTCTTCCATCTCGAAGCCCTGCACGTCACCGAAGCCGAGACGATCGGTGTCCGCGTCCAGCAGCTTTCCGTGCGCGCCACCGAGCACATAGGGCGCGAGTGCCTGCCGTAGCGCGTTCGATTGCAGCAGCACCGAGAAACCGGTCAACGTGCGCTGCTCAACAGGCGCCCCGGCCAAGCTGCCCAGCGCCGACCAGATGACCGCCTTCTCGTCCGGGCCGATGGTCACGCCTTCGTGGAGCAGCCGGCCTTCTACCCACTCGGCCGCCCAGGTGCGGTAGCCGTCATGGTCGATGCGCGCGAGCGGCTGGAACGCGATGCCACCGTCGGCGCCCAGGTCGTAGTGCTCGCCACCCAGGCCGAGGATGGTGGCGCGCATCGAGCGGCCCATATCGAAGGCGAACACGCGCGAGCCGCGATAGCGGCGGAATTGCTGCACCAGAATGGCAAGCAACACCGACTTGCCCATGCCAGTCGGGCCAGCCACCAGCGTGTGGCCTACGTCGCCGATGTGCGTCACCAGCCGGAACGGTGTGGCGCCATCGGTGCGGGTGACGATCAACGGCGGGCCGTCGAGGTGGTCGTTCTTCTCCGGTCCGGCCCATACGGCGGACAGCGGCATCATGTGAGCCAGGTTCAGCGTCGAGACGATGGGCTGGCGGACATTCGCGTAGGCATTGCCGGGGATGGACGACAGCCACGCATCCACGGCGTTCAGCGTTTCGGGGATGGTCACGAAACCCCGGCCCTGGATGACGCGCTCCACCATGCGCAGCTTCTCGTCGGCCGCGGCCGGATCGGCATCGAGCACCGTCACGGTGGCAGTGAAGTGGCCGAAGGCGACTTGATCGCCGCCCAGCTCCTGCATGGCGGCATCCGCGTCGGCCGCCTTGTTGCTGGCATCGGTATCCACCAGGGGCGATTCCTGCTGGAAGATGGTTTCGCGCAGCAGCGCCACCACGTTCTTGCGTTTGGCGAACCATTGGCGGCGCAGGCGGCCGAGTTCCTTTTCCGCTTCGGCTTTGTCCAGGCAGAGAAAGCGCGTGCTCCAGCGGTAGGCGAAGCCCAGGCGGTTGAGGTCGTCCAGCAGGCCCGGCCAGGTCGAGGTCGGAAAGCCGCGCACCGACACCACGCGCAGGTGCTGGTCACCCAGTGTCGGCGCGAGACCACCCACCAGCGCGGAGTCGGCCAGCAGCGCGTCGATATGGAACGGGACTTCGGGTACGCCCACGCGGTAGCGCCGCGTGGACACCGTGGCGTGTAGGTAGGTCAGCGTCTCGGCGTCATTGAGCCAGGTGATTTCCGGCATCACGCCATCGAGCAAGTCGAAGACACGATCGGTTTCCGCCACGAACGCATCGAGCCGACCACGCCAGTCCACGCCATCGCCGGGGGCGTTCTCGTAGAGCAGCTTGGCCGCACGGGCGCGCGATTCCTCGGGCGGCAGGTAAGCCAGCGTCAGGTGATAGCCGCTCTCGAAGTGATGTCCCGATTCCTCGAAGGCGGCGCGGCGTTCCTCGTCCACGAGCCAGGACAGCGGTTCGGGAAAGTCGGAGTGCGGGTAGTCTGCCGCCGGCCGGCGCTCGGCTTCGATGAACAGCGCCCAGCCCGAACCCAGGCGGCGTAGCGCGTTGTTGAGCCGCGCCGATGTGGCGATCAGTTCGCCCTGCGTGGCGCTGTCCAGATCAGGCCCGCGAAAGCGCGCCGTGCGCTGGAAACTGCCGTCCTTGTTCAAGACGACGCCCGGCGCGATCAGCCCGGCCCACGGAAGCCAGTCGGCGAGCAAGGCCGGGCGCTGGCGGTATTCGGCAAGGTTCAGCATGGCGGCGTCCCCTCTACACGTCCAGCAGCGGTTTGTGCTTGATGTGCCGGGCGAAGACCTGCATGAACTGCGGATCGACGCGCGCGCCCCAGACCGCCAGCGAATGGCCGACGATCCAGAGCACCGCACCGGGAATCCACAGTTGCAGGCCCAGCCCGACGGCGGCGGCCAGCGTGCCGTTGGCGATCGCCACGGTGCGCGGCGCACCGCCCAGCAGGATCGGCTCGGTCAGTGAGCGATGCAGCGGCACCTCGAAGCCTGCCGCGAAGGCGTCCAGGGCACTCATACGACGGCCCCGCCGGAGAACGAGAAGAACGACAGGAAGAACGAGGACGCCGCGAACGCGATGGATAGGCCGAACACGATCTGGATCAGCTTGCGGAAGCCGCCGCTGGTATCGCCGAAGGCCAGCGCCAGGCCGGTGGAAATGATGATGATGACCGCGACGATGCGTGCCACCGGCCCCTGGATGGATTCGAGGATGGAGGTCAGTGGCCCTTCCCAGGGCATCGAGGAACCGGCGGCCTGCGCGGTGCCAGCTGTCATCAGCATGACGGCAGCCAGCAGCAGGCCGTGCTGCGCCGGCCCGGCCAGGCGCCGCAGGCGTGCGAAGGCCGAAGCCGGATTTACGGAAATGCGGAAAGCATGAATGTGCATCTGCGTCATGGCAGTTCTCCAGAGGGTTCAGGGGACGGGGAAGGAACTGGCGGCAGCTCGGGAAACGGCGTTTCCAGCGCATCCGCCATGCGATAGCCCGCGCCGTCGAAACCGACGACGCGGGCGATGCTTTCGACGTGGCGCTTGCGGCCACGCCCGGCGATGTGGATGACGACGTTGATGGCCTCGGCGATCAACGCGCGCGGCGGATTCACCGCCACTTCGAGAATCAGTTGCTCCAGGCGCAGCAGCGCGCCCAAGGCGGAACCGGCGTGAATGGTGGCGATGCCGCCGGGGTGGCCGGTGCCCCACACCTTGATGAGATCAAGCGCCTCGCCGCCGCGCACCTCGCCGACGATCACGCGGTCGGGGCGCAGGCGCATCGTGGCGCGCACCAGCTCCTGCATCGACACCACGCCCGCGCGCGTGCGCAGCGGCACATGGTCGCGGGCGGCGCATTGCAGCTCGATGGTGTCTTCGAGCACCAGCACGCGGTCGCCCGTAGCGGCGATCTCGGCCAGCAGCGCGTTGGCGAGCGTGGTCTTGCCAGTGCTGGTGCCCCCGGCGATCAGGATGTTCTGGCGCTCGCGCACGGCGCGGCGCAGGAAGTCCGCCTGGCCGGCAGTCAGGATGCCGTCGGCCACATAGCGATTCAGGCTGATGATGCTCACGGCCCGCTTGCGCAGCGCGAACGCCGGCCCCGGCGCTGCCGGCGGCAAGATGCCCTCGAAGCGTTCGCCCGTCTCGGGCAATTCAGCGGTCAAGAGCGGCTGGCCGCGATGCACTTCCGCGCCAACGTGGGCGGCGACAAGGCGGATGATGCGTTCGCCGTCGGCTTCGGGCAGTTCTAGGCCCAGCGGCGCGCGACCCGACGACAGCCGATCCACCCAAAAGGTGCGATCAGGGTTGAGCATGATTTCCACCACGTCCGGGTCTTCCAGCGCGGCGGCGATCAACGGCCCCATTGCCGTGCGCAGCATCTGGATGCGGCGATCTTGTGAAGTAGTGGCCGACGAGCGTGGTTCGGGCGGGATCTGTGGAATGGCGCTCATGAGGCACGCTCCGCAGCACGTTCATGGGCTTTGGCCAGTGCCGCCGCGTCATCCATGCGCGCGGTGTCCGGGTGCAGTTCTTCCACCACGTCGCGCACCAGGCTCCGGCCGCGCAGCAGGTGCCTGCCGAGCTGTTCTATGAACTGCTCGAAACGCGCCTTGCCTTGAGCGCGGGCCGCCTTCTGATGGGCCTCGGGCACCGGCGTGCTGACCGTGAGGAAGTAGCGGATGAACAGCGCCAGCGTTTCGATCTGGATGTTCTGGTCGCGCTCCAGGCGCTCGGCCTGCCGCGACAGGCGATCCAGCCGCTTGGCGATGGCGGCCTCGCGCTGGTCGCCCGCGTCCGGTGATAGCCAGGACGCCAGCGCCGCCGCGACGATGGACGATTTGGACACGCCTTTCTTGGCGGCAAGTTCTTCCAGCCGCTTGGCGTGCTCGGGCTGGATGAACAGATTGAGGCGGTATTGGCTCATAGGTCGATTCCGTCGTTAGGGTTCAGCGATGCCAGCCGGGCCGTGCGCTGCATGGCCGGGTCGAGCTGGCCGGGAAGCGGCAGCGGCAGGTCGTCGTCGTCGAGCAGCGCAAGGTCGGTCGCGTGCGCGTCCGGCTCGGGGTCGTAGACGACGGTTTCGGAGAGTTCTGGCTGACGGCGCGGCCCGCCGTCGTCGGCGCCAGCGATGAAGCCTTCGGCTTCCGGGGCGAGAGGCGCGGCTGGCACGGCGGGAATCGCCAGCCCGCTCCAATCGTCGGGTCGGGCCGGTGGTGCATCGGCATAGCGCCCGGCCGCGAGCGTGGGCGGGGAAAGGACGCGCTGCTTGAAATTGGCGTCGGCGTAGTAGCGCAGCTTCTTTGCCTTGATCGGCGCGACGCTGGACACCATCACCACCGCCTCGTCGGGCGGAAGCTGCATCACCTCGCCAGGGGTGAGCAGCGGCCTGGCCGTTTCCTGCCGCGACACCATCAGGTGCCCCAGCCAAGGGGCCAATCTGTGCCCGGCATAGTTGCGTTGCGCGCGCAGCTCGGTCGCGGTGCCGAGCGTTTCCGAAATGCGTTTGGCGGTGCGTTCGTCGTTCGTGGCGAACGTCACCCGGACATGACAGTTGTCGAGGATGGAATGGTTCTGGCCGTACGCCTTGTCGATCTGGTTCAGGCTCTGCGCGATGAGGAAACTGCGGATGCCGTACCCCGCCATGAAGGCCAGCGCCGTCTCGAAGAAGTCCAGACGCCCCAGCGCCGGGAACTCGTCGAGCATCAGCAGCAGCTTGTGGTGGCGCTCGATGCCGTCGCTGCCATCGAGGGATTCGGTCAGCCGCCGTCCGATCTGGTTGAGGATCAACCGGATCAACGGCTTGGTGCGGCTGATGTCCGAAGGCGGCACCACCAGATACAGCGATACCGGATGCTTGGCCGCGATCAGGTCGGCGATGCGCCAGTCGTAGCGAGAGGTGACTTCGGCCACCGTGGGATCGCGGTACAGGCCGAGGAAAGACATGGCAGTGCTCAGCACGCCGGAACGCTCGTTGTCCGATTTGTTGAGGACTTCGCGGGCGGCGGACGCGACGACGGGATGTGGCGTATCGCCCAGGTGCCGCGTCGTCATCATCCGGTGCAAGGTCAGCTCGAACGGACTGGCCGGATCGGACAGGAAATTGGCGACGCCGCGCAGCGTCTTGTCCTCGCCCGCGTAGAGCACATGCAGGATCGCGCCGACCAGCAGCGCGTGACTGGTCTTCTCCCAATGGTTGCGCTTCTCCAGTGCGCCTTCGGGATCGACCAGAATGTCCGCGATGTTCTGTACGTCGCGCACCTCATGCGCGCCGCGCCGCACCTCCAGCAGCGGGTTGTAGGCCGCCGACTTGGCATCGGTCGGGTTGAACAGCAGGCAGTGCGAGAAGCGCGAGCGCCAGCCGGCGGTGATCTGCCAGTTCTCGCCCTTGATGTCATGGATGACGGCCGACGCGGGCCAGGACAGCAGGGTCGGCACCACCAAGCCGACACCTTTGCCCGAGCGCGTGGGCGCGAAGGTTAGGACGTGTTCCGGGCCTTCGTGGCGCAGGTACTGGCGATCGTGCTGACCGAGGAAAACGCCGGCTGACTGCGTGAGGCCAGCCTTGCGGATGTCGTCCGCGTTCGCCCAGCGTGCCGAGCCGTAGGTCGTGACCAGCCGCGATTGCCGCGAGCGCCAGATCGACATGCCGATGGCGACCACCACGGCGACCATGCCGCTGGTGCCAGCAATGGCACCGCCGGTGTCGAAGACCTCCGGCGCATAGGCGCCGAAGAAGAACCACCACTCAAACAGCTTCCACGGGTGGTAGATGGGCGTGCCAAGAAAGTCGAACCAGGGCGAGCCGAGGCGTACTTGATAGCCAAGGGCCGCTGCTGCCCATTGTGTGGCGCCCCACACTCCGGCGATCACGATGCCGAATACCACGGCGATCTGCCCGAACGGCACGTTCGTCCCCTGCATGACCTGGCCTCCGATTTCTCCTGCGCTGAATCCTCATGGAAGAAGCGGCACAAGGAAGTGCCGCAGGCGTCAGGATCGGTGCCGGGTCAGTGCCGGGTCAGTGCCGGTCAAAGACCGTTATCGGCAGAAAGGTCGAGCAAAAGGAAAGAATTCGTGCAGCGTCGAGGCAAAGAAAAACGCCGCAAGCGATAGCGCGTTGCGACGTGTTGAACAGAAAAATGAAGTCGATGCGGCGAGCCGCCAAAGATCAGAACTTGGGCGATTCTTTCGGCGGCGTGTATGGCGTTTGGCCGTCGCCGTAGAACCGCTTTCGCGTGGCTTCGGCCACCCGGTTGCACAGCACGTCGCCCAGCTTGGGGCGATCCGTCTTGCATTGCTGGCGCAGCTCTTTGAGCCGTTCGGGGTTGGCTGCCAGTTCTTCGACTGTCGGGACGCTCGCCTCTGAATCGGTGGCCTTTCGAGGTGTCTCGGACTGGCCGCAGGCCGTCAGGGTTGCCACGAACAGGAATGGGATGATCTTCTTCATGGCTTCGGTTCCTCCGGTGGATCGGGATGCTGGCCCGGCGTTGGCCTAGGGGATTCTGGCGATTCGATGGCTTGCACACGATCAATGAAGCGCGCCAGTTCATCGGACGGCTCGCCTTTGAGGCGCAGCAGATAGGTCGTCAGCGGTGGCACGCGCGAGGCCAGCGGACGTGCCACTACGCCCGGTTCACGGCTGGTGGCTATGTGGGCTGCACCTGTCAAGCCAAGTGCGAAGCCAGCCGATACCAGCGCCATCATCAAATCACACGTAGCGACCCGTTCTGCGATCAGCGGCTCCATATCCGCCCGGCGCAGCACCCGATCAACGTGTTTGGCATGGCCTTCGCAGGCTTGCGGATCGCAAAGGACCAGCGGATAGCGCAGCAGTTCATCCAGCGGAATACGCTTGTGGGCCAACAGCGGATGCCGTGCGGGCACCGCCACCATGAGCGCATCGCTCCAAGCGGGTATGGTGATGATGCCATCGCCCACATCTTCGGACTGTGCAAACCCCACGTCGTATAGGTCGTCATGCAACCCCTTGATCTGCTGCGCCAGCGGCACCTCGAAGAAGCGGATTTCGACCTCGGGTTCTTCCTGCCGGCAGAGGGCAAGCAAAGCAGGAAGGCGCGACGGTGTAATGCCGTCGGACAAGGCCACGCGTAACTGCCCATGAAACCCATTCGCCGCTGCTTTCACGCTGTCGCGCGCTTGTTCCAGCGCGGCGAAGACGCGCCGCACGTGCTCCAAGAACAGTTTGCCAGCACGGGTCAGCCGTGTGCTGCGCGTGGTGCGAGCGAACAGCACCACACCCAATTCTTCTTCCAATTCCTTGATAGCCCGCGACAGTGGCGACTGTTCGATGTGCAGTCGTTCGGCCGCCCGGGCGAAGTGGAGTTCTTCGGCCACGGCCAGGAAGCAGCGCAGATGCCGAAGTTCCATGATTCACCTATCCTTAAACCCTTGTGCGCAGGAAGGCGGGACACCGCGCCAGCCGCGCATCACCAGCGAAGGCCGGACCATCGTCGAATGGGCGCGGATCGCGCTGGTGACACTGGAAGAAGGGCAGGAACCGGCGACGGGAAGTGGCCAGGAACTGCGCCGCACCATCCACCTGACCGCACTTATCCCATTCGATCGCGAGTTCGTGGCCTCGGCGACCCATGGCTCCTGGCGCCGGCGTTCCCGGATCGGATTCACTGGCACCGGCTTGCTCCAGCGGCGACCAACGTTTGTCACGCGGCGGACCACCCACCGTCCGATGGGAGCACGATGCCGTTGATGTTCTCCGCCTGCTCACTCGCCAGCCAGAGGACATTGGAAGCGAGGCTTTCAGCCGATGCTGACGGTGGCAGGATGACGGGCATCAAGGCGCCGATGCGTTCACCGGCAAGCCCGGACCGCATCGGTTCGTGCATGCCCGTCGTGACAGGCCCCGGAGCAATCGCATTCACGCGAATGCCCTGTGGGCCATACATGAAGGCGGCGCTCTTGGTAAGGCCGATGACGCCGTGCTTGGCAGCGGTGTAAGCCGCTCCAGCCGCCGACCCACGCAAGCCGGCTTCCGATGAGATATTGACGATCGCGCCACCGCCAGCCGCGAGCATCAATGGAATCGTTGCCCGGCTGAGCCGCATGATGGCAGTGAGATTGACCGCGATCACCTTGTCCCAGGTGCCGTCGTCCACCTCGCCAAGCGGCAGGAAGCCGTCCATGATGCCGGCAATGTTGGCCAGTATTTCGACGTGAGGGCTGGCGGACGCAACAACCGCATCCACGGTTTCTTGTCGGGTAATGTCACCGGGCACGATTTCGACCAACCCGTCCGCTTCGGCAGCCAGCTTCTCCAGTGCGGCGGCATTGATGTCGGTCGCGATTACGCGTGCGCCTTGACGAGCAAAGGCCAAGGCCGTTGCCCGGCCAATGCCGGAGCCTGCCCCCGTGACGATGGCTGTTTTTCCTTGAAATCGCTTCATTAAAAATAACTCCTTTTTATTTTTTTAATAGTTTCATTCGACCTCAAGACGATTTCCAAGCCGAAAGCTGCTCGTGATAGAGGTGGGCACGCCGCTCTGAGAAATGGTCGATCAGCACCTGGGCGACGACAAGCAGCAACAGACCCGCCGCGACCCCATGAACCCATCCCCGCGATGACAGCAGAAGACCAGCGAGCGCAATCGCGCCCAGCACACCGGCGCCGTATCGGTAGTATTTGTACTTGGAGATCACCACGGCGACACGATCCCGCTCACTGGCGATAGCCTGCGGTGCTTGCTCGGACCCTATCGCGACGGTAAGGTTTGTGGGCGCATTGCCGTCGCGAACCATCAGAGACAGTGCCGTCGCCGACATCAGGCCCGCGCACACTAGCGTGGTGATCAGGAAGCCTTTGGCTAGGCCGGACCCGGAACTGTAGTAAAGGGCGAACGCAGACAACGCGAGCACAACGGATACCGCCAGGATCGCCAGCATTTCGTTGCGCTCGCCGGCGAAGTAGTTCCGTACCGCCAGTTGGGCGACATCAATCATGGTTTCGGACAAGGGCCTTTCTCCCATTGGTGGCGTGAGTTTCATGGATGTGCGTGATAAGCAATTCGTAGATTTCCCGGGTCAGCGCCTGCGAACCATCCTGGTCCTTGCCGAGAATGTTGTAGGCATGGTCCACACCCTTGAGATCCCGATGCTCGACTAGGGCGCCAGCGTTGCGCAGCTTGTTGGCATAAGCGACACCTTCGTCGTGCAGCAGGTCGAACTCGGCGGTCACGACGAAGGCCGGGGCAATGCCCCCGATGCCATCGGCGTTTGAACCGTGGACGGGCGAGGCGAGCGAGCTGGCGCGATCAGCGGCGTTGGGGATGTAGACGGTGTTGATGATTTCCGACACGCGCGCCGACACGACCGGATTGTCGATCTTGGCGTGCTTGTCGTAGCCGGAGGTCACCAGATCAAGAGGTGGATAGTGGAGGAACTGCAGCGCGATGTCCGGCCCGCCAGCATCCAGTGCCTGGAGTGCGGCGGCGGCGGCCAGCGCACCTCCGGCGCTCTGCCCGCCAATGGTAAGCCTTGCGCCGTCCCAGCCATTGGCTGCGCCGTTCCCGGCGACCCACCGCACGATCTCGAAAGCCTGGTGTACGGCGGCCGGAAACGGGTTCTGTGGCGCCAGGACGTAGTCAACGTTGATCACGACCAGATCGCCACGTGCCGCAAGGTAGCGACACTGTGGATCATCTTGCTGCGGGTAGCCCATGATGAATCCGCCGCCGTGGAAGTTGACATGGACCGGCGGACATGCGGATTTGTGTTCGGAGGGGCGATAGGCCGTGCAGGTGGCATCGCCGACGCTGGTCGGAATAACGATGGCCTGCATGTTGCGGGGTATCTCAGGAAAACTCAGATGCGCAGGCGGATTGGGCTTTGCGCGTTGCATCAGCAGCGCGATGGGCCGTGCAATGAACGAAAACGACAGAATAGTCATTGGAGAACTCTCGCTTGCGGCGGGCAAAAACACTCTTGGATAAACGGAGTCCGCCAGAAGCACTTGCGCGCAAGTGAACTGGCGAATCTCCGCGATGCTTGGCCTGCGGCGCTGTTAAAGGCTGATGACCTTGTGCTCCAAGTAGATGGAGATGCCCTCGGCACCAAACTCGCGGCCGATGCCGCTCTGCTTGTATCCGCCAAACGGAGCACGGAAGTCAGGCCACTGGCCGTTGACGGCAACAGCACCCGTCCTGATCTGTCGAGCGACTGCAATCGCCTTGGACTCGTCATTGGTCCAGACGCCACCAGACAATCCGTAGGGGGAGTCGTTGGCGATCTCAATTGCCTCGTCGATGTCCTTGTACGGGATGACGCACACCACAGGGCCGAAGATTTCTTCCTGGGCGATACGCATGCTGTTCTTGACGTTGGCGAACAGCGTGGGACGGACGAAGGAACCCTCAGTGATCCCTTCGGGCATGCCTAGGCCACCCGCGGCGAGCGTTGCACCTTCTGCGATCCCGCTTTCGATGTAGCCCCAGACACGTTCCTGCTGCCGCTTGGCAACCAGCGGCCCCTGCGCAGTCGTGGGATCACTCGGGTCACCGACCTTGATGGCATTGACTACCTTGGCCAGTGCTTCGACGAAGCGGTCATGCAGCTCGGCGGGAACCAGAACGCGGGTATGAGCAATGCACGCCTGGCCGTTGTTCATGTACGAGGTGTACTGGATGCCGGCGACTGTTGCCGCGATATCCACGTCCGGCAAAACGATGGTCGCCGACTTGCCGCCCAGTTCGAGACTGATACGCTTGAGGTTTTCACCCGCCAGGCTTGCGATGCGCTTGCCTGCCCCTGTAGAGCCCGTAAAGGCGATCTTGTCCACGCCAGGGTGCTTGACCAGATACTCGCTGGTTTCACGTTCGGCCGTCACGATGCTCAACACACCTTCGGGAAGGCCGGCTTCGTTGAACAGTTCGCCCAGCAGATGGCCGTCAAGTCCTGTTTCAGGCGCCAGTTTGAGAATGACGGAGCACCCAGCCAGCAATGCCGGGAACAACTTCACCAGCGCCGATTGGTGCGGCGCATTCCAGGGAATGATGGCTGCGACCACACCCAGCGGTTCGCGGCGCCAGATCGAATCGCCCTTGATGAAAGCGGGGCGACGCTCTTCCCACGGGAAGGCTGCGGCGGCTTCGAGATAAGCCTGGTTTTGCGGCACGATCCCCTGCTGGAGTCCGAGGGCACCGCTGATCGGGGTGCCGTTCTCCCGGCTAATGAGTGTAGCAATGTCGTTGGCTGCGGCGGCATGAAGGTCCGAGAACTTCTTGAGAACGGCTTGGCGCTCCTCTGGACTAAGACGCGGCCACGGACCGGTGTCGAAGGCTTGGCGAGCGGCGCTGACAGCCAAGTCGATATCAGCGGGGGTGGCCGCTGGCACGGTGCCCACCAGAGCACCATCAAATGGGGAGCGGACCTCGAAGATTTCGGTCCCTTGGGGCGCCACCCGGCGACCGCCGATGAAATTGTGAGTGATGTCGAGCATGATCTCTTTCCATTTATTGCAACCAAACGGTTGGTTTGTATGATTCTAGTCTCTCTGCTAGACTTGTCAACCAACCAGTTGTTAACTAATTTGAGGTTATTTGTGCGAGATCCAGAAGGGACACGCCGCCGCCTGCTAGAGGCCGGCACTGCCGAATTTGCGGCTTACGGCATCGCCGGTGCGCGTGTGGAGCGCATCGCAGAAGCGTCTTCCTGCAACAAACAGTCGATCTATGGCCACTTTGGAAGCAAGGACGGCTTGTTTGATGCGGTTTTTGACGCGATGGTCTTGAACGTTGTCAGCAACATTCATTTCGACCCGCATGATCTACCGAGTTATGCCGCGCAAACATTTGACTGGTTTCAAACCCATCCTGAAGTGCTTCGGCTGGCCACATGGCAGCAGCTTGAACGCGGTGGCATCGCGGAAATGGGGGGTGCGGCGGCCGAAGCCAACGCGGGAAAAGTAGCAAAGCTAATCGAAGCTCAGAAGGCCGGCGCAGTCACAAACGCAATCCCCGCGCAACATCTCTTGATCCTTATCTATCGCCTCTCGACGGTGCAGCTCGATCATGCGAAATCAGATGATGGGGAGACAGCATCATTGCGCAAGGCTCTCATCGAGGCCGTACGCCGGCTGGTAGCGCCATGAGCGGTACTCTGAAAGTTCTTGTTTTCGGTGCTTCTGGAATGTTGGGACACGGCATTACTCGCGAGTGCCTGTTGGCATCCGATGTTTCACAGATCACGCTGGTCGGACGGACTCGGGTAGACCAACAAGACGCGAAACTGACTCAGGTTCTTGTTCCTGACCTCAAGCTTATCGCGGATCATGCAGCCGAACTCACGGGATTCGATGCCTGCTTCTTCTGTCTCGGCGCCTCTTCATCCGGCATGACCGAAGACCAGTACACGCGCATCACATACGACCTTACGCTCGCCGTGGCGCGGCTTATGGCGGCCATCAATCCCAGCATGGTGTTTGTCTATGTTTCTGGTGCCAGCACGGACAGTACGGAAGCATCAGGCGCCATGTGGGCACGCGTAAAAGGGCGAACCGAAAACGATCTTTTGAAGCTGCCCTTCGGCGGCGTCTATCTCTTTCGTCCCGCGTTCATTCAGCCGCTACATGGTGCGCAATCAAAAACTGCCAGCTATAGAAGGCTGTATCAATTCACCCGACCCTTCATGCCTTTGATAAAGCGGCTGCTCCCTAAATACTTTCTCACCACTGAGGAGGTGGCTGGCGCCATGCTCAATGCTGCTCGCATAGGTTCGGGACGCCGTGTGCTGGAGGTCGGCGATATCAGGCGGCTCTTGGAATATCGTCCGATCGAGTCAAGTTAAACAACTGATACTCCGCTGCAGACCAGCGTCAGCGATGCTGACCTGAGTCTAAGTCGACCCGACAGAGCGCCCACGCTGGCGTCCGATTTCCCACGATACTCCACCGCCGCGCACGGTCGCGGCGATGTGCTGCCCCAGCCGCTGTTCGATCACCGGCCGCCACGGCACCAGACTGAATCCCATGCCGTCATCGAGCATCGCGTAGCGCCCGCTGGCAAGCATGATGTTGCGCCGGTAGATGCCAGCGAAGCGCTGGCCGTCCGCCACAGGCCGATGCTTCAGGTCGGTGTCGGCGGCAATGTTCTTGGCGGCCTGCGCCAGTTCCCGGTTGCGCAGCGTACCCAGCAGGTTTCGGGCGAGGATCACACGCTGCCCACGCCGCTCCGCCAGCCCTTGCTCGGCCAGGAAGTCGGCGCGCTGCTGCATCGCCTGTTTGGCCTCTGCACCAAAACCCAGGTCGCCCAACCCGCGGCCACCGCCGATCAGTTGCTGGTCTAGCCATGTAGCGCCGATCACGCGGGCCTGCCGCTCAATGGGAAGGTGCGATTTCAGTTCTATCGCTACCCCGCCGAGGCGCTGCGCGTCGTACTGGCGACCACGTTCGGCCAGGTCGTCCGGCACCTTCCACAGCCCTTCGGCCACGCGTTCCACGATGCCAGCCCGGCGCAACGCTTCCAGCCTCCGGACGTGGGCGGCGACAACCTCCTGCGGGTCACGCCCGGTCTTGGCCCGGCCCTGCTCGATCGCCAGGTGGTGGTCGGTGCGGTACAGACCATCGCTTGCCACCGCGGCGATGTTTCTGTCGGCCGCGCGCACGTCGGCCGATCCCTTCACTTCCACCACCGCGCCGGTGGGGTAGTTCGCCAGCTCGTCGCGGGCGTTCAGCGCGACGTAGTGGGCCTTGCCGTCCGTGCCGTCGATGATCAGATAGCCCCGGTCGTGCAGTTCGTCGGCCAAGCCCTTGGTAGCTACGCGGCCGATGACGGTACGGCCATCCTCGCCCGGCTCGAACACTGCCAGCTCGCGCGGCTGCCCGCTCATGGCGCGCTGCATGGTACGGATGATGTCGCCGCGCTCGCCCAGGGCGCGCAAGGTCTTCACGGCATCGGCATGGATGGCCCAGGTGCCGGGCTGCGTCTCGTCGGCCAGGCCCAGGCGCTGCAAGCGTTGCAGGCGGCCGATCAACAACAGTCGCTGACGTTGCAACCGGGGTTCATTGAAGCGTTCGACCTGCACCCGGCCATCCTCGCCGGCCTCGCGTTGCAGCGTGCGGTCGAGGCTCGTCCACCGCTCCTGTTCCACCTCGCGCTGCAAGGTCTGCTGGATCTCCAGTTCGGTGCGCGGCCCCAGCCATTCCGTCGCCAGCTCGGCGGCCCGGTGGCGGAAGCCGTGGGCAATGTAGTCGCCCGCAATGATGAGGTCTTTGCCGGTGTCGTCGCGCCCGCGCACGATCAGGTGCGTGTGCGGGTTGTCCGTATTCCAGTGATCGACCGCCACCCAATCCAGCCGCGTGCCCAGGTCGGCTTCCATGCGGTTCACCAGATGCCGGGTGTAGGTGCGCAGGTCGTCCAGCGCGGCCCCGTCCTCGGGCGAGACGATGAAGCGGAAATGGTGCCGGTCGTCCTGGCAGCGTTCCTTGAAGGCGTCGAGGTCGGCTTCATCGGTCTGCGGTCCGTAGGCCCGGCCTGGTTCGCCATCGCGGCCCACGCCGTCGCGCTCGATGTAGCGCAGGTGCTTGGCGAGCGACTGCGGGCTGGCCTGTCGCTGGTTGACCAGCAGCGTTTTGATGGTCACGCGCCGCGACATGGGCGTCAGCTTCGCGCCCGCGAAACGCGCCGCCGTGTGACCGCGCCCCAGCCGCGCGCCGGGCCGCTGGCCGGTGCCACGCGCCGACGCCGGGCGGCGCACTGAGGACTTGCCGCTGCTGGCCTTGCCAGCCTGCTTGAGCACCTTGGACACGAAGCTTTGCCCTTGGCCTTTGCCCCGGTTCTTCGGGGCGCTGGGGCGCACGCGGAAATCGTCGTCGCGGCGGTCGGTCATGGCCGCTCTCCCTGCAAGCTATGGCGTGTCCTGTCGTGCGAAGCACGCGGACATGCCTGCATCGGCGCGGGCTTCGCGCCCCACGCGGCACGACGGCGAAGCCGCGCCGTGCTGCGCCACCCCCATGTGCAGACTGGCTTTCGACGCGGCCCGGTGCCGCGTCCTTTTGTCTTGCCTTCCGCCTTTGCCCCTCGCTGGCGCTCCGGGCAGCGTCGGCCCGGCGGCGCTGCTGCGTGAGCCGGCAGCGCGCCGGCGAACGCGGCGACGGCCACAGGCCGGGTGCGTTCGAGGCAAGACGCCTGCACGTTGGACGGCTGCGCCGGAGGCAGCGCGAAGTGCAGCGCGGATGCGCTCGCACTGCACGCGCGACGACACGGCAGCAACCACTGAAATGACACGCCCGATGGCACGACAAGATGCACGGCAACGTGCAGCGAATAGGCGGCCATCATGGGCGAGTATCCAGCCAGACCGGATACGCAACGCCGATCACGGCGGATGCGCTGACCGGCCCGAAATACCGGCTGTCGAACGATGCCGGATTGGTCACGCTCAACAGGAACAGCTCGCCCGATTCGAGGCGGCGGCAAAGCTGCAAGGACGGCAGCGGCCGGCCCAGCCGGTCGGCAGACCACACAGCGGCCACAGGCACGCCGTCGATGCGTACATGACCGGCGGCGATGCAGACGTGTTGCGGCGCGATCGCGCCCACACGCTTGAGCAGCGGAATGCGCGTCGGCAGGTAGCCGCGCTGCGCAGCCAGCACGGAAGCCGTGGCCGGCAGCGGCACCAGCACGATGCTGTCCACGGACAACGGACGTGGCAGCGAGGCGGTACGCGGGTCGAACGGATCGATGCGATACCAGCCGACCGCCACGCTGTCGGACGGGTTGTAGGTCATGCGCGGCAGTGGCGACACGAAAGCCTCCCAGGCCAGCGCAGCGAAGCCGAGGGCGGACAGGCCCGCCAGCACGATGCGTTCGCGCATGCGCGAACGAGGATGCGGCGGGACAGCGGGCATGCTGGCCGTGGTGGTCGGGGCCGTCATGGCAGCACCTTCCCGGCCAGCCAGGCGGCGTGCCGCTCGGCGGTGTATTCGGGCAATGCAAGGCGAGCCGCAAGGCGGTTGCCCAGCGTGCGCCAGTACGCGGGTGACACGTCGATGGCGGCGATGCCCAGCGCCTCGCTGGCGTCGATGCGTTCCAGCACGGCGCGCACGTTGGCATCGCCTTCGGCGTGCAGCAGCAAGCGCGCGCCCGGCTGCACACCGGCAATGCGCTGCATGGCGTCCAGCGGCGTGCAAGCCTGCATCACCATGAGCTGCCAACGGATCGTGCCATAGTCGTTGGCCTGCCAGCGGATGCGGCAGAGCATCGCGCCCGGCAGGAACACCGCGCAGCGCCGCCAGCGGTCGAGCCGTAGCGTGCGCGCAGGTTCGCCGAAGCGCAGATAGAGCTTGAATTGCGGCTCGATGTAGGCCAGCGACACGCGCGTAAGCGGCGCGTTGCCGGCCTGGCCGGCGAGTCCCGACAGCGCAGGTAGCGGCGCAGCCGATGCCGCGTTCGTGGCAGGCATTGCGGATGCCGTCATGGCGTGTTCTCCCTGCGGTGTTATGGAAACTCGCGCTCCAGCAAGCCGCGCAGCAGGTCGGCCACGGTCACGCCTTGCGTGAAGGCCGACACCTTGATGCGCGCGCGCAGCGCAGGCGTGATGTCGAGCGTCAGGCGCGCGGTGTAGAGGTCGCCCTTGTTGAGCGCATCGGCGTCGCCCTGGCGAATCCACGCTTCGGCGTGCGGATTCGCGGGCGGACGTGCGCCGATGCCGACGCGCTTGCTGATGCGCGCGCCGTTGCGTGTGCTGTTGCCGCTGCTCATGTCGGCCACCGCAGCAGTTCTTCCACCAGCGCTGTGATTTCGCGCGCGGCGGCGCTGTGTGGCGCCGTCTCGCGGGCGAGCCGCCCGGCGGCCACGCTGTCGGCGAAAACGATGCGTTGGCGCACCTCGGCACGCAGCGCAGGCAACGGCTGCTCTGCCAGCGATTGCCGTGCTTCGCGCCCGATCACGGTGGTACTGACGCGCCGATTGATGACGAAGGCCGCGCGCAGCGCAGGCCTAAAGACTTGCGCCTCGCGGATCAGCGCCACCATCTCAGCGCTGGCCCACAGGTCGTAGGGGCTGGGCTGCACCGGGATCAGCACGCGCTCGGCCGCCAGCAGCGCGGAGCGCGCCAAGGCGGCGATCCTTGGCGGCCCGTCGATGACGACGTGATCGACCCGCCTGGCGAGTTCTGGTGCTTCCTGATGCAGCGTTTCCCGCGCAAGGCCCACGGCGCTGAACAGCCGTGGCAGACCTTGCTGGCTTCTGCGCTGCGTCCAGTCCAGCGATGATCCCTGCGGGTCGGCATCCAGCAGGACGACGTGCTGGCCACGCAGCGCGAGTTCGCCGGCGATGTGCGTGGCAAGCGTGGTCTTGCCGACGCCGCCTTTCTGGTTGAGCAAGGCGACGATCATGGCGCGGCCCTCCGATCTGGAAAGCCGGCCCGGTTTTGCCCTGCCGAACGGGGTTGGTTTTGGGGTTGTTTTTGCCTTTGGGGTTGCGGTGCTTTTTGCCTTTCGGCAGTTGTCCACCGAAACGGCTCTGCTCTACTAAAAGTTAGAGAATTTAAGTTAGGGAAGTTAAGGGGCGCGCAAACCCAATGCTGGCGCGGGTTCGCGGCCGATTGGCACGCCCGATAGCACGATACCCCGCACGCCTGATAGCACGACACCATGCACAGGTTCTCCCGGAGTTATCCCCGTGCCGTTTGCGGCACGGGCCGGAACGTCAGCAGTTCCGTTCCGTTGTCCGGCATGCGCTCGATGCCCAGGACGTAGCCGGGCAGCGATTGCCGCGCGACCAGCGCGCGCAGGTCGCAGGCGAAGTCGTACGGCTTGGCGGTACTGCCGGATTTCTGGTGCAGGTAGCGGAAGTCGAACTGCCAGCCGTATTCCTGCTTGCCGCCATGCTTGCGCACCAGGCGGTACAGCCATCGCTCGATGCCGCCCGTGAGCCGGAAATACGCCGGGTCGATGGTCAGCACCAGGGCGGCATCGAGCACGCCCGCATAGAACCAGTCCGGCAGGATCAGCTCGATGCCCAGCGGCGTGCCGCTGGCATCGGCCAGTTCCTTCCATTCGTTGATCCACGAGAAGCGATGCAGGCGCCGCCCGGTCGTCTCGCGGATCGACGTGGCCACCGTGGTCGATTGCAGCCGGTCGAGCGCGGCCTTGAGGCGCTGGTAGTCGCGTAGCGACTTGCCACGGCCGATGAAGCGCAGGATCTCGTAAGGCGTGGCGCGCATGAGCCGCGATGGCCGCAGGCCCGCGTCCTTCGCTTCCACGATCTGCGAGGCCGCCCAAATGAGAATGTCCGCATCCCAAATCGTGGCGATGCCGTGCTCGGCCGTGCCTTCCACACGGATCGTCACGTTGCCCGCGCGGAAGTCGATGGGTTTGACGCGCTTGGACTTGCCGAGTGAGAAGAATGGATAGGCCATCAAATCCTGGCTGTCGCGCGGCGCCATGTCGCCGGGCAAGGCGCGGAACAGGTCGAGCTGTTCGCGCTCTTGCAACGGCCGCTGCCGGGACGGCAGCGCGGTGCTGGACATGGCGATGGCCTGCCGCGCGCCGCCGATCAGCGCGCACGGCTGTCGGCCGAGTGGTGCTCGGCGTACTCGGGATCGGAAGTCGTCTCGAAGCTGCGGTCAGCGGCCCAGGCGTCGAGGTCGGCCACGGCGTACATGACGCGGCGGCCGAACTTGCGAAAGCGCGGGCCGCCGCCGATCACGCGTTGTTTCTCCAGCGTGCGCGGCGACAGGCGGAGGTACTCGGCGGCTTCGTCGTTGGTGAGATAGCGTTGGGGCTGCGCGGCAGCGGTCGAGGCAGTGGCGGCAGGCCGCAAGGGAGCGGGACGCATGGTGTGAACCTCCATCGTTTGAAAACGACCGGCCACACAGCACGACCGGATGGAGGCAGTCTCAAGAAAGCATGGCTTCCTGCTCAGGGACGTTTTGCAGGGGATGCCGCGCGTCCCTGTGCAACGGGCGGAAGCTGTGCCAAGCGGCGATAGCCGCCGCGCATCAGCGCCTCGCCCCGGCGCACCAGCCGGCGAACGCGGGCGCGCAAGGCGCTGTCGGCGTACCAGTCATCCGCGACGGCATCGGCGCCGAACAGCCCTTCGGCCACGTCGCGCAGGGACGCGCCCGCCAAGGCGCCATCGAGCGCCTGAAGCGTGTTCAACTCCAGCAACGCGGCGGTTGACGGCCGTGGCCGTGCTGTTCCCGCAGGCACGGCATCGCCAGCAGCGGCCAGCTTGTCCAGTTCGGTCGCCAGCGCCTGAAAGCGCGCGCAGGGCGCGGCGCAAGCACGGATGGCATAGGCGTAGGCCATGCCATCGGCCAAGCCGGGAGCGACCACGAGCCGCAGGCAGCAGCCCGGCCAGCGTGTCAGCAGCAGCAGGCGCTTGCCATCGTGGATCAGATGTTTGTGGCCGGGGATGTGCCAGAACGCGAAGGCCACCGCGTCGGGTGGCGGGTCGGCGTCCGGGTAGATCTGCACGACGGCATCATGGTCAGGGAACCAGGCCGGATGCGCGTCGCGCGCATCCAGGGCGGGATCTTCCAGCAGGCGCAGTCCCCAGCGCCCGGCGGCCTCCGGTCGGCGCAGCCAGTCGCGGCGGTAGTCGGGGTGGCGGCGCAGGTACTCCCACGCCAGCGCGGGGCCGTCGAGGTGCAGCGTGTAGACATACGCGGCGGTCGGATACCAGTGTTTGGCGCTCGGGTCAGCCATGACGCAACCTCCTGTCGATCAGCAGGAACGTCGCCACGGATTCCAGTACGCGGGAGCTATCGAATCGCCATCAAGTCGTCATCAGAATCGGGGTGCGCTGTTAAATGCTGGGGTCAAGACCGATTGGCTCCGGGGCATTGCGGAAATCGTCTGAATGCGACGGCTGCGTCGCCACAAAAATGGTGCGCAGCGTGGAGCACCGTGCAGCAGCCCGCGCCAAAGATCATGACTGTTTGCATCAGAAGCGCGCCGCTTCGGTGCAAGAGTGTGGATTCAGACCTTCCGGGTCTTGGGTAAGACTGAAATAGTCAGAACGCGCCGTCGTTGGCTGGGGTTGGTCAGTCGGTGATCGAGCCGTTTTCTTCGGCCAGCCGCAGGTACTCCGACAGCGACCGCGCCGCCTGGAAGTAGCGATCGCGCATCACCGGCTGCTTGCGCGGCCCGACGATAGACGCCAGATCGGACAGCTTCACATGGCCCAGGCCGGGCATGCCTATTCCCAGGTCGATCAGCCCGTATGCCGTATCGCCATCGGCCGGGTCGAGCGCGGCCAGTAGCCAGATGGCGTGCGCGTCAGGGGTGAATAGCCGCACCGACGGCAGCGGGTCGATGCCCCGACCAGCGGCGCGTGCCGCACCGACGGCAAGCAGTTGCGCCCGCTGTTCAGCGGTGACGAGTGGCTGGGTCATGGCCCGAATCCCCACGCATCCGAGGATGCACGGATACGATTTTCCACCGAAGCGCGGAACCGCCGAAGCGGATGCATGCTTTGGCGGGAAAGCACGAAGGCGCAAGCCATCGAATCCGTACATGCACAGAAACGCAGAAGCGGAATTGTGAGGGGCAGGAAAGGCACGGAAGCGGACTAAATTTTTGCAATGAGTTAAAGATAACGTGGTTTTAATTTTCCCGCGACTGGACGCTTCTGTCTATGCAGAAGCGACCCGTTCAACCCGGCCGACCGGCCGGTGCCACCACCTTCGATGCCGAGTTGGCGCAAGCCTTCGGCGCGGCGGTGCGTGCGCTGCGGATGGAGCGCGGGATTGCGCAGGAATCGCTGGCCAACCTGGCTGGCATCGAACGTTCCCACATGGGCAAGGTCGAGCGCGGCGAGCATATGCCCACGCTGGCGATCATCTTCAAGATCGCCAGCGCGCTTGGTTGCAGTACCGCCGTGCTGATGGCCGCGACGGAAAGCCAGCTCGCGTCAGTGTCCGAGAGGTAGGCTGTCGGCGAAAAGCGCCGCGCCGCAATGGGCGGGGCGCGGTGGGCGACCGTCAGGCTGCCTTGGGCTTGCTGCGCGACCAGATCAGGTCGTGCGTGCCGTCCTCGTTTTCGATCAGGCGGGCATAGACCGTCGCCGGGAACGAAGGGTCGTCGAGGGATACGGACACGTAGGGCCGCCCGGCTTCGCTAGTCTTCTTCCACGCCGCGCCGATCTCGTGGCCGGCCGCCTGAAGGTGGAAGTCGGGGGCGTTCTCGCTCTCGCCCTTGTCGTTGGGAACCAGCTTGACCTTGACGTTGAGGGTCAGGGTGCGGAGCTGGCCGGTGAAGCCGTCTTTCTCTGCGGTGAAGGTGCCGATGTTAGCCATGATGTTTTTCCTTTCGGGTTTAACAAGGTCGCGCCAGTGCGTCCTTGTTGTGATCCGGCCGGCGGGGGATGGGCTGGCCGCACCGCGCAGCGGTCGCAACACCGTGGAGAGCCTGGAAGGTTGCGGCCATGAAGCCCAAGGCACAGCCGTTCCCTCGCCAGGATTCACGACAAGCCAAGGACGCACCGGCCGCCCGCTCCCGAATGGAGACGTGGCCGACTCGGCATCCCCGCATGACGGCTTCACTGGCTTGCGCCCTGACGCGGGCAAGGCCAATACCCCAACGACGAGCGAGAACGCTCCTTGCCGCAGATTGCGACGACGGGCTTGAGGCGTGGCGTGGATGCTCCATAGCGAAGCCGGGTGGCGTGTCGGTGAACCGTCCTTCGTGACGTACAGGCGCGAACCGCCAGCGTCGAGGACGGCACGCTTTGGCACAACCTGCCGCAGCAAGCCGGGGCGTAGCCTCACAAGCCCCGCCCATTGCGGCGGGGCGCCATCGAAACCTTGCCCGCGCCAGCGGGCGCCGATGGCTGTACCGCGTGCAAGGCACTTGCACGTCCGCCACGTCGCCGCCTGGTCGAAGGCGGCGACGTGGCGATTTTGCTCTGGACGCTGCTCGTTATTCCTTGGTCTCGATGATCCACCACACGGCACGCGGCAAGGCGCGGCCCGTGATGGGATGCAAGTCGGTCAGGTCGGCGCAGGCTGTCCAGCCGGGGGACGGACGGTAGCCACGCACGTCGCCTTCGCCGTGCCAGCGGCGGGCGCGTACCGTGCCGGGCGCATAGGTCGCCGCCATGCGTGGGCGGCTGGTGGTGCGGGTCATGGGGGCTTCTCCTTCAAGCGAAGCGCCCCGGTTGAGGCCGGGGCGCTTGCCTTCGGCGCGGGTCAAGCGGCCAGTGCCTCGGCGGGTTCATCCGCCATTGCCTCGGCATCCTCCGGGGCGTCCTGCGTCTGCGTTTCCTCCGGCGTAGCTTCCGGGCCTTCGGTCTTGAAGATGGCGGGCATCCAGCCCGTACCATCGGCCAGCCGTTCGGCTTCGCTGGCAATGTCGGCCTTCTTCAACTTCGCCAGTCGGGCAGCGTGCGACGGTGCGAACTCGCCCACGGCTTCCAGAATCGCGGCCTTCGGCACATGCTGGAAATACCCGTCTGCGGTGGGCTGCCACCATGCGGCCATGTCCAGCCCCACGGCCTGCGCCAGTTCCGCGCCCGGCTGGTGCGCCGTGGCGCGAGGCGTCACCACGTCCACGGTCTCCGCCACGCATACCGCCAGCAACCGCACCAGTTCGCCTTGCTCCATCGCCAGCAGCGCGGCGAACAGTTCGGCGCTGTCCTGCGGCAGCGCTTCGCCCGCGACCCGCTGCAACTCGCGCAGGGCCACGGCGGCGCGCGATTCGGGCCAGTCGGGGGCCATGCCTTCCAGCCGGTCTTGCACTTTCAGGCTGACGCCCAGCGGCAAGTCGTGGCGGTAGTGGCTGTCCTGCAAGACGGTCTGCACCATGCCATGCACCAGCGCGGCCAGCGCGACTTGCGGATGCCGGGCCACTTCGATTTGCAGCGCGGCGGTGCGATGCGCGCTCAAACGCTGCGCCAGCCGGTCGGACAGGCTCGCGGCCTTGGGTTGCTCGGCGGCCTCGCCTTCGTCGTCGTTCCCGGCTTCGCCTTCCGCGCTGCCGAAACCCTGCCGCAAGCGTTCCAGCGTGCGCAGCGCCTTGGCTTCGGCTTCGCGCAGCAGCCCGCGATGAATCACGGCTTCGCCGCTGCGGTCGAGGGTGACGATGGCACCGGCCACGGCACGCACGTCCGGGGCGTAGCCCTGCAAGGCTTCCTCCACGGCTTGCAGTTCCCCGGCGACCTGTTCGCGGCGCGGTTCCAGCGCTTCGGTCTTGTCTTCGTCCTCGGCGTCGTACGCTTCTTCCAGTTCGGCGTCGATCTTGTCGAGGCGGGTTTGCAGCGATGCGATGCGGCGGGCTTCGCGGGCGCTCGGTTCGCGGCGCTGGCGCGGTGCGTTCTGGAACGCCTGCCGCTCTGCATAGCTCATGTGCGGCACGGCTTCGACCCACGCCCAACCCTCGGCGCGCACGTCCCCGGCCAGCGCATCCAGCTTGCCGCGCACCAGCGTTTCCAGCAGCGTGGCGTCGGTCAGGTAGGTTCCGGCATCGCCTTCCGCGAACAGATCGCGGCAGATGCCACCGCCCGCCGCCGTGTAGGCGTCCAGCCCGGCGAAGCACACCAGCGGATGCGTGGCGTCGATTTCGCGCTCGGTCAGGCGTTCGCGCAACGCGGACGCGCCACGCTGCCATTCGGGCGCACCGTAGAACGCGGCTTCCTGCGCGGCGTGGTCGTCGGTTATGGTCAGGGCCATCAACTGTTCCAGCGTGACGGCTGCGGCCCGGTAGTCGGCCAGCAGGCGCGGCGAGACGTTGGCCAGCTTCAAGCGGCGCTGCACCACCAGCGGGGACACGCCGAAGTCGGCGGCAATGTCCTCGATGGGCCGGCCTTCCTTGACCAGCGCGGCGAACGCCTCGAACTGGTCGGCCGGGTGCATCTGCTCGCGCAGCAGGTTTTCCGCGAGGCTGACGGTACGGGCCGAAGCGTCGGGCACCAGCAGGCAAGGCACCTCAAAGTCGGCGGCAATGCGCTTCTTCTTCGCCAGCAGCTTCAAGGCGGTCAGGCGGCGGTCGCCGGCCACCACTTCGTATTGCTCGCCATCGGCGGCGAGGATGACGACGAGGTTTTGCAGCAGGCCGATGCGGGCGACGCTCGCGGCCAGTTCGGGAATGGACAGGCGCGGGGTCTTGCGTGCGTTGCGCTTGGAGCGGCGCGGCAGCAACTGCGAGAGCGGAACCAAAATCAGGTTCTTGGTCGGGTCGGCCACTTCCAGCGGCGCGGCGGTTTCGATGGCTCGGGTTTCGATTTGGGTAACGGCGTTCATGGTGATAACTCCTTGCGGTTAGGGATGCAGCAGCGAGAGAAGCGGCAAGGGCTGCTGCCTGCCCCTGCCGCGTGGGGGTTCAGGCTTTCAACTGGCGCAGGCCATCGGCCAGCAGCCAAAGCGCACGGTTGAGGCGGATGTTTTGGTCGATGCCCTGCACCGGGCGGGTTTGCTGGCGGCGTCCGTTGACGCTGCGCCCCCGCAGGCCGCCTTGGGTCAGGTTCTCTTGCGTGCGGTTAAACACGCTCCACAAGTCCGGGCGGCGGTCGTCGTGGCGGCGCGGCATCAGGATTTGCGATTCCGTGATGGGCGCGGGCTTGTCGTGGGCGTCGTACTTGAGGGTCAGCGCGGCACGGGCGAACACTTCGGATTCGCCATCGTTCAAGGTGATGGCGCGCATGGCATCGCGGGATTCCTTCACTCGGTCGAAGCCGCTCAACACTTCATAAGCGCCTTCGATGACGTGCCCGGCCACGTCGCCCTTGTGGGGTACGCGTACATCGGCCATGGTGTCGCCGAATACCAATCCGTTCTGGCAGACAAAGCGCAGCAGGCCAGCCAGCAATTGATAGCTGCTGGTGCCGTCGTGCGAGTTCAGCAGGACGATTTCATTGGCTTCTGCATCGTTGATCTGGTTGGCATGGCGCAGCCGGATCATGTGCTTGGTGAAGTCGCGGCGGTCTTCGTTGCGCACGCGGGTCTGCGCCACCATGAAGGGCTGGAACCCTTCCTTGCGAAGCTCCGTCAGCACGGCGGCGGTGGGGATATAGGCGTACCGCTCGGAACGGCTTTCGTGCGGGGCGTCCGCGAAGATGGACGGCGCGACCTTGCGGATTTGATCGTCGGACAGCGGGTAATCGCTGCGCAGCGACGGGGAACGGGAAGCGAATCGGGATGTGAGGTGCATGGCATTTCTCCTGACGAAAAGGGTTTGCTGTTCAAACCGCACACCGGATTCCTAGATTCGGAGGCCCAGCCTTTCGGCTGTTTGGTGCGGTTGGCACGAGGAACCCGGTTGGCCCTGTTGCCACCGTCTTTCCTGAGTTCATCGCCCGCGACGGTCAGGAGCGCGCGAACGTGTGCCGTCAAGGAAACAAGCGCAGGGTTGGTGCGGCCCGCAGGCGCAGCCGAGGACACGGCCCTGCGCGCCTTGACGACACACGGGAGCGGGCTACGGTCGCGGGTAAGGTGATGAAGTCAGGGGAGACGGCTGGACAAGGCAACGGCCATCCCTGTGTGCCGACCGCACGCAAGCGAAGCGCGCAGGCCCGAAGCTGGAAGCCGGGCCGTAGGCGTCAACGATGCGGAAGGCTGGCAAAGCCAGTCCCACTAGGGATGAGCGACTAGCGAACCTGGAGCAGCGCGATCCGCGAAGCGGAGACGCAAGAGGACTCTTCGTTTACCATTTGTTTCGCAAGCAAACGCTGCCAAAGCAAGAACATGGAGGTCCTCGAAATGATCGTCTGCATTAACCGTCTCAAGCAATTCGGTATCTTCAGCGACTTCAATGGAACGAAGATCCAGAAGTTCGGCCGGTACAACCTTGTCTATGGCTGGAACGGAACAGGAAAATCTACCCTATCGAATCTATTCTCTTGCTTTGAGCTTCGCTCGATGGTTTCTCGATTCAGTTCGGGCCAGTTTTCAGTCGTTTTGGAGGACGGCTCAACAATTACGGAAGCCACACTCCCGTCATCCCAATTGAATATTCATGTTTTCAATCAGCACTTTGTGCATGAGAATATTGATTGGGACAAATCTGTAAAAAGCATCCTTCTCATTGCGAAAGAGAAGATTGATGACTTGCAGAAGCTGGAGAAGCTAAAGGGCGAACTTCAGTCTAAAAAGAAGGCTCACGACGACAAGCAAAGCGATATCAAGAAGCAGCGTGAGGCACTTGAGAAATTTCTGACCAATGCTGCTAGAAAAATGAAGCTAGGACTTCAGGCGATTGATACGAGCGACAGCTACTACCTAAATTACGACCGCCGTAAGCTCTCTAACTTCATTCAGAGTAACGGCGAGACCATTATCAAGGCTGAGTCGGTTCTTCCAGATGAGAAGGTTATCGACCTTACGAATGCCGCCAAGCCAGATCAGCTTCCAAGCATCACTTTCGCCTCAACGGCCGTTGAGCCTGACTACTTTAAGAAGGCGGCAGGCCGCATCAGAGATTTGATTGGGACTACGGCGGTCAATCAAGCTGTCCAGCGGCTGACTGATAACCCGGACATCCGTGACTGGGTTCAAACAGGCTTGGAAATCCATAAACACCACGACTCTCAATCCTGCGAGTTCTGCGGCTCTCCGTTCACCCAGCTTCGTGCCGAGGCACTTGCTGCCCACTTCAGTAAAGAGTTCACAGAGTTTCAAAGCCGACTTCAGAACGCCGCAACTTGGATTGAGTCTCAAGGCGCTCCGGCCAATCAGTTGCCCGCAGCGACGGAGTTTTATAAAGAACTATCGGTCGAGGCAGAGAAGATCCAGAAGGAATACGTATCTGCTGCTGAGAAGATCGACCAGCAAATGGAAGGATGGCGGGAAGCTCTGAAGGCCAAGATCACAGACCCAGCAAAGACAGACATTCAGATCTCGGATGTGATTGAAGACGATGTCACAAATTTCAATGACATCCTGAAGTCGATTACTGCGCTCGTCGGAAAGCACAATAATAAGACTTCAAACTTCAAATCTGAGACCTCGAAAAGCAAGGTCGCACTGGAGCTTCACTTTGCTGCGGCCGAGGTGCAAGAGTTTGACTATGCTGGAAGCGAAAAGAAGTGCAATGACCTTGAGGCCGAAGCAAAGAATGACCACAAGGAAATTGAAAAACTTGGTCAAGAGGTCGGAGCCATAGAGGCGCTGCTCTCAAATGAAACGGTTGGGGCGAAGGAGTTCAATGACATCTTGCATCGCTTCATCGGCCGCTCTGAGCTTTGCCTGAACTTTAATCAGAAGAAGAAAGGCTATGAGATCATAAGAAACGGCGTGGGTGAGCATGATGGGAATTTGAGCGAAGGTGAGAAGACTGCGATTGCCTTCGTCTACTTCATTACAAAGCTCAAAGAAAACGGAAACAACATCAAGGACACGATTGTCGTCGTTGATGATCCGGTCTCAAGCTTTGATTCAAATCACCTGTTTCATGCCTATTCGTTCCTGAGAACTCAGTGCACTGAAGCCAAGCAACTTTTTGTGCTGACTCACAACTTCACGTACTTCAAGCTAGTGAGAGACTGGTTCACTGGAACAAATAGGAACCGTGCTAACAAGGGCAAGCCCGAGAATTGCTTCTTTTATCGCCTGGATGCGCCACCTGGCTCCCCTCGCCACTCGCTACTTGTGGATGCCGACGACTCTCTGAAGAACTACGGTTCGGAGTACCACTATATCTTCAAGAAGCTCTATGAATACAGGGCGCATACGACTCTTAACCGAGATGAAGCATTCTTAACGGCGAATCTTGCCCGCAAGCTCGTTGAATCGTTTTTCACTTTCAAATATCCAAAGCGGAGAAGCGACATCAGTCAATTGATGGATGCGGGCCTGAAAGACTGCACCATCACAACACCGGAGCTTAAGGAAAAAATCTACCGCTTTATCAACAAATATTCGCATAGCGACGTAATCGAGATAACCGAGGAGTCCACAGAAAACTTGGCTGGAGAGAGCCATAGCGTCATCGGTCAAATCTTTCAGTGGTTGGAGGAAGTGGACAAGAAACACTACGATGAGATGATTCAGGTTGCGACGGCCTGAGCATCAAGCCAGCGAGGGCGAGAGTTGTGCCGGCAGGCGCAGAAAAAGGGGCCGAAGCCCCATGAGCTAGATCAGCCCACGCTCTGCGAACGATGCCGTTGCGTTGCCAGCAACGATGATGTGATCCAGCACGCGCACGTCCACCAGCCCCAGCGCCTCCTTGAGTCGCTGGGTCAGTGCCCCGTCGGCACCGCTCGGCTCGGGATTGCCGCTCGGGTGGTTGTGCGAAACGATGACTGCCGCCGCGTTGAGCCGCAGCGCCTCCTTGACCAGCTCGCGCGGATACACCGATGCGCCGTCGATGTGTTCCAGATAATGACCGGAAAAGTTCCTTTCGGCGTTTATCTCCAGGCTGCTGTCAATGTGCAGAATAAAAATAGAGAGCCTTGGCCGGACTTCATGACGTCAAACCCGCAATATAAGATTCTTGCGCAGCAGTTACAGGCCCTCGTGGAAGACTGCCTTCAGTACAACATTGCGGACCGTCCTACCGCTGATGATGTTGTCGCGAGAATTTCTAATCTTTGCTTTATCGGCGTTGATAGAAAGGTTGGAAGTGTGGCCAACCTAATTCAAAATGGATATAGAGGCTTCATAGACGGCGACGACGGTGTAACGACCTTTTTTAGTCGAGAAAGCGTTTATGGGTGGCGAATTCAACTCTCAATCGCAACACCAAGGGTTGTGAAGCGGTCCAGGCGACATGACCTGAACCACTTCACCGCCAAGTGGAGTTGCCCATGTCATCCAGTCGCCTGGACCTGTCGGAACGATACCGTCTCCACGCCCTGCACGAAACCAGTCTGTCGCTGCGTGCGATCGCCGATACGTTGGGACGTGCGCCGAGCACGATCAGCCGCGAACTGCGTCGCAACCGGCATGGCGGTCGGTATACCCCTGAGCAAGCGCAGCGCGCCAGCCAACAGCGACGCACGCAGGCCAGTCAGCGTCCGCGCATCGGTGCCGAGCGCATCGCGCAGATCGAGGCCTTGTTGGCCGAAGACTTCAGTCCTGCACAGATCGCCGGCCGCACCGGCCTTGCCAGTCACGAATGGATCTATCGGCACATTTATGCCGATCAGCGATGTGGTGGTCAGCTGTTCGGGCACTTGCGCCAACGCCGCCGCAAGCGGCGTCGGCGTGGCGTCCGCGATGGCCGTGGCCAACTGAAGGATCGGCGCAGCTGGAAGGAACGTCCGGCCGTTGTGGAGCAGCGCCGCCGCATTGGCGATTGGGAGTTGGACACCCTGCGCGCCTCGCACGGCAAGGCAGTGGTGGTCAGCATGACCGAGCGCCGCAGTCGCCTGCATCTGCTTGCCTACTCGCCCGATGGCACGGCCGAGAACGTGCGTAACGCCATCGTCCAACGCCTGGGTAAGCTGCGCCAGCACGTGCATACCCTGACCGCAGACAACGGCAAGGAATTTGCCGACCATCGGCTCATCGCCACCGCGCTGCAGGCCGATGTGTACTTTGCCGATCCGTACTCGCCCTGGCAACGCGGCAGCAACGAAAATGCCAATGGACTCACACGGCAGTACTTGCCACGACACACCGACTTCAGCACCATCACCGACGAGCACCTACGATGCATCGAACAACGTCTCTACAATCGACCACGCAAGATACTCGCATTCAAAACGCCCCTCGAAGTCTTCTCCGAGGAATTTAAAAACAGCGTTGCGAACCAGAGTTGAATTCGCCGGTCAAAATCATCAGCCACGCCTGGAAAGAGAGTGTGCTACTCGAATTTTCCGGGGTCGCCGCGTGATCGAGGTCATCCGATCATTGTTATCGAATGATTTTGTAGTAATTAGGGGGGCTCCACCGTCCCCCTCCTTTTTCAGATTTACGCCAGGCAACGCTCGGCAAACGGTAGATTCTCCAGCCCTGAGTAGCCCAACGAGCACTTCGCCACCAGTACCAGAGCTACCTTGAGCCGCTGCATCAGCAGATGATCGGCCTGCTAAAGATCAGGAATCCCGCTAGGATGGTTGTGGGAGATTGGAGGCGAGATGCCGAGATAGCTTGAGCGGCACGCTGGGAAACCGGGCTGTTTGAGACAGGGCTAATCGTTGCCCGTTTCTCGCTGTTCCATCTGCAGCTGCGCCCGCTGAGTTGCCTGTTGTAGCCGCTCCACCAGCACGCCCCTCGGCGGCAAGGCTGTCAGGTACTCGGCAACGTGGATTCCTGACTTGTCCAGTTCCAGCAATTCGATCTGCTCGCGTTTCTTGCCGGTGCAAAGGATGATCCCCAGCGGCGAGGCTTCCTCCGGCTCCCGTTCGTGCTTGTCGAGCCACCGAAGGTAAAGCTCCATCTGCCCTTTGTAGGCCGCCTTGAACTCGCCGACCTTCAACTCCACCGCCACGAGCCGCCGCAGCTTGCGGTTGTAAAACAGCAGGTCGAGGTGGAAGTAGTCGCCATCAATTTGGATGCGCTTCTGCCGGGCCACGAAACTGAAACCCGCGCCAAGCTCCAGCAAGAACGACTCCATTTCGCGGATGATCGCCGCCTCTAAGTCGCCTTCCTGCCAAGTGTCCCGCAGCCCCAGGAAGTCGAGGATGTAAGGGTCGCGCATGACCAGGGCGGGCGACATGCGCTGCGCATTGCGAATCGTCGCCAGTTCTTGCACGATCGTCTCGCCCGGCTTTTGGGACAATGCCGTACGCTCGTACAGCATAGAGTCGATGCGCTCGCGCAACGTCCGCACGCTCCAGCGTTCGGCACTCGCCATCTGCGCGTAGTAGTCACGCTGGAGCGGGTCCTTCAGCGGGATCAGCGCGATGAAGTGCGTCCAGCTCAATTGTCGTATCAGTGATACGACAATCTGCTCGTCGGGAAAGGTGGCGGCGAACTGCATCATGCGTCGCAGGTTCTTGACCGCAAAGCTGCTGCCATACTCCTTCACTAACTGCGCCGCCAACGTCAACACAACCTCCTCACCGTAATCGGCCCGCCGGCCCTCCAAGACCTGCGTGTGGATGCGCTGGCCGATGCGCCAGTAGAGCATCGTCAGTTCGCTATTCACAGCCGAGGCGGCGCGCTGCCGCGCCGCCTCGATCAGCACTCGAATCTCGCCCAACAGTACCGCCGGCGCTGCGGGCGAAGGCGCGGATACCCTGCGCCTGGTCATGCTGTCGCTTCCGCAGGCGGTTGCTTGGCACCGGTGATCGTCTTGCGCCGGTTCGCCACCAGTTCGGCCGCCTCGCGCACCGGATCGTCCTCGGTATGGACATAGCGCATGAACATCACGACGGTCTTGTGCGCCGTCAACGCCATGCCGACCTTGACCGGGATACCTGAATTGGCAATGTCGGTCGCCGAACGATGGCGGATGCCGTGCGTACCCACATGCGTCGCGCCCCCCGCCTTGAGAGCGCGGCACCAGCCGCCGTAATACTCGCCCGTGGTCAGATGCTGCCCCGGATGGCGTGGCGACGGCAGCACATAGGGATTGCCTTCCTGCCTCGGTGCCGTCGAAAGCAGCCGGTAGGCTTCCTCGCTCATGGGCTTGGACATGCCGCCGGTCTTGCTGTCGGGCCAGACGACGCGCCGATTCTCCAGATCGACCCATTCCCATTCGAGCGTGACGATTTCGGACCGGCGGGCGGCGAACTCGAATTGCAGGCGAATCGCCAGCGGGATGACGTAGTTCTCAAGCCCTTCGGCCTCTATCTTGTCGAGCTGCCGGAACAGCTTGCCCATGTCCTCGTCGCTAATGAGGTGGGTGGACTTACCGGCAGGGAACATCGGGACGTGGCGGCAAGGATTGGTGCCGTCTGGCCGATAGCCCCACACCTCCGCCATGTTGAACATCTTGCGCAGGATGCTGAACGCCTTGTTGGCCTCGGTCTGCTTGTATGAAAGCTTTTCCATCAGCCCGGCAACGTCCGGCCGCTTCACGTCGTGAACCTTTTTGCGGCCCAGCAACGGGATGATGCAGCGGTTGATGACGCCTTGATAGCCGACTCGGGTGCTGGGCTTGTTGCGCTTCCTGGAGTAGTCCTCCATGAACTTCTTGCATAACTCCTCAACGGTGGGTGCCTGGCGCGCCTCGGCCTTGTCCGCTGCAGGATCGCCGCCCCGGCGCACCTGAGCCAGCCATTCCTGTGCCAATGAGCGGGCCTGTTCGACGGTCAATTCGCCGAACAGGCCCAAGGCCGGCTTGCGTCGCTCGCCCGCGTTCGTCCGGTACTGGAGCATGAACACCTTGCGACCGGCCGGCGTAATCTTGCACAGGAAGCCGGGAACGAGGGTGTCGCGCAGCTCGATGGCTTGCGCCTGGGGTTGTGCCGCATCGACTGCGGACTTGGTGAGTTTGATCTTAGCCATGATGACTCCTCGGAAAGACCCGATTCCAAGAGCCGGATAGGAGTCAGGCGATCGGAAGTCAGGTCAGGTTTCGGAAAGCACCGGCATATGTTGAACTCGCCTAAGTTATTGATAAACCTGCTGTATCGGGCTGCGGCATAGTCCAGCGAATTTCGGTGTTGGAGTCATCGTGAAATAAAAAAACCCGCCGAAGCGGGTTGTTTTTTCCATCAATACCATTCCGACATCCTGTCGGTAGCCATCCCGGCAATGGTGATCATCCGTGACCTGTGAAGCGCTTCCTGCGCTTGCAGTTGATGGGTGTAGATTGCTCCTTCGCCATGGCGCCGTACAGAGTGGATCCACTCCAGATCGTGTAAGCCTTTTGCTACTCTCCGGATGATCCTGTGCCCTGCCCTCAGTCGCGCTCAAACTCGATCAACACCTTTCCAATATGCTTTGCCGCAGCAAAATAAGCATAGGCCTGGGGTGCATCAGCGAATTTGAACGTCCTGGCAACGACGGTTTCAACCCCATTTGCCTCGATTGCGCGTATGAGGTCGACAAACATGGCGCGACTACCATCGGCAATGCCCCTGATGGTTACAATTTTCAGGATGAGGGACAGATAATCGGGAATCGGAGAGTGCTGCCCCGGAGTCACACCAATGACCGCGATACGTCCGTTGACGGCAGCGGCAGCGATGGATTGCCCCAGGGTGTCCTGGCCTCCGGTTTCGAGGATGATGTCCGCACCAGTATTATCGGTGAGCGCCATGACTTGCGCAGCCCAGTCAGGGTGTGTTCGATAATTGATGGTAATTTCCGCGCCCATCTGGCGGGCGATGTCCAGTAACCATGAGCCGCTGCTGCAGCGTCAATTGAGAGATAGCTTTTTGCGATTAAGATGCGTAATACATCCATACATATATTTATTTATGGGCACTCTCTCCGCCATCCTGGCGCTCTCAGTCAACTCTGGCCGCTCCACTCAAGTATTGCGATAACCCGGTTATTACAGTCGAGGTGCCAAGCGAAGTCTTCTGCTCACAACTCCAAAAATAGTGCCGCGCCGATGACACTGAAAATATCCTTGCCAGCCTGCCTGGTGCTTAGCTTCATGCCATTTCTCGCTGACCCCCTACTGGGCAGCCACCTGGATGCCTGCGCCGCGCTGGGAAATGAGTTGGCGTCTCAACTACCTGTACAACTTCAAGAACGACGACCCGGCGAGCAGTTCGCAGCAGTTTTTCGACGGGCAGGCAGTTCGCAACACGCAATCAGGCCAGTCGGCGTGGGCCAACTTCACCGCGTCGTATGAAGTGTTCCCCAAGGTTTCCGTCGGCATCAACGGCTACTACTTCAGGCAGATATCGGATGATCAGGTCAACGGCAGCCGCTTGAGTGACTCCCGGGAAAAAGTACTCGGCATCGGACCTGGCTTGTTCTGGAAGATAAGCGAACCGCAGGCGTTCTGGCTGAATACCTACAAAGAGACCGGCGTCGAGAACCGCTCGCGCGCGGATTACATGGTGCAGGTTCGTTACGTTCACACGTTCTGACCGATGTCCGTGTCCGCCCATATTTGGTGGGCGATACTCTTGTAAAGGTGATGCTTGATGAACGCACTCGACTCGATAGACAGCAAACAATCCCTGGCTGCCATCTGCCTGATGACTTCCGTCTGTTCAAGCAGAATCGCCTCAAAGCCTATATTGAACGTCACCTTGCCGACCGGGACCTGACTGTGGAGCGCATCGCCAGCGTCGAACAGTGTTCGGTGCGCAGCCTGCACAGGACATTCCAGGTGGAACAGGGTTGTACGGTCAGTGAATATATCTGGCAACGACGCCTGTCGCGTTGCAATCAAGCGATGGTTTCATATCGGTTTCGAGCCGTGCAGTGCTGGCAAAAGCACGTCAGCTCGACAATTGGCGCGCGTTGCAAGAAACTTGGCGGCACGGTCTGCTCGTATCGGCATTGCGCCTCGGCACCATGACCTCCAGCATCCCTGCTCCCCAATACGCTGCAACGGGCGGCGTTCGGCAGGACCAGATCGACCTCATTACTGCCCGTGCCGTTGACGCAGTTATCCACTTCATCGATATCGCCAACGGAGCACGTTAATGTTTCATGTCATGTTCAGCATGCCCTGCCTGTACGTCATCGCCCGATTCCTATGGCCGATGCCCTGGGCGTTATCGGCGAAAATCGCCGTTGCGGTGCTGCTTGTCCTTGCCTCGCAATACCATCTGTATTGCCGTTTTTCCTCCGGCAGCGTGTTCTCGCCGGAATTTCCACGCTACATCGTGATGCTGTTCAACTGGGCATTCGGCGCGATCCTGTTGCTTGCGGTACTGCAAATCATCGTCGACATCGGCACATTACTGACGATGCTGGTGCGCCGACAAACACTGACCATTCCGGCCAATCTGCGCTACGTCATCGGTGTAGCGTCCCTGGTGCTGGCGGCAATCGGCGTGCAGCAGGCCGTGCGCGTGCCGCCTGTGAAAGACATCCAGATCGCGATCAAAAACCTGCCTGTGCAATTCGAGGGCTACAAGGTATTGCAACTGACGGACATGCACATCAGTCGCCTGTTTGACGCGCCGTGGACGCAGGCGGTGGTGCAGCAGTCGAATGCGCTGGGAGTGGATCTGATCGTCATCACCGGCGACCTGATCGACGGCTCGCTCAACGACAGGAAGCAGGATATCGAAGCTTTACGCGATTTACGGGCGCCGGATGGCGTGTATGTCATACCCGGTAATCATGAATACTTTTTCGACAACCAGGCGTGGATGCAGCACTTCGTCTCGCTGGGGATGGTGCCTCTCGCAAACAGCCACACCCTGATCGAGCGCGACGGCGCAAGGATCGCTCTGGCCGGGGTCACCGATGTGACCGCACCCAAAACCGGCTTCCCCGCGCCAGACGTTGAAAAAGCCATAGCAGGCATCGCAAAAGACACGCCGATCATCCTGCTCGACCATCAACCCAGAAACGCGCGGGAAACCGCGACTAAAGGGGTGGCTGTACAACTTTCCGGCCATACCCATGGTGGAATGATCTTCGGTCTTCACCGCCTGCTGGCCATGGCCAACGGGGGATTTGTGTCGGGGTTTTATGATGTCGGCGGTATGCAGCTGTACGTCAACAACGGCACCGCACTCTGGCCCGGATTTGCCATTCGTCTTGGCCAGTCTTCGGAGCTGACCCAAATTACGCTTCGGCGGGCGCCGTAGCTTGCCATCAGTGGGGCGCCACATGCTGTGCGCCCAACGTTCGTGCTACCCGGCACTGGCGGCTCGCGCCCTTACCGGCCCGTAGGGCTCGGCCATTGCCAGCAGCGCAGTCACCTGCGCCAGAGGCAAGGGCCGTCCGAACAAGTAACCTTGAGCAAAATCGCACTCATGGGAGGCTAACCAGTCTGCCAGTTGCTCGTGCTCCACTCCCTCAGCGGTGATTTTCATGCGCAGACTTTTCCCCAGAGCAAGGATGGCCTTGACCATCTCGTTCTGGTTCTCCAGGGTTGTGTCAAAGAACGATCTGTCGATTTTTATCTTGTCGATGGCCAGTTTGGTCAAATGATAAAGCCCTGAATAGCCAGTACCGAAATCGTCCAGCGCTACGCTCACACCCATAGCGCGCAAGCGCTCCAGGTTCAGGCGTGCACTGTCGACATTGGCCACAAGAGCATTTTCCGTCACCTCCACTTCCAGCCGACTCAGTGGAAAGTTACCTTCGCTGGCCACGTGTGCCAACCAGTCGGGAAAATCCGCGTCTTCGATCATCAATGAAGTGACGTTTATGGCCAGCGTAAAGTCGCTCGGCCAGTCACGCGCCTGATCGAAGGCCTGAAGCAGGAGACTTTCAGTGAGTTGCTTGATTAGACCCAGCTGTTCTGCCACGGGTATGAAGTCAAGCGGCATGATAATTCCGCGCTCGGGGTGCAGCCATCGCGCCAATAGTTCGAACCCCGCGAGGCGTTGTTCCGGAAGATTGACAATAGGCTGATAGAACGGCTGGATCTGCTTTTCCTCAATAGCCTGCCTCAATTCCTGCGCGAACAACTCCTGTTGGCGTTGTTCGCGCTCGAAACTCACTTCATAAAAGTTAAACGTAGCGCGGCCGCCGTTCTTGCCTCTGTACATGGCGCCGTCGGCATGCTGCAGCAGGACGTCGGCATCCGAACCGTCCAACGGCGCAATTGCAATGCCCAGGGTCGCACTAAGCGCTAAACGCGGAAAATTCGCATTGGACGTTGCGATTTTAGCCAACACACTTTCAGCCAGCGTTGCCAGCTCAACCTGACTGAAGTCACCACTGACCGCCAGGCCGAACTCGTCCCCGCCCAGTCGCCCCACTGAAGCCTGCCAGCCTGCAGTGGCCTCTCGCAGACTTTCCGCAACGGCGCAAATCGCCGCGTCTCCTACTGCATGCCCGTGGGTGTCGTTGATCTGCTTGAATTTATCCAGATCGATCAGGAAAACGGCGGTTTGCGAAGATGGCTGCTCCAGGCGCGCAACCAGCTGCTCGTGAAACACGCGCCGATTGAGCAGGCCGGACAAGGGATCGTGACGGGCCAGAGAGTCGCTGAGCGCCTGCGACTTCAGCAAGTCGTTGTAGCTGTCTTGCAAGCGTTGCATCAGGCGCTTCAAAAGAATGAACGGTACGACCATCGACAGCAACGCAAACCCGGTCGACGTCAATACAAAACGCCAACGCTCGGCATCTTCGAAGTCCTGATCATACGGTAAGTTCATGGCGTACATGGCGAAGGACTCAAGCTTGAATTCCCACGCTATGGCCAACAAAAAAATAGAAAACAGGTAAAGCCACAACAGGGTGTAAAGGTATTTACGAACCATGTGCGGACTGCTGATGAATGACATGAACGCTACGCTCGAATGACGGCAGGTGTACGACTGCAAGCAGTTCAGCGGTCGCCAGACTTCACGCTTACCGGCATTCGCTACGCCCTATTGTCCCTTGCCAGGATGATGACCGGGAACACTACCGGGCTCGATAGTGTTCCGCCGTTTGCAACTAACTCGAGCGCTGATCGACAAATCGACTGACGGCCCGAACTACTGTGTTGGCGCCTTGCTGGATCTCCTGCATGACACGATCTGCATCGTTAGCCAGCACCAGCGCCTCGGAAGCCTGCTCGGTACTGCGCACAATCACGCCCACGGCATCTGAAGCAAGGCTCTGATTGGTCTTCACGACGTTTACGATTTCTTCTGCCGCTTTGGTCGTGCGGGAGGCCAACTGGCGTACCTCATCGGCCACCACCGCGAACCCCCTGCCCTGTTCGCCCGCCCTCGCGGCTTCAATAGCTGCGTTCAACGCAAGCAGGTTGGTTTGCTCGGCGATTCCACTGATGGTTTTTATGATCGTTCCAATGACCTGACTTTGAGAGTCCAGCGCCTCGATGCCGCGCGTGGCCTCTTGCATCGAAATTGTCAGTTGGCCCAGCATCTGCAGGGTGTCCTTGATGACTTTTCGGCCTTGCTGTGCACTGCCGTCGGTATCGATAGATGTTTGATAGGCCATCTCCGACGCTTCAGCGACCGCTTTCTCACGCTCAACCTGTTCAGTAATGACCGTTGCAAACTTGGCGATTTTATAGAGCTTGCCATTGGCGTCGGTAATCGGGTTATAGGACGCTTCCAGCCATACATCACGACCGGACTTGTCGACGCGTCGGAAACGATCAACGATAAATTCACCCCGACGCAGCCTTTCCCAAAACAGCGTATAGGCGTCAGAGGCAGACTCTTCAGGCAAACAAAACATCTTGTGATGTTTTCCCTTTATCTGATGCAACTCGTAACCCATTGCTTTCAGAAAGTTGTCATTGGCTGCGATAACTATTCCATCGAGGGTGAAGTCAATAACGGCGGTGGACCGTTGCAGCGCGTTTACAAGGGCTTCGTTCTCGCGAGAGGCTTCAATGGTGCGCGTCAAAACGCTTGAGTAAAGCGTGATCTGCTCCACACCGCCGGTTTCATTTTTAAAGGGAACGACCACGGTTCTCAGCCACACTCTGGCCCCTGTTTTGCTGACCAGGCGCAAGGTGCCGCTGAAATGTTTGCCGTCCCGAATCGCCGCCAGGGCGCGCTTCTGGTGAACATCACCGCTCAGCTCTGGCGGGCTCAATTCAGAAAGACTGCGCCCGGCAATCTCGGCTTGTGCATAGCTCAGCTCTGTCTCGAACAAGGCATTGACTGACTGCACTTTACCCGCCCCGTCCAGAACGGCGGCAACTGTCTCCAGATTCAGAATTTGCCCTGCTTGTTCAAGCATGGCGAGGCGGCGCTCCAATGCCTTGTTGGTTTTTTTCAACTGAGAGTTAAACATTGCGGCTATCCGGGACAGTTTGGGCTTGCCACCTTCATCGGTCATAGAAGCGAAACCTTTAGCGCCCCCGCCAACTAAACGCCGGAAAATCCTGATATGAATTCCGAAGTCTGATTTGGGATCCAGATTGCCGGTTTAGTCGTACGATAACGGTTAATACAGGACGATTAATTTTAAGTTTGCACGGAATTAAGTTGTAAGCTGGCTGTCGGCCAGCTATTCCACCTGAATAATAGCTGAACAACCAGCTGATAACGTCTGCGTATGACTCATGCAAAACGCTGGCAAGGAGACCTATTTATGTCAGAATCGCGCATTCGGGCCCTCGCTCTTTGCGTTTTTCACCACCAGGGAAAAATACTGGTCAACGAATTCCACGACGTCGTTGCAAAGCAAACGCTTTTTCGCCCTATTGGCGGAGGCATCGAATTTGGCGAACGGAGTATCGATGCCGTCGTCCGGGAAGTGTATGAGGAACTGGGCTTTTCGATCAGCAACGTTCGGTTGATTGGCACGTTGGAGAGCATTTTTACCTGCGCGGGCAAGCGAGGGCACGAGATCGTCCAGGTCTACGATGCAAGATTTGACGACGCAGAAATCTATAAGAAGCCTTGGCTGGATGGCCTTGAAAGCGACGGGGCAACTTTCAAGGCCACGTGGCATTCTGGTTCCAGTTTTACCCGTGAATCTACGCTTGTACCTGAAGGGCTATTTGATCTACTCAAGAATGCGTCTCTGCTGGATTAATGTGCTGACCGGCAGCAGGTGCTTTATCCCTGTCCAGTCGTCGCAAAAACTCCTCGCGTCTCTCATGGTCCGCTTGTTCCTTGGCCAGCAACCCAGGCAACAACTCACCCGCCTGCTGCGCACTCAGGATAAACACTCCGTCGTCATCGCCAATGGCAATGTCTCCCGGATTAACGACAACCCCACCGATATTGATTGGCCCATTGAGTTCGCCACGTTCCCCCAGACTTCGCGTGGTCACCGCACTGATACCTCGACTGAATACCGGCAGACGATGTTCGCGTAAGGCGGCGACGTCGGTGACCGCACCTGAGATGACTACGCCAGCCAGGCCCTTGATGAGCGCGGCCAAGGTACGCAATTCGCCCCAGCAGGCGCAATGATCGTCACCGACGCATTCAATGACCAGAACATCGCCAGGCAGGCTGTTAAGCAATGCATTGCGCAGGATGCTGCCATCGGGCAGCTCTACTTTGACTGTAACCACGTTGCCGACCAGTCGCGCGCCGTCGAACAGCGGTCTGATCCCTGGCAGATAGCCGCTGTCGGTCAGGTGGCCGATGGTAGAGGCGGCAATGCCCCGGTATTGCTCTATCACGGCGTCGCTGAGCTGTTGCTGGCGGTGTGCAATGTGCTTGTTCATCGACATTTTTTTGGCCTCAATAACGGGCAGGTCGAGCAATACTCGACGGGGTTGCTGGCGTCGTAATAGAAGCAGCAAGTGCGCCGAAAACGGATGCTTTTGCCTTCGGCCTCCAGCAAAACCGGTGGGCGGCGGAAGTGTTTCAACGGGTTGTAGTTCAGGCCGAACAGCGCCGGGTCGGCCTGATTCAGCAGCCAGTCGAAATCGGCTTCATAGCGCTGTCGAATCGCCGGGTCTTCAACCTTTTCCATACGTTTGTCGTACAGCGAATAGACACGTACGGCAGTGTTTTCCCAGAGGATGCGCCGGGAAATGCCAGTGATACGGTTGAAGGTCTCCCATAGAGGCTGCAGCAGGTCGCGGAACAAGTTTCCGACAATCACCTCCCGCCACGCCTCGCGAGTACCCGATTCATAACCCACAGGTGTTACGTCGTCCAAGGGCATTGAAGAGGTCCACAGGCCCTCATCGTGTGCGTATTCGATCACGCTGTTGTCCAGTGACAGGATCAAGCCCTTGTCGTAGACCGACATGGCGTAAAGGCAGGCACCGGTGCTCAGGAAGGAAAAGCGCTTGGCCAGCAGCGACGCAGTGATCGCCTGCGTCGGAGAGCCGATGACCGGCCCCAATGCTGCAAGCAATTGTTCGCACACGTTGTAGTCCAGCAACGCACGGGCTGGCAACGAGCGGGTATCGCGGTCAACTGCGTGTTTAAGGCGCAACGCCCCGGACAGCAGTGCCCATTCGGGTTCGCTGAAAGCCTGTGCCAGGCTCATTGCGGCAGTTCCCGGCCAAAGGGAATGCACAGCGGCGTACCAAAGAACGGGTCGGCGATGATCCGGCAATTAAGGCCGAAGACCTGCTTGACCAGTGCTTCACTGAGAATGTCGGCCGGACGCCCCTGGGCGAAGGCGGTACGCTCGTGGACGGCGACCATATGATCGGCATAACGACAAGCCAGGTTCAGATCATGCAGGACCATGACGATGGTCTTGCCTTCCTGGCGATTGAGGTCGCGTAACAAGTCCAGCACTTCGATCTGATGAGCCAGATCGAGAAAGGTCGTCGGCTCATCCAGCAATACGATGTCCGTATCCTGGGCCAGCGTCATGGCGATCCACGCGCGCTGACGCTGGCCGCCTGACAGGGCATCAACGGGCCGCTCGGCCAGTTCCTGCATACCGGTCTGCGCCAGCGCCCGTTCGACCATGGCTTCATCCTGAACGGACCATTGCTGCATCCAGTTCTGATAGGGATAACGGCCCAGCGCCACCAGCTGACGTACGCTGATGCCTTCCGGCGCGCTTGGCATTTGCGGCAGAATCGCCAGTTCACGCGCGACCGTAGCAGTGGATTTCTGGTGGATATCGGCCCCGTTGAGCACCACAGTGCCCTGCTGGGGCTTGAGCAAACGCGCCATGGATTTGAGCAAGGTGCTTTTGCCGCAACCGTTACTGCCGATCAGCACGCTCACCTGGCCTGCGGGCAACTGCAGATCAAGGCTGTCGATGATCACCTGCCGCTGGTAACTCAGGGTCAGGTCGTGGGTTGCGATTGACGCCATCCGTAATTCCTTAATGCCGCTGGTTGATCAATAAGTAGAGAAAAAACGGTGTGCCCAGCACCGCGACAAAAATCCCTGCGGGCAGGTCCAGCGGCAGGAACAGTGTGCGCCCGGCCAGGTCGGCAAGCATTACCAGGTTGGCACCGATCAGCGCCGCCATCAGCGCCTGCCCGGTAAACCCCGGTGGCATCAGGCGTTTGCCAATGTGCGGCGCAATCAGGCCGACAAAGGCAATCGCCCCGCCCCACGCAACCGCCAGACCTGCAAGCGCAACACTCACCAGCAGCAACCCGGCGCGCAGCCATTGCACGCGCACACCGATGCCTTGAGCCAGATCATCATCGAGTTGCTGCATGCGCACCTGGCGGGCGAGCAGCACCAGCAGCGGTAAAGTCAGCAACAGCCAGCCCGCCAGGGCGCGGGGTTCTGGCCAACTGGCACCATACACGCTCCCGGTCAGCCAGACATAAGCCGACAAGGTAGTGGTCAGCGGGCTGAACACCAGAACGAACGTCGTCACTGCTGCCAGCAGGGCCGACACCCCTACTCCGATCAACACCATGCGCAATGGTGAAGCGCCCTGATTCCACGCCAGCAGATAGATGACCAGTGCGGCAAGGCCTGCACCGCAGATCGCCGCCAAGGGCAGAAATTGCGCCCCCAAAGCAGCCGAGAAGAATGACAGATACAGCACTGCCGCCGCGCTGGCACCGCTAGTGATACCCAACAGGTCCGGCGAAGCCAGCGGATTGCGGATGATGCTTTGCAGGATCAGCCCGGACACCGCCAGTGCCGCGCCGACGAGTGCTGCCAGCACCAGTCGGGGCATGCGCAGTTGTTCGACGATGAAAACCAGACTTGCATCCGCCTGACCGGTAAAAACATTCAAAAGGGTCGCGGGCGACAGGTTGATTTTGCCCACGGCCAGCGAGCCCAGAGCGATCAGCAATGTCAGCGTTGCGCCGATCAACAGACGTATCAATGCAGTCAGGCTGAACTGCCTGGAAATACCGCGGTAGCGCAGGGTCAGATGCCTATCCATAACGTGCCCCCCGGCGAACCAGCGCAATAAAGAACGGCGCGCCGAACAGTGCGGTCATCACGCCCACCGGCACTTCCTGAGGCACGATCACCACCCGCGCCAGCGTATCGGCCAGCAGCAACAGCGTTGCGCCCAGCAACGCGCAGCCGGGCAGCAGCCAGCGATGATCGATGGACAGTGTCTTGCGTACCATGTGCGGCACCAGCAGCCCGATGAAACCAATGCTTCCGGCCAACGCCACGGCACTACCCGCCAGGGCAATGATCACGATGCTCATCAGCAGGCGAATCAACCCTGTACGCTGGCCTAGTGCGGTTGCGATGGCTTCTCCGGTGTTGAGCACGTTGACCTGCCCGGCCAGCACCAGCGACCCGGCCAGTGCCACAACCACGCACACCAATAATGGCGCGGCGGTGGCCCGATCGCGTTCCGACAAGGAACCGGCCAGCCAGAACAATACCGTGTCCAGACCGTCCTGATTGACCACCAGCAACGCTTGACTGAACGCGGTAAACAGCGCGGTGATAGCCGCACCGGCCAACACAATTCGCAATGGGTTGAGACTGCCCTGCCCGCGGTTGCCGATTACCCAGACAATAGTCCCTGCTACCGCCGCGCCAATGAACGCGCACCACAGCCACTGGCTCATGGATGAAAGCGCAAACAACGACGAACAGGCAATGATCGAAAACGTCGCTCCGGCATTGATGCCGAACAGGCCGGGCGAGGCCAGCGGGTTACGCGTCAGAGCCTGCATCAGCGCGCCAGAAACCGCCAGACTGGAACCCACGGCGATGGCCATCAGGGTACGCGTCAGGCGCGTATCGAGCAGCACATGCTCGATAGCGCTCAGCGCATCGGGCTGCCACACACTTCGGACAATCGCAGAGGGCGATATCCAGGTGGCTCCGGTTGCCAGGCTCAATCCCATGCACGCTATCAACACCAACAATCCCAGACCCAGTTTTACCGCAGCCGTCATGAGGGACTATCCGCCATGGCCACGCGAGCGATTTCATCGAGCATGCGGTTGGCACCCAGAATGCCGCCGGACAGGCTCCAGGCAACGGCATCCACGCGCCATACCTGGCCATCCTGCGCCGCGCGCAACTGTTGCCAGAACGGGTGTCGGACCAGCTTGTCGTAGTTTTGCTGCGCGGCTTTGCTGTCCGCGCGCTGAAAAATGAAAAACAGGTCGGCATCGACCACAGGCAAACTCTCTTTGCTGCTGAGTTTAAGGGAAACGCCCGTTGCTTCGCGGGCAGCGGGCGTCCAGGCGAAGCCCAGTTCGGTAAGCACCGAACCTGCAAAGCTGGCGGGCAGATAGCTGCGGATATGATCTTCACGAATGTCGAGCACCGACACGGTGATCGGCCAGCGCCCGGCAAACCTCTCCTGCAACCGGCTGCGCACCGCCGTCACACGCTGTTGCCATTGGCCAAGCAGGTCCATTGCCTGCTGTTGACGCAGCATCGCAGCGCCCATCATTGCCAGGGTGCGCTTGAATTCGAACACTTCTTCCAGCATCAGCACGGGGCTGATCTGCTCAAGCAACGGCGCGATGCGTTGATGGCGAAAGCGTGATGCGACGATCAGGTCGGGCTTGAGCAGCACGATATCTTCAAGGCTAGGCTGGGTTTCCAGGCCCACATGCGGCACCGCCGCCAGCGCCGGGCGCAGGTAGCGGTACATCGGTTTTTCGCTCCAGGAATCGACCACGCCGCACGGCGTCACGCCCAGGGCCACGGCGCTGTCGGACGCCCCCTGGAACAGCGTGACGACTCTTGGTGGCATTGCGCGCAATGGCTCTGCCCAGGCAATGCCGGGCAGCGCCAGTAACCCCAATGACAGGCGCAATACCGTGCGCCGCGAAGGATGCAAAGGTTGGTCAGGTTGCACGGCGCAACCTGTGGAACGGGTTGACCACCTCGCCCTTGCCGAACGGCATGCTGCCCGGCCCGCCTGCGCGCTCGATCATGGGTGTAAGCAAGAGTTTCTGAGGCCAGTTGGGGGCTTCGAACAGTTGATGCCTGATCATGGCACGCGCCTCGTCGTCAAATTCGATGGTTGTAATGAGATTATCCAGAACATCGCGCAATACCGTCCACAGCGCTGTTATCGGTACCTCATACACCTGGGCCAGAGTATCCATGATCGCCCGCACGTTTACCTGAATGCCCAGTGTCTGCAGCCAGAACAACAGGTCTTCAGGACGGTCATGATAAAGCGTATTGGCATGGCCTTTTTTGATTCGATATTCCGGGTCGCGCATGCCGTTACGCTCCAGCCAGGGCACGAAAATACGCAACGAATCGTGGTCGCGCAACAACAGTCCTTGTGCTTCGCCGGCTTTCCAGACCATGACTGCGTTCTGGCCATGCACCTCGCCGAGCATGCCCAGGCGGAACATGCGCAGGTTGATGTCGAAGAAACTGTGGCTCAGCTCGCGGAACAGCGTGAGTACCGAAGCCTGATTGCGCGGTAGGTCGCGATAGTCCATCCACTCATCGAAGAAGTGCCGATTGCTGCCTGGCAACGGTGTACCCAGCGCCGCCATCGGCAGCAGGCGGCAGTCCGGATCGTCGAGCAAGGCTCCCGGATAGCCTCGCACCATGGCCGAAAGATGCCGGGGGCCTTCGTCGAACAGAGTGGCCTGGGGTGGCATGAACGCCCACCATTTGCGTTCATCGCACAGGTGCAGCGAGCGGCTCAGGGTTTCATCCTTGTCGACAACCTGACGCAACAGTTTCTCACTCAGCCCACCATTGATCATTTTCACTGCTGGCAGGTAGCGGGACGCGCCGAGCGAATAGATCGCCATGGGCAATTTGAGGTAATCGGGGCTGTCGAAGCACGGCGTCATCGAACGCAGCGATGAGGTGGCGTATACCGCGGCCTCGCTGAAGGCCAGACGCTGGCAATCACCCCTGGCGAACGCATCGCCCAGCTGGACCTGCAGAACATGCTCGAATTGCCAAGGATGAACCGGCAGCGCAACGTGACTGTTGGCAATGCCGCGCTGTTGCAGTTCCTGCTCGAGGACAGTTTGCAGATTCTCTGGCAGCAGGTGGCGGGCAGGGAAAGATTCGTTCAAATCCCCTACTCCGTCACCGCATTGCAGCAAGGTTTTGTCGACGGCGACCCAGTTCAGCGCCACCGGCCGGGCAAACTCGGCCTGATACTGTTGGTATTCCTGCTCGTTCAACCCTTGCTTGGCTTTGGCCAGTGGATGGTATGGGCGATCACGCAGCGAAGCCCACTGCTCCATCGTCCTGAAGAACGTAGCGCCGTCCTGTGCCATCAGGTTGTGCTCGTCGACTTTATGGTCCAGCGACAACGCGGTCTGCCAGACACTGATGCGCAATACATCCAGAAACAGCGCTATACCCTTTTCATTGTCCTGACGCTCGCTGTCCTGAAGCAGCGTTGCTTTACCGGCAAACACCCATTTCATGAACTCTTCCGGGGACAACTGCGTCCAGCGCTCAGCCTGACGGCCCAGCACCGGCGTGCCGGGCACTTTCTCCCATTGTTGAGTAATGCCTGGGCGCAGCGCGACGCTGATGAAGCGCTGCTCCGAGTCATCGCAGCACCATTCCCAGATTTGTTGTGTGCTGCTCTGCCCTTCAAGTTTTGGGGCTTGCGGGTGGCGCGCTTGCCAGTGAGCGGTGTCCTGCAGGCTCAATGGCTCGCGGCCAAAGAAATCTTCAGCCAGCAGGCAATCGACCAGATCCTGCATGACCAGGTCAGCGGCGAGTGAAGTGAAGTTCATCGGATTATTTTCCTTCTGCTGAATGTTGGGCCAGACGCGCCTGAAGTGCGCGAAAGGCAATGCCGCGCTCATCGCCGAGGACAAAGGCATTGACGCCGCGAGCCTGCCAGCGGGCAGCGTCGCCGTCTTTCCGGGGAATGGTGCAATAGGCGACGCCTGCTGCCTTGGTGGCTTGCCAGGTGGCCAGCAACGCTTGTTGTACATCGGGTTGATCGATCTGCCAGGGCATGCCCAATGACTGCGACAGGTCTGCGGCCCCCTCCAGAATCATGTCCAGCCCAGGCACACGTGCAATCTCGGCGGCGCGGCGCACGCCTTCGGCGCTTTCGATCATCGCCACTACCATGATCTGTTGATTGGCAGCTTCCACGTACTGCGCCAGGCTGTGCTTGCCGAACGAGCCGGGACGACCGGCGTTGAGGCTGCGGTGCCCCAACGGGTGGTACTTGCAGGCGGCGATGGCGTCCGCCAGTTGCTCGGGGCTCTCGATCATCGGCAAAACGATGCCCTGCGCACCGCCATCAAGCAGGCGCAGCAGGGTTTTCGGATTGAGATCGGCGACCCGCACCAATGGCGTGAGGTCGTAGCTCTCTGCAACCCGGATCATGTTCTCCACGGTTTCCGGGTTGATCAGCACGTGTTCCATGTCGATGATCACGAAGTCGAAACCGGCCTCGGCGATCAACTCGATGGCGGCCGGGGCCGGGATCGAACTGATCAGCCCGTACACCGGCTGTTCGCTGCCAAGTCTGCTCTTGAGTGTATTGGTCCTGAGCATCATTGCGGCCTGTAGGTATGCAGCGGGTTAGGCACCGAGCGGAAGCGACGCTCACCGTCACCCAACAGGCGGCGCTTGGTCAGTTCTTCCACTTCATAGGACGGTGCGAAGACGTCAAACAGCTTGAAGCGCTCGCGATGCTGCGGGTGTGCACGCTGGTAGTCGAGAATGACGTCAGCGGTCATCTGCCAGAACAGCGCCTCATCCAGCTGGTATTGCTGGCGCAGGAAGATCGCCATTTCGGCCAGGCAGATGAAGAAGAAGCAGTCGCAGGAGAAGTCGCGTACCGCATTCACGTCATCGGTAATGATGAACGAGTTACGGTTGAGTTTCGCGTGGCTGTCGGGCAGCGGGACCAGCTCCGGACAAAGTTCAGGGCGGCCCAGATGCGCGGGTGAGTAACGCACACCGTCGTGGAAGTCCTTGAGGGCGATACGCTGCGGCCAGCCCTGCTTGACGATAAGCACGATATTCTGACCGTGAGACTCCATACCGATGCCTTCGGCGTAGAGCATATGGATGATCGGAGGCACCGTGACCTGCAGCAATTGCCGGGTCCATTCCTTGAGGCCGTACTGGCGGATCCACGCGTCGATGAACGGTGCCTGCGCGCCGTCGCCATAACGGTTTTCCACATGGCTCAAGCCATTGAACGGTACGGCCTGCTCATCGTCCTTGAGGTACTGATGCAGGCTTTCGCGCCAGATTGCACCCAGCGTGCCGTAAGTCTGCGCCGAGCGCGCTTCCGGCAGGTGGCGATAGTCGTAGCTGACACCGGCAACTTCGCCGAGAATCACAAAACCCAGCGCACGCGCAGTGCTGTCGGTGGCGATCAACTGGTGCAGCCAGTCGGTGATGATCGGACCATTGAGCACCGTATGCCGCGCCAGAATGCGCGTGCTGGAGGTGTTGGTCATGCTCATCGCCAGTTTGACGTAAGGTCGTTTGGGCTGGCTGGCATTGGCCAGTGTACGAATCGACTGCTGAGCCTTGTAGACGTCGGTCGAGGTGCCCAGGTAAACCAGCTCTCCGCTGGCCAGTTCCGGGTAGAAAGTCGACACCGTGACGTTGTCCCATTGCCACGGATGCACTGGCATCAGTTGATAATCTTCAATGGATTTGCCCTGCGCGGCCAGGTCCCGGGAAATTTCCTGCCAGCGCTGTTTGCCCAGTTCCTGGCGGACAAACGCCTGGAAATCCATGTTGCGCGAATGACCTACCGACGCGCTCGATTTCGCCACTGCCAGCCAGACCACCCCGAACGGCGTGGCAAATTCGGGCCCGTAGTGACAGTTGTCAGCCAACGAAAAACCGATCCGTGACTTGTAGCACGGGTGGTAGCTGTGGGCGTCCATGAAGTGCTGTTCCAAAGCGTCAACGTCCAGCTCATGTGCTGGTTTTGCGGGCTGATAACCCTGACTGCGTGCTTGCAGGTCCTTGAGCTGGGTCTGCTCTATTTCCTGGATGAAGCGCGCCAGATGCGGACTGTCCTTGAACGGGCTGAGCAGCTCGGTCAACGCCAGATGCAAATCCGGCACGCTACGCTCACCGGTGCTGTTCAAGCGTTCAAGGGTGGCGTGATCGAGGCGGATCAGCTCGAAGCTGGTACTCAGCAGGCCTTCGCAGTGGTACTCCACACCATCACTGACAGCGACGGTGAAACGATGCCGATGATCGTCCAGCGGCTCGCATCGATAAGGCAATGCAGCCTCGTACAGCAAGGTTTGCAGCAATTGACCGATCACCCGGCGCTGTACTTGTTGGTAGCGCTCAGCGTTGATATCAGCCAGCCAGGCACCGGTGGCCGTTGAAGGTGAAGCGGTGTTGCGTTTCAGCGGTAAAGGGGTAGCCATGTTCATACCTCGAACGAAAAATTATCGGGGTTCGACCGCGCCGGGCTGTGCCTCGGCGCGTTCGTCGTTAAGGGGGAAACGCCAGGCACACGGCAGTGCCAGCAGGATCAGCAGGCCGGTGGCAATGAAGACTTCACTGATGGCCGATGGGGTAGCGGTCGGTCCCGCAGTGTTCAGGCGAAACTCCAGCCACAGCGAGGCGATGACAATTGCCAGCGACGCCACAAGACGGCGGGAAATGTTGTTCATCGCCGCGCCCTGAGTGACCATCGGCTCGGGCAAGGCATTGAGCCCCGCCGTCGTCACTGGCATGTAGGAAAGCCCGAGGCCCGCGCCACGAATCATCATCAGCACGAACACCACGCCGATCGCCGTATCCGCCTTGAGCATGCCCAGCGCCAGGGTTGAAGCACCGGTCAGCAGCAGGCCGATGGCGACTACTGTGCGCGGACCGTGCCGGTCCAGCGCCTTGCCACCCCACTGCCCGAACAGGCTGGCGAACGCTGCGGTACACAGCAGGGCCAGGCCGGTCCAGATCGGGTTGTAGCCCAGTACTGTCTGCACCAGCAGCGGCAACAGGACCAGGCATTCGAACATGCCGACCGACTGCACGACGGCAACGATCACGCTCAGGCGGTAACCGCGCAGGTTGAACAGGCGCAGATTCAGCAGCGGCGCCTTGCGACTCAACTCGACCCTGACGAAAACAATCAGACAGGCCACGGCGACCAGCACCATGCCCTGATTGAACGGGTCGAGCAGTGCCTCGGCGCGGTGCATGCGGCTGATGGCGATCATCAGCAAGCCGATGCCCGAGGCAACCAGCAAATAGCCGATCAGGTCGAACGGTTTGCGCTCGACAGGCTCGGAGTCTGGCAGCACGCCGACACCCAACAGCAAGGCCAGCAGGCCGATGGGCACATTCATCAGGAACAGCGAGCGCCAACTGAACCACTCCAGCATCAGGCTGCCGCACAGCGGCCCCAATGCCGGAGCGAGCATTACCGCTGCGCTCCAGAGCCCGGTCACCCTGCCCCGCTCGTGCTTTTCATACACAGAGAAAATGATCGCCAGCGACAACGGGATCATCAACCCGCTGGCGATGCCCTGCACCACCCGCGCAGCGATCACCAACGCGATGGAGTTGCCCAGCGCGCCCAGCAGCGAGCCTCCGATGAACAGCGCCACGCCCCACAGGTACAGGCGTTTGCGGCCGATGCGCTGACTGAGAAAGCTGGTCAGCGGCATGGTCATGCCCATGCTGGTCATGAACCCTGCAACGATCCAGGTGGCCAGCAGCGGACCGACCTGAAACGCCTCCATGAACGTTGGCAGCGCCGGGTTGAGCGAGCTGTTGCTCAGGCTGACAGTCAGCGTACCGAGCAGCACATTGAACACTACCCAACGGCGTGGGACGCTCAGACTCATGTGCGAACCCGTTCGCCGTTACGCACAAAGTGCTGTGCCGGTCTTGGATGACAGAGAAAATCGACATGGGAGATGTTGTAGCCATAAGCCCCTGCCAGCGGCAACACCAGCAGATCACCGATGTTCACGCCTTTGAGTGGCTGTCGGCGGCTCAATACATCCTTTGGCGTACACAACTGGCCAACCACGGTGTAGGACTGCTCCGCAGATACGGCCGTCGCTGGCACACTCGGCACATGAATAACCGGATGGTCATGGCCTTGCGCAACCGGCAGACGAAACTGGTGAGTGCCGCCGCGGCAGACCAGAAAATGCTCGCCGTGACTGGTTTTGCTGTCCAGCACCTCGATGGCGTAATAACCGCAATAGGCACTGATGAAACGCCCTGGCTCAAAGCGCAGGATCGGTGCGTCACGCTGCTCGCCCAGGCGTTTTTCCAGATAGCGGCACAGGCGCTGCCAGTCAAACTGCTGACTGTTCAGATAATCGACGCCAATGCCGCCGCCGACGTTGAAATGGGTCAACTGCTCCGGGTAGCTGGAAAGTGCTTTCCATTCCTGCCAGCGCTGCAGGTAGAAATCCAGCAACTGCTCATGACGCTCAACCGACATCTGATGCGACATGGCGTGTACATGGAAACCCTTGAGCGTCAGGTGGCTGGCGCTGTCTACGCGCCTTACCGCTTCGGCCAGATCGGCTTCGTCAATGCCGAACGGTGTGGCGGTGCCGGCCATTGCCAGCTTGCTCGACTGCGCGGCGGGTAACTGTGGATTGATGCGCAGAAACACCGGCTGCACGCGCCCGGTTTCTTCTGCCAGACGTTGCAAACGCGCAATTTCGTTGAGGCTTTCCAGATGGATGGCTTCAACCTTGTTCAGCAACGCCGAGCGCAAGTCGGAATCCAGCTTGCCAGGGCCGGAAAACACGTAGGGTTTGCGTGTCGGGCAGGCCATTACCCGCTCGATCTCGCCCCCCGAAGAGATTTCAAAGCCACTGACCAGCGGCGCGAGGGTTTCCAGCATCAATGCTTCGCTGTTGGCTTTGATCGCGTAATACAGCTCAACGCCCGCAGGCAGTGCGGCCATGACATCAGTGACATGCTGTTGCAACGCATCCAGATCGTAGACGAAAGCCGCCAGCGGGTCGCTTTCCAGTGCCTGAGCTTCTTTGATGGCGGCCAGTACGGTTTCCGGCAACTTACGCATAACGCGCCTCCTTGGCCCATGGTGATGCGAGGCGCACATAATTGGCCTCACGGTCGGCCTTGGCGGCGAGTCGGACCTTCAGGTTGGTCTTGCAGGCAATCGACTGGCCGGCGATCAGCGCGTCCAGCTCTGGCGCAGGTAGCACCAACTCGTCGCGGATGCGTTGCAACTGCCGCTCGACTCGCTGCCACATCAGCGGCGCCAGGTGCGGACGCTCCCAGCTCAAGGCGAGCACGGCCTCGGACAGGTTGTTGATCAGCAGGCAATAGGTGATGCGATTCCAGCCTTGTTCGCGGGTGTAGAGCAATGACTGCCGAATTCGCGGATGCAGCCCGACTTGAATCGCCTTGATGCCCAGTTCATCGGTCAGCTTGACGCCTTCGAAGTCGCGTAACAGCAGCTGCTGAGGGCGTCCGTTATCGTGAATCAGCACCGCGTTCTGCAAATGCGGCTCCATTACGATGCCATGATTGAAGAACAGCGCCATCACCGGGCGCAGCAGCAAGGCCTGGTATTCATCGAACCAGTCCAGCAGGTGCGGGTCCTCAAGTTCACCGCCGTTGAAACGCTCAAGGAAGTCGTGCACCAAAGGCCGCGAACGCAGATCACGCGCAAACAAGGTGCCCGCCATCACGCTGGAATCAGCGCCGGAACGACGACAGAAGTTCTCGCGCAGAATGGCGCCGGTCTGCTCGCGAAACCAGTGGCCGTCGCTCTCGCTGGCGCCCTTGGGTGCCCAGCTCATGGAGCCGGGCTCGCCCACGGTGGACAGACCGCCCAGGGTTTCTGGCCGTGTCTGCTGCAAGCGCTGAAACAATTCGTCGATGATCAGCGTGCTTTCCAGTTCGTACCAGGCGTTTTTCCTGACGCAGTTGGTAATGCGCACATTCAGTGAGCCCTTGATGAAGTAGTCATGCCCTTCGATGTACCAGGTGCGCATCGAAGCCGTCGGGCTGGCCAGCAGGCCACTGGCACCCAGGTCCGAGATGTCCCCCAGCTCAAGCAGCCTTTGCACACGACGGTCCTGCATGAACAATTGCGCCTGTACCGGATGCATGCAGATCAGCGCATGCCCGGGCCTGGCTCGCGATTGATCCGCGAACCCGGACATCACCTCTGCTTCGCTCAAGCCATTGGAGGTGATTCGCAGCCCGTCCAGCGGCACTTCGAACAGATGCAACGCGGTCTGTGCCTGAAACTCCGGGGCATAGGTCTCCTGCGCCAGATGCGCAGGCCACAGACGCGCCTTGGGAGCCGGGTGATTGGGATGGCCGAACCACAAGCCCTGTTCGCTGGCCAGATAACCGCTCAGCGGTGCCGGGTGCTGGCCGGTCATGTTGTGGGCGACAATGGCGGCAGTCAGGTGCTGGCTTTGCAGGACCTGATCGAGCAGTTCGTCGTTGCTGGCCCGGGTCATGTGCTCGCAGGCGGCCAGCAACTGCCGGGCGAATTCGCCAAAGGCCAGGCAGCGCCAGGTGCCCTGCCCCTGCCGCGCATAAACATCGGACAGGTAACGATGGCTGCCCAGATGGTCGCGGCGGTCCACCAGCACAAAAAACTGCTGCTCATTGGGCAGGCTGATGGTGAGTGGAATGCCCTTCCATTGTCCGCCATCCACGAAACTGCCCGGCGCAATACCTTGCATGCCCTGGGGCCAGGTGTAATGAAGGCACTGTTCAGGCAGTGCGAACTCCTTGATCAGGCAATTAAGTAATGCACGAGTGGTTGCCAGCTCGCTCACCATGTTTGATAAAACGGTGCGATCGGTATTAGTCATGTCTGCTCCACAGTCGCCTTGACGCTTACTGTTTAAGTGACGTCGCAACAAGCGTTGATCTATCGCTTGTGGCACAACGGCTTAACTGTCGGTGTGGCTTATTGTCTGCAACAAGCCAATTGATAATCTCTGCACGACGTGCAATGGGTTCGCTCAGTCAAACGTTGTGTGCGTGTTCTGTTTCAAGCGCGGTGATAACGTCATTGCTATTACTGCTTACGCGCTGTTTACAGGCTGCTTACTTGCGCAACTGAGCCAATGCAGCCTTGAGGGCGTCCTCGAATCGCTGGATGACCAGTTGGCATTGTTCTTCGGTAATGATCAGCGGCGGCAGCAAACGAATCACGTTGCCATTTCGGCCGCCGCGCTCAAGTAACAGCCCCTGTTTGAAACAGTGCTGCTGAATGGCAACTGCCAGTTCCGGGTCCATTGGCAGGCTACCGAGGCGGTCCGCCGGCTTGCGTTCATCGACAATCTCGATGCCCAGCATCAGCCCGCGTCCGCGCACCTGACCCATCATCGGATAACGTTGCTGCAAAAGGCCAAGCTGTGCCTTGAGCCAGTCGCCGCGTTTTGCGGCCTGGGCAGCCAGGTTTTGCCGTTGCAGCACTTCAAGGGTCGCGAGGCCGGTGGCCATCGCCATCTGATTGCCGCGGAAAGTACCCGCGTGATTGCCCGGAGCCCAGGCGTCGAACTCGCGCTTGAAGCCGAGCACGGCCAACGGCAGGCCGCCACCGACGGCTTTGGACATGACGATGACGTCGGGCTCGATTTCGGCGTGTTCGAAGGCGAACATCTTGCCGGTACGGCCAAAGCCAGCCTGTACTTCATCCAGAATCAGCAGAATGCCGTGCTTGCGGGTCACTTCGCGAATCTGCCGCAGCCATGCAGCGGGCGCTGGATTGACACCCCCTTCGCCCTGTACCGCCTCCAGAATCACGGCGGCCGGGAGCGACACGCCACTTTCCACGTCTTCGATGAACTGGGTGAAGTAGTAACTCAGCGCCTCGGTGCCGGCTTCACCGCCAATACCCAACGGGCACCGGTATTCATGAGGGTACGGCAGGAATTGCACGCCGGGCATCAGGTTGGTGACGGCATTTTTCGGCGCGGTGTTGCCGGTCAATGCCAGAGCACCGTGAGTCATGCCGTGGTAAGCGCCGGAAAAGCTGATGATGTTGTGCCGGCCGGTGGCAGTCTTGGCCAGCTTGATCGCGGCTTCGACAGCATCGGCACCGGACGGCCCGCAGAACTGCAGGCAGTAATCGCGTCCCTGGCCCGGCAGCAGGCTCAGCAGCGTCTCGCTGAAGGCATCCTTGACCGCGGTGGTCAGGTCAAGGGTGTGCATGGGCATTCCGGACGTCAGGAAGCTGTCGAGGCTGGCCATGATGGCTTCGTGATTGTGACCCAGAGCCAGTGTTCCGGCACCGGCCAGGCAGTCCAGATACGTGGTGCCTTCAACATCTGTGACCCATACGCCGTGTGCCTTGGCGATGGCCAATGGCAACTTTCGCGGGTAACTTCTTACATTGGATTCAAATTTGCTCTGCCTGTCCAGATAGTTGGCATTGGTTTTCTGCGGCGTAGTAGACTGCAATAAGCCATTATTCAACATCGGTTAGTCCTCGCTAAATGCTGGATGCAAACTATTATCATTTCCTTAAAAGTGCAACCCGTTGTTTCAAAAAAACAAGATGAAATTTAAATGAACGTTATTGCTTACTTAAAAAGTTGCAAGGCACGCGAATACGCCGCCCTGCACGTCGGAATCATTCAAAGTGCCATCACTCAGAGGGGCGCTTGTTATTTATGTAAAACACCGAAAGAGAGTCTTATATAACAGACTCTTCTATGGTCATACTCAGGTTAATTATTTAATAGCCGCACAGGTTATTCCTCGATGAGGACTGCCAGTTTGTTCACTACGCGGGTGAGCCCTTCCCTGGGCTGCGCGGTCGACTCAGAACCCGATAGTCGCTGACAGCAGATAGGTCCGAGGTGTCGACAGGGTCAGGCCCGGCTCGCTGTCATCCGACGCTCCGGCCGAACTCCAGTAATACTTGTTCATGACGTTCTCGACATTGGCCCGCAGTGTGATGTCCTTCTGATCGACCTTGAACGCATACCGCGCGCCCACGTCGAAGCGCTCGGAAGAATCGATGCTTTTGCCGTTGGCCTGGTCCAGGTACTGCGAGCTGGTGTAGATGCCCCGCCCGGTCAGAGTCAGGCCCTTGACGCTCGGCACGTCCCATTCTGCGCCCAGATTGACGTTGTACTCGGGGGTGGCAGGTGCGCGATTGCCATCAAACGTGCCGTTGACGGTATTGGTCAGCTCGCTGTCGATGTACATGACCCCGCCCAGCAGGCGGAAGCCCTTGAGCGGTTCGCCGAACATGGTCAGCTCGACGCCGTCGTTGCGGCGCTTGCCGTTCGGGCCGAAGACGCGCGAGGTTGTGTTGGTCTCATAGGCCGGTTGCTTGATACGGAATACGCTGGCAGTGAATGCGTATGACCCCAGGTCATATTTGGCCCCGACCTCGATCTGGCGGCTCACGAAAGGCGGGAAGATCTGGTCTTCGTTCACCGACGTCGACGGCGCGATCTTGCCCTGACTCAAGCCCTCCATGTAGTTGGCATACACCGAGAAGTCGTCGGTCACTTTGTACAGAATGCCGCCTGAAGGTGAGACCTTTTCCTCGTCATAGGAGGTGTCGCCCTTGACGTCGTCGGTCCAGTCATCAACCTTGACTCGTTGCCAGCGGGCACCGAGTGTCAGCAACAGGCGGTCATCGAAAAAGCCCAGTGTGTCGGTCAGGGCCACACCGCTGAAACGGTTCTCGGTGTAAACCTTGGAGTCGGCTCGCGTAGGGTTGGAGGGTGTCGGCGTGTCGACCGGATTGTAGAGATTGCTCGGCGCGGCCGCGTAGCGTGCACCACCGTTTTCAAAGTCCATATAGAAATAGCTGGCAGCCAGATTGACCTCGTGGCTGACCGGTCCGGTATTGAACCAGCTGCGTGCGCCGGCAGTGGCTGTGCGAACATTTTCGTCGCGGGTGAAGTCGCGCGGCTGAACGCTGAAGTCACCTGCGTCGTTGGTGACCGATACCGCATGGCGCAGGAAGTCATGGTTACTTTTGCGCGCGCCGACACCGCCGTACAGCATCACCGAGTCGCTGAGGTCATATTCGGCATTCACTGCGCCGAAGGTATCCTTGGTGCGCGCCTTGCTCCAGGACTGCGCATAGTTGTCGCGAACATCGTTGGCGTTGGGTACCTTCGCATTGGCACCCACCTGTACGCGCTCCTGCGGGGCATCGGTATCGCGCTCGGTGTGCCCGATATCCGTCGACAGGCGCAGACGGTCGCCGCGGAAATCCAGGCCCAGCACGGCCATATCGCGATCAACGCTTTGATGATCCCATTCGGTGTCACCAGATTGCTTCACGCCATTGAAGCGGATACCGAACTTGTCGTCCTCGCCAAAGCGACGGGCCACATCCACCGCCGCGCCTGCCTGCCCCTTGGACGCATAGCTGGTGGTCAGCTCGGTGATGGGTTTATCCGTTGCGCGCTTGGGGACCACGTTGATCCCCCCACCGACACTGCCACGCGGCGAAATGCCATTAATCAGCTGGCTTGGGCCCTTGAGTATGTCTACCCGCTCGGCCATTTCCATGTCGATGGTGTATGTGGGCAGAATGCCGTACAACCCGTTGTATGAGACGTCGCTGTTGAACAGGCTGAAGCCGCGAATGGTGAACTGTTCGTAACGCCCGCCTGCCGGGTTGGTGGCACGCACCGACGGGTCGCTGGCAATCAGGTCGCCAAGGGTACGGGCCTGCTGGTTTTTCACCGCGTCCTTGGTATAGGTGGTCATGCTGAACGGCGTTTCCATGAAGTCCCGCGAGCCCAGCATGCCTTGCGAGCCTTTGCGTGCCACTTGGCCGCCTGCGTATTCCTGGCCATCGGTAGAGCCGCTGTCACCGACAATCGAGGTGGGTGCGAGTTGCAGGCCTGCGCTCGCGCTGTCAGGTGCCGGGATCAACGTGTAAGCCTGCTCCCCGACGGGCATCAGCTGCAGGCCAGAGCCTTGCAGCAAGCGCGCAAAGCCTTCCTCGACCGCGAATTCGCCGGACAGACCGGAGCTGTTTCGACCGTTCACCAGCGCAGGGTCTACCGAGAGGTTGACCCCGGCCTGACCGGCAAAGCGGGTAAGCGCGGCACTCAGACTGCCGGCCGGCACCTCATAGGCACGTTTGCCCGAGGTGTCGGCCCAACTGGTCGAGGCAAACAACGGACTGGAACTCAACGTCAGCAACAGGCTGAAATGCAAAAGCGGACGCAAACGGTAGGAAGACACTGCGGACATAGAGGGAGACTCTCGTATTTTTTGTGCACTTACCTGAAATGACCAGTGAGACAAAAAAAAGGGACAGCTTCACGCATTATTTTTTGTCGAGATATTTTTTCGAGGCACCAGCGTGACCCAGTAACGGGTCCGCATCTGCACGTCCACCGGCAGGCTGGCAGCCAGTAACGAAAGCACGCGGTCGGTATTGTCGAGCCTGAAACTGCCGGTCACCCGAAGGTTTTCCAGCGCCGGCTCCCAGCGCAGCAGGCCCGGACGGTAGCGACCCAGCTCGCGCAGAAAATCACCCAGCGACTGGTTCTGCGCGGTCAGTACATCGTCGCGCCATCCGGGCAGCAACGCATCGAAGGCGCTGACAGGCCCGGCACCACCGTGTTTGAGGCTGACCTGTTGTTGCGCATGCAATGCCAGCACCGGCCCCTGCAGCGGATAGAGTTGCACCGAGCCGCTGACCACCGATACACGGCAATCGCTCTCGTTGAGACGTACACAGACTTCACTCTGACTGACCACGACGCGCCCGTAGGGGCCCTCGATGGTCAGTGCTGCCCTGCCCGGCACCTTGAGTGCTATCTCGCCACGCACAAGGGTGACTCGACGTGCACCCAGATCGACATTCACCGCGCTGTCGGTGTTCAGTTGCAAGGTGCTGCCATCGGCCAGGGACAGACGCTTGTGCTCGCCAACGGAGGTTTGCAGGTCGGCACGCCAGACATCCAGCGGCAGCTGACGGCCCACCAGCCAGGCGGTAGGGACCAGTGCGACAGCGCCCAGCGCCCGTTTGAGCGCCGCGCGTCTTGCCTTGTCGGGACGATCCAGAGTAGCCATGGCCAGATTGGCAGGCAGGCCGAAAAAACGCTGCCGCAGCTGTTGCGCCTTCTGCCAGGCGCGCTCATGACTGGCAGAGCTATCGCGCCAGTGCTGCAGCATGGCGTGATCTTCTTCGCTGGCACCGCCGGACTCGAGAAGCGCCAGCCACTGCGCCGCCCTGCGTACTACCTCGCGTTCTTCGTTAGAAGGTGCTGAGCGAATCACCAATCCACCAGCAGGCAGTGTTCGTAGGCTTGCGCCATATAACGTTTGACGGTGCGTTCGGAAACATCCAGGCGCTCTGCGATTTCCCGATACCCCAGCCCCTCGAGCTGGCTCCAGAGAAACGCGCGACGCACCACTGCCGACAGGCCATCGAGTAACTCGTCCAGTGCCTGCAGGGTTTCGAGCAGCAGCCAGCGCTGTTCGGGGGACGGCACGCTGTCTTCAGGCAACTGCGCCAGCGCTTCGAGGTAAGCCTGTTCCAGGCTGCGGCGAGTATAGAAATTACTGAGCAGGCGCTTGCCCACGGTCAGCAGGTACGCGCGTGGCTCCTGCATATCGGCGATCTGCTGAGAGCTGGACAGTACACGCAGGAACGTATCCTGACTCAGGTCCGCAGCATCCCAGGCATTCCCCATGCGTCTGCGCAACCAGCTTTCCAGCCAGCCATGATGATCGCGGTAAAGGGAATGCAAGGTCTGCTGTGATAGCGTCGCTGCTTCAGTCATGTCAAAAGCCTTGAGCGATGGGTGCGCCAAATGAGACTGATTCTAATTAGTGTTATATCCCGAGTCCACGCTCTTTTTTTCAAAAAGCCCGCCGCCGCTGCGTAAAATCGGGGTCATTCGCCCGCAACGCGTTGATCTGCGCTGCATCGGGAAGATTCGCCCGGATGATAAATGAGCGCTGAAAAAGCACCCTGCGTGTCCTGTTTGTAACCTTTGTGACGAAAAGTCGGACTACGGCCGATAACCAGGCAGCTCGCTGCGGCCTAATCGCAGCCACCGACCCGTTAGATTTTCAGGCTGCGCCGAGTTTGAGAATGCCCCTTCATACGTGGCCGCCAGCTAAAAACAACGGTACTTGATGACTCGCTGTTTGCGTATTCAATTTGAACGCACCCTATTTAGGCGCGCGCGCTAAAGCTCAAGAAACCACTGCCTCGCTATTTAAATAGATGAGCTAATTCTCGATGAAGCCAACACGCACCACATTGGACGGTCCGGCACAAAAATAGAGCAGCACCAGCCGTTAAAAAGATAAACGAAAACGATTGACGCAGTGCGCGAGGAGTGACGATTATCAAGAAGATCAGTCGGCAGGAAAGTGGAGGCCGGGCGTAACAATTGCGCATTAACAGGATGATTATCAAAAATGGACGCATACGGTGTACGCCCTTCCCTTTCAAACAAAAAGATACTGTACATATTTGCTTCGGTGGGCGTACTGATTGCGCTCTCCGAAGCGGTATACGACTTGGCATTTGCCAACCTGGCCTACACATTGACGGGCTCAACCCTGTCCGTCATGACGACCTATGCAATAGGTTACAGCGCTGAAATACTGGTCACCCTGCTGGGGGCGGGGTTTATTGATCGATTTGATAAATGGAAGCTGTTCATCGCCACCCAGATCATAAATATCATTATTTTTACGGTGGCTGTTACGACCCTTTCGACGCCAGGCAGTTCTGTCGAACAGGTATGGTTATTTGCTTTCCTGGTTGACCTCGTACATCAGTACGTCCGGCTTATCATGTTTTCCTTTATTCCTTTCCTCTTTTCAAGGGAGGAGATAATACGGGTCAATGGCTTTCTTGCAATCATCAACGGCGTCGCCAGAGCGGTAGGGCCTGCCATTGGTGCGCTGGTGATTTTCCAGGTCGGCTTGTCCATGGCTCTTACTGCCTCAATCGTCTTCATGATGGGCGCCTTGTTTCTTGCGCTCAGTCTGTGGTCAGCGGCCGCAGGCAAGAGTGTTACCCGCCAGGATGTCGATACTTCATCATTCAAAGCGCGTTTCCAGGAAAGCGTGACCGGCGCTTCGATGGCGACCGTGAGCCTTCTAAAGTCCTCGCAGTGGCGTAATTTCCTTGCTTCTTACTCTACCTGCGTTCTGGTGATAAGCGTACTGGCGCTCTTATGGATTCCTTTTCTCCGAGATTTCCATGCGTTTTCTCCCGAGCAAACAGGTTATCTTTATGCGCTCGGAACCACTGGCGCAGTGCTGGGAGGATTTACGATGTCGTCTTTCCAGGACAGAAGCCTAATAACCACCCTACTGTCCGCCCGCGCGTTAATGTTCACCGGTATCGCAATCACCCTCTGCTCCCAAGGAAGTTTCTTATGGGTGGCTGTCGGTATGTTTCTATTCCAGTTTGGCACCACCGTATATTTTCGTAGTACGGCTAGCGCCATTCAGCTAACGTTACCCAAGGAAATCATTGGAAGTTGGTACGGCGCCATTGACTTCACGAGTCGTTTTGCAGGGCTGATAGGCGTTATTTTGGCAGGTTGGTCGTACGATTGGGTCGGCGCTTACTGGGTGTATTCCGTGTTACTGGGGCTCCTCGTCGTAAGTGCGTTGGCATGGAAGACGGGAAATCAGGTCGCCTGGTTAAGCCCCTATTGAGTAAGGCCCGTGGCTTGTTCACTCTGTAACCGGACCAAGCGACCAATCAAACCCCATCCACAAACCCAATCCTTCTATTAACCGCACGCCGGTGCAACAGCGCAACCAGAAACAGCGCCGTGACCGACAGCCAGACACTGACCAGCAGCACCGGTTGAGCGTTGTCGCCAGACACCCACTGCGACGCCAATAGCGTTCCGAATGCGCAGCCCAGCAGTTGCAGGGCAGGCATCAGACTGGCCGGGGGCGTCGCAGCCCAGGCTGAACCGCTTATTTTGATTGCCATGGCGAGAGCTGTCAGTTTGGGAAGTGATGCGCAATAGATTGCGCAATCAGCGCTCGTTTTAGATCGGTTAGGCGCTTGCGAGCCTCGCCTCGCGGCGCTTTGACGGCGTTGCGCAACATCTTGTAATCGCACGCAGAATCTCGCGCAGGTTTTATTGGATTTTCGACTGAGAAATCACTCTCGAATCACATTTAAAATTAACCTTTTGATTTATATGAATAAAAAATATTTGGCACTGTTCTTGTTAGCTCTCACGGCATTCAACTAGCCCAACTGTCCGTTTCTGTCTGGGCCTCGACGGTATCGATCACCAACGCCAGAACAGGGAATTCACACAATGACCAACGGCAGCCTTAGCGCTGGACCATCCTGCGAAATGGACAAACTGATCGTCCAGATCGTGGGCAAGAAGCATTCGGACCAGCAGCAGGTTTTGCTGCTCGGTTCTGATGGAACCCGTATCTATTCACCCAAATCGGAAGTGCTGGAAAGGGAGCTGTTCAGCAGCACCCTGAAGGTCTGGGATCACATCGAGGGCACGCACCTTCATCTGCAGATCGCGACCCTTGAAGGCGAGCCGATTCGCCTGCCGTTGCTCAGCGGCACGAAAGTCACGCCGCGACAGGCCGATGCGCAGTTCAACCAGATCGTTCCGGTGCTGCCATTCGTTGCCTTGCCCGGTTCCAAGACAGTGGACGACATGGGCACACCGGTGCTGGCTCGCGCGGGTTATGTGTATGTGTTTTATCAGGAGAAGCTGTGGCGCGAGCTGGAGATCCACGTCAGCGAAACCGGCAACACGTATCACGACATCGACGTGGCCCGATATCGTCAGCAAAGCGGGTTTCTAGCGGGCGAGCGCAAGGCCACTGGCCAGGCGCTTGAGGACATCTGGCTGCCAGCACTCTGGAACAACCGGCACGTGCAGACGCTACAGTTGTGTTTCTCGGAAATACAGCTCAGCGCGGCACGCCTTGAGCGTCTGGAAAAAGACGCGGCTTCAAGAGATCAGCGCTGCAACAGACCTGACCTGAGCGGGTCGAAAATGCGCTTCACGGACCTGTACAAGGGCAAACCCGATGGCAAGGTGATGCTCAATGCGTTTTCCGGCTTTGATGCCAAAAACCCTGTCGCCCAGGCACTCATCGCCCCGATCAAGGCGACCCGGCTGAATCTGCAATACAACGCGTTTCCGGTCAGCCTGGCTGCACCGCAGCGCGCCCGCCAGCCCGGTTATGAACGGCTGCTTGATCATCCGGCGCGGTATCTGTGTGATCTGTCAGGGCAGTTTCCGATCGAGTCCTTCAGAGAAGCCAAGGCATTTCTCGCTCAGGCTGGCAGAGGTGTTGCTGTGCAGGATGTCAGGCTCCTGGAGCTGACAGCGATGGCCGACGCGCTGCTCGCCAGTTTGCCGATCGAAGCGGATGCCGAGCCCGTCGATGCGGGGGTGCTCTGGGAAGCGCAGGCCGGTGTCGTCGATGTGTTGGACAAAGCGCGGCAGCGGCAGGTCTGCGGCGTGCTGCTGGACGATGCCTGTTATCGACTGCGTCATCTGCGGCAACGTGTCGATACGTGCCAGCAACTGTTCGCACTGTGCGCCCGACACGCCGTTCTTCACCCACACCATGCCAGCGCGTTGCTGGTGCAACAACTGGTGGTGCCGCGCAGTATTCGCGGTCAGGAAAACCCGCTGCATGCGGCGATGGCCAAGCTGCATGAGCCGGGCAAACGAGCGATCAACCAATGCACTGCCACGGTCCAGCGCGCGTTGGTCTGGCGGCACATGCTCAGTGCTCAGGACGCGCTGGTTGCCAGCCTTAAACAAAGCGCCACGGAGCAAATGCTGGCGGATCACCTGAGCCTTGAAGGTTTCGACTACGTGGCGGCGATGTATGAGTTGAGTCGGACGCTGGCGACTCTCGCGCTGCTGCCATCCAACGTCGATCCGATGGCACCCGGTGGCGACATGGTGGATGCGGTCACGGGTGTTGGGCTATGGGATCAGGCCGTGAGCCTTGGGCAGAAGTTTTTGAACCAGACGGCCAGCGATGACACATCGCCCCTGCACCTCATGCTCTGGCCCGAGTGCGATCTACAGACCGCTTGCGCGCCTTATGTCGTGCCGGTTACAGATGACGAGAACAAAGGCGACGGCCGTTTTCGCGCCACCGAACTGGCCCGTTTCGAGACTCAGCCAGCGCCTGACCCCATCGCCCAAGTCACACTGGACGCCACCACCCTCGCTAACCTGCTGGCGGGCGACAGCCTGCAGAACTTCTTCCTGATCAACAACGGCAAAGCTACAACAGCTGCGCTGGTCGGGATCTTTGAAAACCTGCAAAGCGCCGCAGATGGCGCTGCGAACGCCGTCGCCAAAGCCAGCCAGACTCTTGCGTCAGCCAAAGGTAATGCAAACAGCGCCAATGCCAACGTCCGCTCGGCAAACGACCGACTGGCCCAGATACAAGAACGCCTCGGCACCAACGCCCACAAGATAAACGTCAACCGCCAGGGCCGAGGCGTACAACAACTGCGCAGCATGATGCCCGAGCATTTCGGTGCGGCCTTCCTGATCCGCCGTAATCAGGTCACTCCACAACACTATGTATTCGGTCTGGAAGACCTGCCCGGCCGGGAGTCATTGCCAAAAACACGCTATGGCGAATATCTGAGACCCGACGGAACGCCCTTCGGCGACATCGCCCCTCCGCATCCCTTTTCTACCCGCCTGCCCAAGGGCGACCATCTGGTGCTGGTGATTCCACGCGGCCACAAAACCGCGCAGGTGGTCGGCGACATGAACCGAACGCTTAAAAAAGCCCGTGAAGCGGCCGGTGCGGTGAGTGATGCTGAACGGGGTCATATTCGGGCGAAGAGCGGTTTGAGTGAGGCCATTGAGGGGCTGGATTCGGAGAAGAACAAGGCGGCTTATCGGGTGCTGGGATCGACACCGTTTTGTCTGGCGGTGTTGATGCTGGAGGTTTGGAATGTGAGTTCGGAGAGTGAGGCATTTGCGCAGTCAATACGCGAAAAAGGATTTCTGAGAGCCGGCGCGGGATTGGGAGGAGCCTTATTGGATTTAGCAATTGCGGCCGAGGCCTTGGCGGTCAAGCTGGGCAGTCAAAAAATATTATTTTCTTTAGGACGGAAAACTTTATTCAACATCAATTCAAAAAAGACAGCGATTTTCTTTGGTGAGTTGCTAGCCAAAAAACTCATTCATTCAGTGACGGGTCGGATAATAGGTATTTTTGTTTCCGGAGTAACTCTATCCGCAGTGAATGCAATAGATGCGTGGCAAGCATGGCAATGGAACGATAAAGCGCTGTACGGATATTTGCTGATATCTCTAGGTGGTCTAGCAGGTTCGCTGGGAACCTTGTTCGGGGCGGCTGTAACTCTTCTTAATCTCACCGCTTTGGGTTGGGCCGCATTACTGTTGGTCGGAGTGGGCGTAGGCCTGGTCATCTTGCTGAGTTCAACGGCGCTGGAATCATGGTTGGCCAACGGCCCATTTGGCGAGAGCCGTTCGATTGACCATTATTTACAGGACCCTTCGGAGTCCTTTTACCGACTGACCAGCCTGCTTGCCGGCATCAGTATCTCAATACAAAAAAATCCGGCTTACGAACAGAACGCCAAATTTGATACTCATGCAGACATCCCGCATGCCGTACGCAGCGCAGACACGATAATTCGCTTGCAGAGTCGCTTGCCAGGGCTTATCGGCAGTCTCGGCAGCCTGAGCATTCAGGCGGGCTGCAAGTTATGCCGCGTTACCGAAAGAGCGAATATCCAAGGCGTACCTTATCGTGCAGAAATTGAAATCGCTGACAGACTTGAAACCCCTAAGGCACAGCGTCTTCACGTGGACGCATTGGAGCTATTTTTTGCCACGCCCGCTAATCAAGTATCATCTACAGGCAGCAGCAGACACTATTACCAATGGGCCGTGAGGGCACAGTTTATCGTGGACAGCGGAGGAAAAAAACTCTATTTCCCTGCCCCTCCGGTCAAAGACCCGACTCAATACAGTCGAGATTGGGCAACGCCCAATTTCAACAAAATCAACCAACCATTCTGGGCTGATGAAGAAGCTCATAAGACCTCTTTCAATGACTGACTCAAACAAGAGCGCCTATTACGGGTCGCAGACCTTCCGGCCTGACACTATTCCTGAACAGATATCAACGTTGCGAGCGAACTCCTCCTCAGTATGTTCTATACGCATGCCTTGGGGCTGCACACAACAGACAGCGTCAATGAAACTCTTTGAGGACTCTACCCCGGAAAGCATGAGATTCTGGGAGAAAGTCGCAAAAGAAAAGGAGGAAAAGCAAGCAAACGGTACCTATGTACCCGCTATCTTTGAAGGCGTTAATCTACACAGTAAGTGCGACAATGAACGTTTCAGATTCGCGCCACTTCCGTCTACATCACAGTTCTGGCTGATCATGCTGCAATTTTCAAAAGGAAGTTTAATCGTACTTTTTCTACCATTGCTTATCACGCATCTGGTAGCCATCGATGCATCTCATCTATCTTGGCAGAATGTAACCATTGAGCTTTTGCTAAGCGTCTATCCTGTATTCGTAGGTATCCCATTACTCCTCTGGCTCATCAGCCATGTCGTCATTTACCACTTCCCTCGCGTTTGGTTTCGTGCACCAAAGGGACCAGACTGGGAGCTTAATCGTAGAACCGGTCTGGTCACGATATTCGACTATAAACGCCATCGAAAAGAAGGTGTGATCGACGAATTCGTTGCGCCTTTTTATGAGTTCGACGCCTACATGACCACCACCAATAATCGCCACGGCCCTACATACGGGCTATTGCTTCAGCACCGCTATGAAGACCGTAAGATCAATTTTCATATGCTGATGAACGCCGACGATTTCCAGCAACGCCCCTGCGCACTCTGGGACTTCCTGCAAAACTACATGGACACCAGCGGCCCGATTCCGGACATCCCGTTGTTTGAACCGTACCGGCACCTGGACCCGGTCACTGCCAGCTACGATCAGAAGCGCGGTCGCGACCCTCGCTACTGGATCGACATGGATGACGCCACGTTCAAGGCCGAGGTTGATGCCATGTGGCAGCGGGTTTATGCGATCGATACGTTTAGCCGCCCTAACCTTATGGCGCGGTATGTGGATTACGGATCATGAGGTGCCATCTCACGCCTGCGGTGGATCTGCGCTCGATGTCACACGCTGGAGAGGCATAGCGCTTTCGGCAAGTGCCCAAATGCGTCGCGGCAGTCTGCATGTCAGCAGCATCACCTGAACGATCCAGACACCACCAGTTTCAAAACAACTCCGAAGGCGGCGTGCCTTTCAACTTCAATGCCGCCGCTGCTGCTCGCGCACGGTTCAAGCTCTGCGTGCAACGCCAACCCTTCGACTGACTGCCCGTCGGTGCAACGGCGCAACCAGAAACAGCGCCGTGACCGACAGCCAGACACTGACCAGCAGCACCGGTTGAGCGTTGTCGCCTGATACCCACTGCGACGCCAATAGCGGTCCGAATGCGCAGCCCAGCAGTTGCATGCCCGGAATGAGCCCGGCGATGCGTCCCGAGGGGTCGATTTGAAGCGCGATGCGCACCTGAAACGGCGTCAACATCAGGTAGATCAGGGCAAAAAGACCGCACAGTCCCAGAAATACATTTACGCCCTGATCAGCCGTTATGTAAATGCCCAGCGCAATGCTCGCCAGGAGCAGTGCGGCGGCGGCCAGCATGGAATAGTCAGGCACCCGGCGCACCAGCAAAATGCCCAGACAGCCGCCCAGGACCTGCATGAACAGCATCGCCGAGACAAGCAATTGAGCCGAGTGCGCATCCAGCCCTGCGTGAATGCCCAGCGGTTCCAGGTACGCCCAAAGCCCGCCTACCGCCGAGAGCTGCATGAACACCAACATCAATAGCAGCACCTGCTTCAGGTTCCATTTGAAGCCTGATACTTCCGGTTGTTTGTCAGGCTGTTGCGGCAGGCGTTTGGGTAGCCAGGCAACGAACAGCACGGAGCCTGCTGTCAGAATTCCCAGAAACACAAAGCCTGCGTAGACACTTTGATCAGGCAGTATCAGATACGCAAGTGCTGCGGCTATCAGTGCCTGAGCCAGTGTCTGAACCACCATGAACACACCTGCCACCCGATCCGGCGCAGGCCCCTGAACGATCAGGCTCACGGCCCCCCATAACAGTAGCCCCTCGGCCAGTCCCGCCAGCGAGCGGGCCGCCGTTAACGGTCCGTCGCCAGTGACGTTGGCCGTAACCAGGTCCATTCCGGCTGCGCACAGAATGGCGATGACCGTAAGCAGGCGCAGGTTGAGCATTGACCGCAGCAAGTCACCCAGTACCACGCCCAGCCCCAGCGCCACGATTTCGCCCATGGCGACCAGCCCTACGCCCTCAAGCGACACATGGTTTTGCGCGAGCAATTCGCCCAACAGCAGCGGCTGCAGTCCCACCATCAATACCGCGACAGAGCCCAGTGCCAATGCGGCACTCAAATGCCTGCGAGTTACAGCGGACGACGTTTGCATGGCATGCGCCTCTTGAGAAGTTTTAGTAACCGCGGGTTTCTGGTGGGATCTTGCCTTCGGCAAAACACTGCGCCGCCCGCTTCTCGTCTTTCATCAGTCTTCCGTTGGCGACCAGCACCACCCACCAGGGCAATAGCGTGAGGTGCGTACCGCACGCCTTGGCCAGGGTGTAGGCCTTGGCGCACTTTTCGAACAATTCTGCGTTGAGCACCATTCGAGGGCCTGTGGTGCCCATCACAGCCGGAATTCCATCGATAACCGCGGCATTCCCGCCACGCGTCAATGCATGTGCCAGGGGCCTATCAGCACTGGCGGGCGAACCCATGTGGCCTATGTGACGTGCCTGCTCATCAAATAGAATCGGCAGGACACCGCCAAAATCGACAAGGCTTTTTGCAAAGGCCCCACCGCCGATCAGGATTGCGCCGACATCGGCACGAACCCTGTAGATAGCTGCGTGGGTCTGGCGCTCATCCTCTGCGGAATAGGAAAACGCGACAGCCTGCGGTGCCAGGTCGTCGAGTTTCCCTAGCCACATGCCCTGCTCGCCTGGCAAGCGCAATGAAATACTGCTGTGTGAGTCCACCTGACCCATCATCCGTTCGCGCAGCTCAAACCACTGCTTTCGAAGTAAATCGCGCATGGTGCTCACCTCACACCAGTTGAAAAACGGCGTCGAACCGCTCGAGCGCGTCATCAATGACGTCGTCGGTGTCTGCCAGGCTGGTGTAGATACGGCTGCCCGCGAGGGTGATCAGGCCGTGAGCGGTATACGCGGCCCCCATCTCCTCCATCATGTGCTTGCGGGTCTTGGCTTCATTGCGTGCCCTGAGCAGCTTGAGCGGATTACTGGTGTCAAGCAGCAGCACACCGGAAGTCTGCAGATGCACGATAGAGCCCATGTTGTAGGCAACATAAGGCAAGCCACGTCGATTGATGATTTCATCAAGTCCTGCGCGCATGCGGTCGCCCGCCCTGCCCGCCAGCGCCGGCGCGTTCAGGCGGCGCGCTTCCAGCAGCGCGTAATAACCGGCGACGCACGACAGCGGGTTAGCCGACAGCGTCCCGCCCACGAACGCCCTTCGGGAAGATGTACCAATGCCACCGGCCAGCAGTTGCATCACGTCTCTGCGTCCGCCAATGGCACCCGCCATCGGGTAGCCTCCCGTCAGGCATTTACCCAGTACCGTGATGTCCGGCATGACATTGAAATAAGCTTGCGCGCCGCCCAGGCCCGCACGAAACCCGGTGACCACCTCGTCGAAAATAAGCAGTGCGCCAAATTCGTTGCACAGCGCACGCAACTGTCGGTTGAAGTCCGCGTGTACCGGGCGTGTGCCACTTTCCGGGCCGAAGGGTTCGACCATAATCGCTGCAGTGCCGCCACGAAGGCGATTGATCTGCAGCCTGCGGCGTAATGCATCCAGATTATTGGGCGGGCTCTCCTGCGTGTTTGCCGTAGCGCCTCGCGGAATACCCACCGCCTCCATGCGTCCGGTGCCCGGCAGGCGCATGCCGTAGACCAGTTGGTCGCTCCAGCCGTGATAGGCGCCGCCGATTTTGATCACCCACTTCTTGCTGGTGTAGGCGCGTGCCAGGCGTACCGCTGCCATCACCGCTTCAGTGCCCGAGCCCAGCAAGCGCAGCATGTCGACACCGGGCATCACTTCACAGACCAGTTCGGCCAGCTTGACCTCGTATTCATGCAGCAAGCCGGTCACCGGCCCGCATTCATCGAGAACACGGTTGACCTGCTCGCGAATGGCCGGGTGATTCGAACCCAACAATGTGGGGCCACCTGCCTGTAGAAAATCGGTGTAGCGATTGCCGTCGACATCCGTCAGGTGCGCACCTTTGGCCTGGGCGAAGGCCAGCGGAAACGGATAGTTGAACGCGAGGTTGTGTTGCACACCTCCCGGTATGACTTTTTTGGCTGCCTCGGAAAGACGCTTCGAGCCCTGACAGCGCTCATCGAAATAGCCCATGACCTTGCTCATTGCTTCACGTTTGATCGGGCGAATGGGCTGTTTCACCAGTTCGTCGAACCGGCGATAGAGGGAATCGACGTCCGGCCATTGCGATACGGCCGATTCGGGAATTGCAGGCATGCTGGCAGGGTCAAGATGTTCGTTCATGATTGAGTCTCTGAAAAAGTCTGAGGGCTGAGTGCGTGCGAGCTGGAACTGGTCAGGGCGTCGATCAGGCGGGCTATTGCAGCGCGTGACTCAGGTTTTCCACGGGTATTGACTTTGATCTGGTTGATAAGATGATCACGACAGAATGTTTCCAGGTCCTCCAGGCGCGTCAGGGTGGTCTCGATATCCGGACCGCAACACAGAACGCCGTGATTGCGCATCAGGTAAACGTTGTGATCCGGCCGGATGGCCCTGCCGAGCTTGCCGGCCAGCCAGCCGGAGCCGGACGGCGCGTAACCCACCAATTGAATGCGTTTGCCCAGCGATTTCCATAGCGGTGGGTAAGGCACGTCCAGCGCTTTGCCGAACAATGTGCAGGCGCTGGCCAGGGGTTGGTGGGTGTGGATACTGCAATTGACATCCGGGCGACTGCGCAGGACTTTGGCGTGCAACTCGCTTTCCACCGAAGGCGAACGCTCACCCGACAGTTGCTGCAGATCCTTGAGCCGCAGGACGCAGACATCCTCCGGTCGCATGCTGAAATAGTCGGTGGCCGACGGCGTGACCGCGATGTGCAGCGCGTCGATACGCAGCGCAAGGTTGCCGCCGGTGGCGGCGAAGAAGCCGCGGCGTGAGAGATGCCGCGACAGGTCGACGATCTGTTGTTGGACGTTGTTCATGGTGTCGTCTCCTGGGGTTGGTTCAACCTGCGATACAGCGGTGCCAGGCGTTTGCGGACTTCCTTGAACGTGGCGAAGCGGTCGTCATACAGGTTTCGGGTTGACCGGGATGGCTCGTACAGTCGATGCGGCCTTTGCAGTGTCGGAAGATCGTTGAACTGCAACTTCCCGAGCGCTACCGCAGCGATGAATGCCGCGCCGCGGGCGTTGGTCTGAATGGGGTTGTGCGGTTGCTGAATGACACGCCCGCAGACATCGGCCATGATCTGGCACCACACATCCGATTGCGCTCCGCCTCCGGTGGCGACGATGACTCCGCTCGACTGGCCGATAAACCGCGAGAACGGCGCCAGCATCCAGCGTGTGTTATGGGCAACGCCTTCCATGAAGGCCCGGATAATGTCTTCCCTGGAATGTTCGAGTTTCAGGTTGATCAAGCCGGCACGCAGGCTCGGATCACCAACCGGGGAGCGTTCGCCACACAGCCATGGCGTGTAGATCAGCCCGCGCGAACCCGGCGGCACGCGCGCTGCGATACGGTCAAGCAAGGCATATACATCCGGCTGTTGCTCATCGCTCAACAGCTCGTCCGGGTGGTAAAGCACTTTGTCACGCAGAAACGACAGGTTGGCACCTGCAGCCGATTGCATGGCCATTGCCAGATAACGGCCCTTGACCGCACTGGGAACCGCAGCAATATGGTGGCGGACACTGGATTTCTTGAACGGTACGTGCGCGCCGACCCAGGACGAGGTGCCCAGGTAAAGGTGCGGAGCAAAGTCCCGCACCGTGGCACCAACAGCCACTGCCGAAGTGTCTACGGCACCTGCAACCACGGGCGTGGATCGAGGTAGCCCCAATACATCTGCCAGCTCGGGTTTCAATGTGCCGATGACTTCGGTCGAGCCCACCAGCTCGGGCAGTCTGCCGGCGTCGATGCCCAGCGCCTTTATCAGCCCGTCATCGTAGCGAATGCGATGAGGGTCCCGATTGTCGGTAATCCAGGCGGTCAGCATCGAGTCGCCTGTCGCACAGTAACGACCCGACAACCGCATGTTCATGTAGTCGAGCACATTCAGAAACTTGTGGGTCTTTTCATACCGTGCAGGGTCATGATCAAGGATGTAGGCCATGTGCCCGGCCGAGTCCATCCCGGACAGAGACGCCACCCCGCCTGTCAGTCGCAACGAACGCCAGAGCTTGAGTGGCCCGTAGCCGCCAAGATTGCACCAGCCTCCGCCCATTCGCTGTTTGATGGAGTCGGCGCCGCGCTTGTCCAGCCACAGCAGTGCCCGGCCAATCGCGGCCCCATTGCGGTCGACACAGACCGTGCCTTCGCTTTGCGTGGAGCAACAGATGGCCACGACCTGACGACGCCTGAGCGGGTCGGCTCCCAGCAGCTCGTTGGCGCCAAGCATGAAAGCATTCCACCAGTCCTCCGGCTCCTGCTCTGCACTCAGGCCACTGACATGCAACGGCACACCGTGAAACGCCCAGGCACGGATGTCTCCCTCAATGGAGACCAGTGCGCACTTGCAGCCGGACGTTCCCAGGTCAATCGCGAGGACGAGTTGCTCCAGGCCGGTAACCGCCTCAGGCGTCCGGGAAATGAAAAGCGAAGTCATAAAGGTCTACTCAGAATGTGCGGGAAATCGACGCCACCCAGCGATTGCCATCCGTGGTTCGCACATGTCCGTCGTCTTCGGCCATATACAGCTCACGCGCCCGGGTCTTGGTTGTCACCCAGTCGAGTCCCCAGTCAAAGCCCCACCAGTGATGGACCAGACCTACGCCGTAGTCAGCGAAGTTCGCTTCCGAAAAGTTGGCGATCTGCTGATAACCGGCGTGCAGTTTGAGGTGGGTATTGATGCCCAGCGCGTACTTATAATCCAGGTCATACAACATGCTGCCTCGGGAGTTCTGGTCACCCTTGGCATAGCATTCCAGGCCTTTGGTCGGGTCTTCACGGAACTGCAATTGCGCCCCGCACACGCCACCGCTGTTGGCGCCCCGGTAGTTCTTTGACAGCACCCGGGCAATTCGGCCTTCAAGTGCGCCATAACCGATTTCCAGCACGGCAAACTGACTGTTGTAATTGGTCGTATGCTCATCGCCCGGCGTGAAGGTCTCGAAGTCGAAGCGATTGGGCGCTTTGAACCGAGCCCCCGGAAACATCTCCGCCGCCAGCCCTATACCATAGTGCCAGGCATCGGGATCGCCAAAGCGATAACCCCCTGCGAGCAGCACTCCCAGACCATTACCGTCGAGGAACTGCTTCTTGCTGACTGTAGAAAATTCGGCAAGCGCTACCAGGCCTGTTTCATGAGCAACCTGAAAGGTTACTTTGGCCCCTGGGCGATTCAGGGAGTCGGAAATGCCGCGGGTGCGAATGTCCGAGCTGGCCTTGGCGGTGATATCCACCGCGTAGCTCGACATTTCATCGGCGATAGCCAGGGTGCTGCCTACTGCGGAGCACAATGCTGCAGCCATTACATAGCGAGTTGTATAAGTGCGCATGATTCTCTCCCACGCTGAAGGGCCGGATTTACAATTTGCAAACCGGGGCAGGAGGCAGTGTTGCGATACGCTCGAATTGCTCTGTCTTGCCGAGAATTTCGGTGCCGACAAAAGCCCTTACATTCAGGCGTCCGTCCTTGACCCGGACGGCGCCCTTATATTTTTTCTGATCACGGGGGTCATATACCCAGCCATCGCGCCAGGCATCCTGGTCATAGCGGGTCAGTTGTAGAATCTGTACACCGCAGTCACTCGACGTCGAGGCAACATCCTTGACCCAGACAACCTGCCCGCAGATGGCGCCTGCCTTGTCTGCGCAGTCATCAAGCTTGACCACGGCGTCTTTTTCCGCCGTCAACCAAAGGCCCTTTGCCTCCAGCGGACCCGCAGCAGCGTGAATACCGGTGGAGCACATCAGAAGAGAAGAGAGGAAAAGACATTGCCGTGCGTTCATAGCGTCACCTTTTTTTATTTTTTGTTTTAACAAATCATCACACTAACGACGCTTCAGTTATGATAGTCATCGCTACACGATAGTTATAGCTATCATTTTATCGTGAAACAACTATTTTTTTCGACCGCCCTGCTGGCGCCCCACTCTTTTTGACAGGTACTTATGGCCAGGCTGAAAACTGAACCCTCTCCTGCGCAGGTCGCAGGCAAAACCGTCGAGCGCAAGAAGCTGCCTGCGCAGCAACGCGCCACTGAAACCTACGAACGCATTCTGGTCGCCACGGCAAACACCTTGTGCGAGGTCGGCATAGAGCGCTTGTCGACCAATCTCGTGTGTGAACGGGCAGGCCTTACACCGCCGGCGCTGTACCGCTATTTCCCCAATAAATACGCGCTGTTGACGGTTCTTGGTGAGCGTCTGCTGGAGAAGCAGAACGAGCGGATTGATCACTGGATCACTCCCGAGATGATCGCAGGTACGCCGCAGGCACTGGAGCAGGCGCTTGCCGAACTGATTCTGGATACTTACCGGGTTACCGACGCCACGCTGGGCGGCATGTGGACGCTGAAAGCGTTAAGGGCAGTTCCTGCACTGGAGCATGTGCGGCTCGACTCTCACCGCAGGGTGTCCAAGGCCCAGGCCGCGATCATTGCCAGCGCTATTCCCAAGGCTGATCCCAAGCAGATAGCTATGGTTGCCCGTGTGGCGGTCGAGATGATTCACGCCACCATCGAATTGCTGTTCGATGAGCCTCTCGACCCGGCAAAGACCTGTGCCATGGTAGCGGCAATGATCGTCAGCCATCTGGATCGCCTTGATCCCGAACCTGCACCTGACAAATGAATACGCGAGAACAGGTTGACCGTTTCGGCCACTTGAACCGGCCGGATCGCCCCTTCATCGGTTGGCGATGGTTCTATACGGTTACGTGAGCCAGAACGTAATCGCAACACTGCATCTATCTTATAAAAACACGCAGCCACAGGAGCAGCTTCATGAATCAGCCCGCAAGGATCACGCCCACTACGCCGTCTCCCGCTCCGGGGCTAACCGAGCTGTTCGAGGCGCAGAAAGCTGCAGTTCGCGCGCAAGGGGTGCCCTCCTACGCTCAACGAGTCGCCGACCTCAACGCCATTCTGCGAGTGGTCAGCGACAATCAGGACAGGTTGCTTGAAGCGGTCAGCGCAGACTTCGGCAACCGCTCGTTCGCTGAAACCAGGCTCGGCGAGCTGATGCCTGTCATCAACGGCATCAAGCACATTCGCTCGCATCTCAAGGCGTGGATGCGCCCCTCCAGACGCAAGGTGGGTATTGTTTTCAAGCCTGCCACTGCCAGGGTCATTTATCAGCCGCTGGGCGTAGTCGGTATTCTCGCGCCCTGGAATTATCCGCTGACGCTGACACTGGTGCCCTTGATAGAGGCACTGGCAGCGGGCAACCGGGTGATGATCAAACCTTCGGAATTGACCCCCAGAACCTCTGAGCTGCTCCAGCAATTGCTGGGTGAAACGTTCTCTGCCGAGCAGGTCACAGTGGTCACGGGAGATGCACTGCTGGCAAGCCGGTTCAGTGAGTTGCCCTTTGACCACCTGGTATTCACCGGGTCGACCCACGTAGGTCGCCATGTCATGGCGGCGGCAGCGCGTAACCTGACGCCGGTGACACTGGAGCTGGGCGGCAAATCGCCGGTAGTGATCTGCGACGACTATTCGATTAAAAAAGCGGCACGGATGCTTGCTATCGGCAAACTGTTCAACGCCGGGCAGACCTGCGTGGCACCCGACTACGTAATGGTCCCGCGCGAACATGTAATCAGTTTTGCCGGCGAGTGGCTGGCGGCTGCGAAAAAACTTTACCCGACACTCGAAGGTAATCCGGACTACACCTCGATCATCTCCCAGCGCCACCACGACCGGCTCGTGAGCATGGCCAACCAGGCCATCTCAAAAGGGGCGAAGGCATGGCAACACGGTGCGCCGGTGTCGACCCACGAACGTAAAATTGCGCCCATGGTGCTCACGGATGTACCGCTTGACGCCGACCTGATGCAGGAAGAGATTTTTGGTCCGCTGCTGCCGATACTTGCATATGACTCCCTGGATGAAGCCATAAGCTTTATCAATGATCGCCCCGCGCCTCTGGCCCTTTACTGTTTTTCCAACGACCAGACGTCCGTGGACCAGGTGCTGAACCGGACGCAATCCGGCGGTGTGACCATCAATGGCACCATGCTGCACGCCACTCAGGATGATCTGCCGTTTGGCGGCGTCGGGCAGAGTGGGACCGGGGCCTATCACGGCTATGAGGGCTTCGTTCGTCTGTCCCATGCTCGCGGTGTTCTCAAGTTGAGCCGCTTCAACATGTCTGACAAGGTCTCGGCACCTTATGGACGGCTGACACGCCTTGTAACCCGCATCATGCTCGGCAAATAGACGTTTGCCGAGCAACTGCGTCAGGTGACAGGATGTCGCCCCGCCACGATATAGCCCCTGCCCTGCCTTCCAAGCAGCCAATGATAATCACTGTTTGTGATGATCCAGTATTTATGTAACATCAGAGCGTTATTCTTTGCTCACTTCAACTAGCCGTGTTTTAAAAGGCATCTAACGCAGGCATCTAGCGGGCACATCACTCACGGCCAAGTTGATGTGACCGCTGTTTGCGTTTGACGTCTAAGCTAGTGTCAGCATTTCTGAAATCATGGATGACTCAATGCCACACACATTACTACCCCACATAGGCAGGGCCATAGCCAGCATCGGCAGCGGCCATTTTTCCAGCATGTTCCACAAGCTTATTGATACTCAGCTTGCCGTGGATGCCACCCACTTTTCCTCACTGCCACAGCCCTGGCAAACGCTGCCCGCGTCGGCACCCACAGTCTTCAACGAAACGGTGACGTCCTCACGCGGCACCTTGCTGCTCAGCGACTCGATCCATCTTTATCCTGCGCAGGCCTCGGAAAACTTCAGCTGCAAGATAACCGTCTTCAGGGCGCTGCCAGCGCATGAGTTTTCGGACAATGAACGTCGTCAGCTAAGCACTATCTCACCGCTTTTGTTCTCGATACTCGAAAGGCATGTCAATGCCTTGCAAATGACAATGATCACTGTCAAACCGAAAAAAACCGAAAGCGTCGAAGAGCGCTTTCATGACCGTTTGCGCGAAACAGGTATGACATTGTCCGAGCGGGAAATGCAGGTGTGCATAGGTCTGCTCGCCGGTCATACCGCAATCGAGCAGGCCGAACGGCTTGCGCTCAAGGTCAATACGGTAGGCAGTTACCAGCGCCGCGCCGCCATCAAACTGGGCATCAGCGGTCGGCACTCGCTGATGCGCTGGATGTATGGCTCATCGGAAAGCGCTTGTTCAGCCTGTTGAACGCCGTTCAAGAGGACTGTTTGAGTAACAGACAGAATAGGTAGCCAATGCCATAGGAAGGGGTGATATCGATCACCCCGCCCATGCGTCTTATTGCCGGTAACGCTGGCCTGGCTTGTCGCCTGCCGGACGCTTGCGCCCTGTCAAACGGTTCATTGCGTTTCTCCCACGCCAATTGCCAATCCGTCGTACCACCAGGCCGCCAGACTGTATACGTCTGGTGCCTTGAGGACGCTGAAGTGATTACCCGGTCCCTGCCATAGCGTCAGCTGCGGCATCAGGTGTTGCCACCCTGTTGCAGATGACGCCTGCTCAAGTTGATTGTCCAGAGCATCCAGCTGCGGATCATCCACCAGTACCAGGCTGGCCCTGCCACTGTAGCCTCCGGGCTCTGGCCGATAGACAATCCTTATGGCGCGGGCAAACGTACGAACAATTCCTCGCAGTGCCTGTGCTGCCAGGCGCGGTGGCAACAACCCGACGCGCACCATGGCCTGTTGCAGCAGGTGCAGTTGAGTGTCTCCATCGCTGTCGGCGAACACTTGAGGGTCGATTTCCAGGCTTCTGCCAGCGGACAACTGCAACGCTTCGATCAGCCTCTCCAACACTGCCGTGGCGGTATAGGGCTTGCAACGCAGGCCGTCACCACCAGGCGCTTCGCTGTCGATCAGGGTGAGTGAGACAACCTCACGACCACGGGCCTGAAGCTTGACGGCCATGGCATGCGCCGCCCAGCCACCAAAGGAATGCCCGACCAGATGCAATGGGCCGTATGGATACATTGCTTCGATAGCTTGCACATGGCTCTGCGCTGCCGCTTCCACCCTGCTGTGCGGAGCACTGCGACCATCAAGACCGCGCGGCTGCAGGCCGTAGATAGGCCTGTCCGGCCCCAGCGCTTCGGCCAGCCCGATGAAACTGGTGACGCTGTCACCGGCACCCGGCACGCAGAACATTGGCGCATGCCCATCCCGCCCGCTCTGGATGGCCAGCAGCGATTGATAAGCCTGTGTCGACGGCGGTGTATCGGGTACTCCATGCAACGCCGCACTGATACTCCGACCGAGTGTGTCCACGTGAGGCGCCTGCATCATTGTCATGTGATCCCCAGGCACGCTGACACAACGCAACTGGCCTTTTGGCAGGACTTCGCCCCAGCCCAGTGTAGGACTGGTGCCTGTCGGTGCCATTGGACGCTGCTCTGCGCAGAACAGGTGGATTGGCAAACCGAGCGGTTCCAGCTGGTAATGCGCCAGGGCGTGACCGTGCGCCACTTCCCGGTCCAGGTAGTGATGCAATTGTTGATCGCTGGCCTGCGCCAGTTCCTCGTACAGCAGCTCCTCGTCGCGGCAAAGTTTCACTAGGGTTTCAAAGTCCGGCAGGGTCGCCTGTCCACTCAACGAGGTCAGGCGCGCCAATGCAGCAGCACCCGCCCCGCCCTGAGTTTTCCAGTGCGCGATGCAGTGCGACAGCAATTGCCGCTCAAGCAGGTCAGGTCCTTGCCAACGCGCCTTGCCCTGATCAGTCAGGCGCGGCACGTAGCTGTCGATCAGGCCAAGGAATGCAACGGGCTCGTCCATACCGAGCAGTTGAGTTGCCACTTCATAGGCCAGAACCCCGCCAAACGACCAGCCTGCCAGCCGGTAAGGACCGCGTGGCTGGACCTGCCGAATACGTTCCACCAGCCGCGCTGCCAGGCATTCCATGGTGCGCAATTGCTGCTGGCCCAGGCCAACCCCCGGCAAGCCATAGATCGGGAAGTCGCCCTGCAGGTGTTGTCCGAGGACCGGAAAGTAAGCGTCCAGACCGGTGAAGTCATGAATCAGGAACAGAGGCGGTTCGCTGCCACCTGCCCGTACCGTGACGACCTCCTGAGCTTCGACCGAGGGTGCTGGACGCTGGTCGAGCAATCCGGCCAGCGCTGCGATGCTCGGATGCTGGAACAACTCGGCCAGGGACAGTGACAAGCCTGCTTTTTGTAGCAGGCTGACCAGACGGATCGCCGACAGCGAATGGCCACCCAGCTCAAAGAAACTGTCGTGTCTGCCGATCCGGCCCACTTCCAGAACGTCGGCCCACAGCAGCGCCAGGCGCTCCTCCAATGCCGTGGTCGGCGCTTGATAAGCAAGGTTCGCCAGCACGGCCATGTCCGGGGCTGGCAAGGCCTTGCGGTCGACCTTGCCATTCTGGGTCAACGGCAGTGCATCCAGACCGACAAAGACCGCAGGCACCATGTATTCCGGCAATTGCCCTAACAGGTGCGCTCTCAATGCAGCACTGTCGAGCGCAGCGTCGCGACGAGTGAAGTAGCCCACCAGGCGCAACGAGCCACTTTCCAGATGTTGCGTAGTCACAACGGCTTCGCCAACGCCCGGGCATTGCGCAAGGTGCTGTTCGATCTCGCCCAGCTCGATGCGCACCCCACGGATTTTGACCTGATCGTCGTTGCGGCCCAGGTATTCAAGGGTCCCGTCAGCCAGCCAGCGCACCAGGTCGCCGGAGCGGTACATTCTGGCCTCGCTGCTGTCGCTGAAAGGATCATCAAGGAAGCGCTCGGCGGTCAGGTCCGGGCGGTTCAGATAGCCACGTGCTACGCCTTTGCCGCCGATATACAACTCGCCGGGCACCCCGAGCGGCACTGGCTCGCCCTGCGAATCCAATACATAAAGCCGCGCATGAGAAACAGGCTTGCCGATGTGCAAGACCTTGCCCGGCTCCATCAGGCCGGAGCTGGCAACCACCGTAGTTTCAGTCGGGCCGTAGTTGTTGACCACCGCGAAACCAGGGTTCCGATTGAAGTGACGCAAACGGTCGCCACCAATCAACAAGGTTTTAAGGGTCGGGTGACGCAGCTCGCGGCTGAACGCATATTCGGCTACCGGTGTCGGCAGAAACGCGACTTGCAGAGGCCGCGCCAGCCACCAGTCGAGCAACACATCAAGCTGTTCGTTGCCAATCTCCGCAGGCGGCAGATGCAACACTGCACCGGCACACAACGCAGGCCATACTTCCCAGGCCATGGCGTCGAAACCAAACCCGGCCACGCTGGCGGTATGACTGCCCGCACGCAGATCGAATGCCTGACAGTGCCAGTCCACCAGATTGTTCAGCGTTCGATGCTCGACCATCACACCTTTGGGCAGCCCGGTGGACCCCGAGGTGTAAATCACGTAAGCCAGGTGACGCGTGGTCATATCCGGAACATGCGGGTTGTCGGTGCGTTGCGACCTGTCCGGGCGATCTAGAACAACCACCGGTACAGCCAGACTGGGCAGACGCGCCAGCAGGCCGGACTGAGCCAGCACCACCACAGGCGCGCTGTCTTCGAGCAGGTAGCCGATTCGCTCGTCCGGATGTGCCGGATCGACCGGCACATAGCTCGCCCCGGCTTTCAATACCGCCAGCAAGCCGGTGAGTGTTTCAAGCCCGCGCCGCGCCACTACCGCCACACGGTCATCCGGGCGTACGCCCAAGCCGATAAGGTGATGGGCCAGTGTGTTGGCACGACCATTGAGCTCTGCATAGCTCAAGCGCTGGTCACCTGCCTGAGCAGCCACAGCGTTCGGCTGATCAAGCGCCTGTTGCTCAATACGTTGATGAATGGTCAGCGGGTTCTCTGGGCTGAGCGCTTGGGCATTGAAGCCATCGAACAGTTCGTTTCGTTCAGCGCCCGGCAGAATGTTCAGCGACTGAACCGGCGCGGTAAGTTTTTGCTCAAGGGCAATGACCAGGTTCTCTACGGCGCAGGAAAGGTACGCGCAGACGCGCCGGGCATCGATGCCCGTCGTGGTCAGCGCCGACAGGTCGAACGCCTCGCCCAGGTCATCGACGCTGAGCGTCAACGGGTAGCTGCTGCGCTCACCAGCCTGTAACAGTTCGATCCCATGCCAGGCTTTTTCGGCAGCCTCGTCGTGCTCTCCGGGCGCAGTGCTGTGGCGGTAGTTCAACAACGCGCTGAACAACGGCGCGCCCGCAGGCAAGGCGCTGCAACGCTGGGCAATTGCCAGCGAGGCATGCTCATGGGCAAGCAATCCGGTCAGACTCAGGTGGGTCTGCAAAACCGCGTCGCGTGCAGTCTGACCGGAGAGGTCAATCCGCAGCGGCAAGGTGTTGATGAACACCCCGAGCGTGCGCTCTGCCCCCTCGGTGCCGTTCAGGCGACCGAGCAGTACGGTGCCGAACACCACTTTGTCACGTCCGCACAACCGGCCCAATACCTGAGCCCAGGCCAGATGCATCAGGCTGGCAGGGCTGACTCCCAGTTGCCGTACTTGATCGCGCAGCCGCTGGCTCAGCGCCGCATCCAGGCGCAGCCTGGCGACACTCGGAACATCCGGCCCCGGCAGCGAAGTCTGGCCATACGCCAGGGTGGGTTCGTCCAGGTCACCCAATTGCTCGCGGAAGAACGTTTCATGCGCTTGCTCACCCGCCCACAGCAAGGTCTGCGCGATGTAATTGCGGTAAGGCACTGGCGCGGGCAGTTGCGCCTGCTGATCCAGCAGTACTGCCTGCAATTCCCGGCTCAGCAGGTCGAGGGCTACGTGGTCCATGATCAGGTGATGGAACAGCAATACCGCGACGATACGCTGGTTGTCCGGGTCGTCGGCGTGCACCAGACGCAGCAGCGGTGCACGGACAAGGTCCAGCGGTTCGGGAGCGGACAGTGCCGCCAGCGGCAATTCGATCACCGGCAGGTCGGCATGACGCCATACCACTTGCACAGGTGTTTCCAGGCCTTCCCAGCACAGCGAAGTACGCAGCACGTCGTTACGCGCGATGACCTGCTGCAGCGCCTGGCAAAATGCATCCAGCCGTGAGCGGTCGGCAAACGCAAAGCGCGCTTGCAGGCGATAAGGGTCATCCTCACCGGCTGACAGGTAATGATAGAAAATACCTGCCTGCAAAGGCCCCAGCGGGTAAATGTCCTGAACATTGGGTGCACCACCGGTAACGCTGGCAACGACGCGATCAATGCCTGCCTGATCCAGCTTCATCAAGGGCAACAGGTCCGGGGTGATCGACGTGCAATCCGTACCGATCAGATTGGCCGGAACCTTCACCTGACTGCCGTTACCGATGGCGCGAGCCAGGGCCGCCAGGGTTGGCTGGGCAAACAACACGCGAATATCTGCGTCCATGCCGCGACGACGCATGCGAGCGATCAGGGTGACAGCGAGTAGCGAATGGCCGCCTAGTTCGAAGAAGTGATCGTTGCGCCCTACCTGCTCGACCTACAGCAAATCGCTCCAGATCTCGGCAACGGCTATTTCCAGTTCACCTTGCGGCGGCTCGTATTCACGCCCCGGCAGAGCGTCGCGGTCCGGCACGGGCAAGGCTCGGCGATCCACCTTGCCATTGGCGGTCAACGGCCAGGCATCAAGGCGCACAAAGGCGCTCGGCACCATATAGCCTGGCAGACGGGCCAGCATCTCGGCACGCAGTCCGGCGACCTCAATGGCGGAGGCAGCGGCGTGTTCGATGAAGTACGCCACCAGACGTGGTTGCCCAGGCTCGTCTTCGCGGGCCAGAACCAGCGATTCTTCGATACCCGGCAAGGCCGCCAACTGCGCCTCGATTTCGCCCAGCTCGATACGCACGCCACGAATCTTCACCTGATCATCGTTACGGCCCAGATAATCCAGCGTGCCATCGGCATTCCAGCGCGCCAGATCGCCAGTGCGGTACATGCGCGCTTGCGGCTGCCCACTGAACGGGTCGCTCAGGAAGCGCTCGGCAGTCAGTTGCGGCTGGTTCAGATAACCACGCGCCACGCCTTCGCCGCCTATGTACAACTCGCCGGCAACGCCCAATGGCACCAGTTGCTGCTGGTCGTCGAGCAGGTACACGCGGGTATTGGCGATCGGTGTGCCGATATCCAGGCGGCCATCCGGCAGCAGGCGACCCGAGGTGGCTACCACCGTAGCCTCGGTCGGACCGTAGTTATTGATGACGGCAAAGCCCGGATCACGGTGGAACTGACGCAGACGGTCGCCGCCGATCAACAGCGTGCGCAGGGTCGGATGATGCAGTTCGCGACTGAATGCATATTCGGCCACCGGGGTCGGCAGAAACGCCACTTGCAGCGGTTGGGCCAGCCACCAGTCAAGCAGCGCGTCGAGCTGCTCGTTACCGATATTTGCAGGCGGAAGGTGCAACGTTGCACCGGCACACAATGCCGGCCAGATTTCCCAGGCCATTGCGTCAAAGCCGAAACCGGCAACGCTGGCAGTGTGGCTGCCTGCGTGCAGATCGAATGCCTGGCAATGCCAATGCACCAGGTTGGCCAGGGTGCCATGCTCGACCATCACGCCTTTCGGTTGCCCGGTCGAGCCCGAGGTGTAGATGACATAAGCCAGTTCGCGGGACGTCAGCCCCGCCACCAGCGGATTATCCGCCTGCGCCGACCACTCGGGTCGATCAAGCGCAATCACCGGCACCGCCAACGCTGGCAGACGCGCGATGAAGGTCTGTTGAGCAAGTATCACCACCGGTGCGCTGTCGGTCAGCAGGTAGCCAAGGCGCTCATCGGGATGCGCCGGATCCACCGGCACATAGCAGGCACCGGCCTTGAGCACTGCCAGCAGGCTCACCAGCGTGTCCAGCCCGCGGCGCGCAACCACCGCCACCCGATCATCCGGGCGCACGCCAAGGCTGATCAGATAGTGGGCAAGGCTGTTGGCCTGGCGGTTCAACTCTGCGTAGCTCAGTGACTGTTCGCCAACCCGGGCAGCGACTGCTTCAGGCAGACGTGCGGCCTGAGCTTCGATCAGGCCATGAACGGCCTGGCCTTGCGGGAAACTCACCGCGCTGGCATTGAGGCTTTCAAGCAGATACTCACGTTCCTGGGGACCCACCAGCGGGATATCACCCAGCACCGCGTTTTCGTTATTCACCAGCGCGCGCAGCACCTGTTCGAAATAACCGTAATAGCGCTGCACCGTGGGTTCATCGAACAGCGCCGTTGCGTATTCAAGCGTGCCAAACAGCGCGTCACCCTGCTCACCGAGGTTCAACGACAGATCAAACTTGCAGACCTGACTCCCCTGCTCGACCACGCTCAGCGACAGGCCGTCCATGTCCGGTAATGAGGTTTCACCGGCCAGCCAGTTGAGCGTGGTCTGGAACAACGGGGAGTGAGCCAGGCTGCGGGTCGGTCGGACAATTTCCACCACTTGCTCGAATGGCAGGTCCTGATGATCCTGAGCCTCCAGTACCCGCTCCCTGACCTTTGCCAGCAATGCATTACCGGTCAGCGCCGAGGCTGTATCGATGCGTACGGCCAGGGTGTTGACGAACAGCCCGATCAGCCCTTCCAGCTCCGCACGACCGCGTCCTGCAATCGGGCTGCCGACCACCACTTCGGCCTGACCGGAAAGACGCGCCAGCAATGCGCCCCATGCGGTCAGCAAGGTCATGTACAGCGTGACGCCTTGCCTTTGCGCCAGCGCTCGCAAGCCTGCCGTCAGTGGCCCCTCCAGCCGCACGTTCAGGCTGGCGCCGGCGAAGTCCTGCTGCGCCGGGCGGGGCCGGTCGGCAGGCAGCGTCAGTAGCGTCGGTGCGCCTTCCAGCGTTTGTCGCCAATAGGCTGCCTGATGTTGCAGGCGCTCGCCGCTCATCCAGCCCTGCTGCCATACCGCATAGTCGGCGTATTGAATAGCCAAAGCTGGCAGGGGGTCGTCCTTGCCTTGATGCAATGCCGGATACAACGCGAGCAGTTCGCGAGTCAGCACGCCCAGCGACCAACCGTCGGCGACGATGTGGTGCACCGTCAGCAACAATACATGCTGTTCGTCTTCCACCTGTATCAGGCAGCTACGAATCAGCGGCCCATGCGTCAGATCGAACGCTGAGGTGGCCTCTACAGCAACACGTTCGGCCAGTGTTTCCGGCGTTTGACGCAGATCTTCAACATGCAGGACCGGCATGGCCGCAGGCGCAGTAAACACCACCTCTGCGCCCTCTTCGCAGGCGATGAACCGGCTGCGCAGGGTTTCGTGGCGCTCGACAATCCGCGATACCGCAGCGGTCAGCGCAGCAACATCCAGCAAGCCCCGTATGCGCAGGGCCAGCGGGATGTTGTACGCCTCATTGCCACCCTCCATCTGCGCCAGGAACCACAAGCGCTGCTGGGCGAACGACAGCGGTAACGACTGATCACGCGGTGCAGGCAGGATCAACGACAGTTCACTGCGCCCGGCACCGGCCAGCGCACTGGCGACGGCGGCCAGCTCGCCCAGCGCGAAGAGTTCGCCCAGTGGCAACTCCATGCCCATCTGTTGACGCACCTGCGACACCATGCGCATGGCCAGCAAGGAATGCCCGCCCAGATCGAAAAAGTGATCGTGGCGGCCTACCTGTTCAATCTGTAGAACTTCAGCCCAGATCTGCGCCAGAGCCACTTCAATCTCACCCTGCGGTGGCTCGTATGCCAGCCCCAGCAGCGCAGAGTGATCCGGTTTGGGCAGTGCACGGCTGTCGAGCTTGCCGTTGGCAGTCAGCGGCAGCGCGGTCAGCTCTATATAGGCTCCCGGAACCATGTATTCAGGCAGGCTGGCCTGCAGATGAGCACGCATTTGCTCCGGCCCAGGGGCATCGGCCCCCTGTTGGCTGGTGAAATAGGCAACCAGACGTACATTGCCCGGCTCGTCCTCACGAGCCAGAACAACGGCATCTCTGACCCCCGGCAACTGGTGCAGACAATTGACAATTTCGCCCAGCTCAATACGGAAGCCACGGATTTTCACTTGATCGTCGTTGCGTCCCAGGCATTCCAGTTGGCCGTCATCCAGCCAGCGACCCAGATCGCCGGTGCGGTACAGCATGGCACCAGGCTGATCGCTGAACGGGTCGGCAATAAACTTCTCGTCAGTCAGATCCTGGCGGTTCAGATACCCCAGCGCCACACCGTCGCCACCGATGTAAAGCTCGCCGATAGCTCCCAGCGGTGTCAGGCGCTGATGAGCGTCGAGCACGTAAACACTGGTGTTGCCGATGGGTCGGCCGATGGGCACGTACTCGGCCTCATCGGCCAGCGTTCGTACTTGGCAGGCAGTGGCGAAGGTGGTTGTCTCGGTGGGACCGTAAGCGTTCAGCAGGTGCAGACCCGGGGCCTGGGCAAGCAGTTTGCGGAAGCTGGCCGGGTCTGCGCGCTCTCCGCCTGAAAGCAGCAGGCGCAGGCCCCCAAGTGCCTCTGGAATCAGTTGCACGTATTGGTTGAACAGCGCGGTGGTCAAAAACAGCACGCTGACATTGCCCTGACGCAGGGCCGAGCTGAAACGCATCGGGTCAATCAGCGTGGTGTGCTCGATCACCAACAACTGCCCGCCGTTGAGCAACGCACCCCAGACTTCCATGGTGCTTGCATCGAACGCCGGGTTGGAGGCAAAAGCGATGCTGTCCTGCTCATTGAAATCGGCATAACCGTTGTTCAACACCAGTCGGGTGATACCGCGATGGGCGACACGTACGCCTTTTGGCGCACCCGTCGAACCGGAGGTATACATGACGTAAGCCGCTGTGTCAGAGGCCTGTGGCAGGCCCGGATCATGCGCAGGCTGATCGTCGAGAGTCAGGCGGTCCAGATCGATACGCCGCACGGATGAGGCAGTCGACATGGCGCTCTGCGTCAACACGTATTTCGCCAGGCAGTCATCGAGCATGTAATTCTGCCGCTCGGCAGGCGCGTTGACGTCCAGTGGTACGTAGGTCGCTGCACATTTACCGATCGCCAACTGGCTGATCACCAGTTCCAGCGAGCGAGGCAGCAGAATCGCCACATGCTCATTGGGCTTCACACCTTGCCCCAGCAGGTAATGGGCCAAGTGGTTGGCACGTTCGTTCAGCTCCCCATAAGTCAGCGAACGGCGGCCATGCACGGCAGCCACTGCATGCGGATGCAGCGCAGCACGGCGCTCAAACAGGCGATGCACGAGCTGCTCGCGGGGGTATTCACGACGGGTGTTGTTGAACGAGGCCGACAACAGCGCGTGCTCAGCCTCCGGCAGCACCGATGATTCGATCAAAGCCGTTTCCGATTGCTGCTCCAGTGCCTGCACCAAATGGACAAGGGCTTGTTGCACATAAGCGCAAATCCGTTGCGGATCAATACCCGGCGCAGTCTGGGCAGTCAGGCTGAAAGCATCGCCGAAGTCATCGATACACAGGGTCAGCGGGTAGTTGCTGCGCTCTTCTGCATGCACGACCTCAATCCCTTGCCATGCAGCGTTGCTTGCGTGGTCATCGACCTCAGGCACAGCGCTGTGGCGGTAGTTGAGAAGCGTATTGAACAGCGGCGCGCCTGCCGGCAAGGCGCTGCATCGCTGGGCCAGTGCCAACTGAGCATGCTCGTGGGTCAGCATGCCGACCAGACGAGCGTGCAGGTCGAGCACCGCACTGCGCGCGCAATGCCCGCCAAGGTCCATGCACAGCGGCAAGGTGTTGATGAACACACCCAAGGCCCGCTCGCCGCCTTCGCCACCGCGCAACCGTCCAAGCAGTACGGTGCCGAATACCACGCTGTCGCGCCCGGACAACTGCCCCAGGACCTGAGCCCAGGCCAGGTGCATCAAAGTAGCGGCGCTGACACTCAGTTGCCTTGCCTGATCACGAACCTGATGGCACAGGTCGATGTCCAGTGTGAGTCGGGCCTCGCCAGGAATCTGATCTGCCGATGCCATTGCCAGACCATAAGGCAGGGTCGGCTCATCGACATCGCCCAACTGCTCGCGGAAGAACGCTTCATGAGCCTCGTCGCCAGGCCCTTGCAGGACGTGGGCGATGTAATTTCGGTACGGCACGGGCGCTGCGAGCGAAGCTTCGTTGCCCAGCAGTACGGCCTGCAATTCATGGCTCAGTACATCAAGGGCAATATGGTCCATGATCACATGGTGGTAACGCAGAACCGCCGCAATCCTGTGGTTGGCGGGGTCATGGGCATAGACCAGATGCAGCAGCGGAGCCTGAGTAAGGTCCATGCGTGGGGCATTGAAAAGGTCGTGCAACGCTGTCTCTTGAACGTGCATGGGAGCCTGACGCCAGACCACCTGCACCGGGGTTTGCAAACCTTCCCAGAACAACGCGGTGCGCAGCATATCGTTGCGTTCGATCACCCGCTGCAATGCATCGCAGAAAGCGTCCAGCCGCGATACATCGGCGAACGCGAACTGCGGCTGCAACAGGTAGGGATCGCTGTCTCCGGCGGTCAGGTGGTGGTAAAGAATGCCTGTCTGCAAGGGGCCCAGCGGATAAATATCCTGCACATTGGCAGCACCGCCCGGCACCTTCGCAACGATACGGTCGATGGCTGGCTGATCCAGCGCTACCAATGGCAGCAGTTCCGGTGTAATGCGCTGGCAGTGCGCATCGATCAGGTTGGCCGGCACTTTGACTTCAGTGTCGCGACCGACGGCGTCAGCCAGCGCTGCCAGTGTTGGCTGAACAAACAGAACACGAATGTCAGCACGCATGTCCAGACGACGCATACGCGCAATCAGGGTCACGGCGAGCAATGAGTGGCCGCCCAGTTCAAAGAAGTTATCCTGACGCCCAACCTGCTCCACATGCAGCAATTCGGCCCAGAGGCTGGCCAGGGCGATTTCGATCGTACCCTGCGGCGCTTCATAGGCACGACTGGCGATACTGTCGCGATCCGGTGCCGGCAAACTTTTGCGGTCCAGTTTGCCGTTCGCCGTCACTGGCAGGCTGGCCAGCCTTACAAAAGCCGCAGGCACCATGTATTCGGGCAGTAGCCCCGACAGCCATGCACGCAACTGCTCGATATCCAGCCCGGTTTTATCTTCACCGCAGGTGTAATAGCCAACCAGTCGTTTGTCGCCCGGCACATCCTCGCGTGCCACTACCACAGCGTCGATGACATCCGGATGATCGTTCAGGCGAGACGCGATCTCACCCAGCTCAATACGGAAACCGCGAATCTTGACCTGTTCGTCGTTACGGCCCATGTATTCCAGGCTACCGTCGGCCATCCACCGTCCAAGGTCGCCGGTACGGTACATGCGCGCATCCGGTGCATGGCTGAACGGGTTGTCGAGGAAACGTTCGGCCGTTAGCGCTTCACGTTTCAGATAACCCCGCGCCACACCGGCGCCGCCAACATACAGTTCGCCGACCACACCTACCGGCACCGGCTCGCCGCGGGCGTCGAGGACATACATCTGCAAATCGGGAATACGCTTGCCGATAGGACTGGCACCGACACGCATGGCGTCTTCGGGCTGCAACGGGTAATAGGTCACATGCACCGTGGTTTCGGTGATGCCGTACATGTTCACCAGCTGTGTTGCGGCGTTCACGTTGCGGGCATACCACGGCTTGAGCATCGCTGTTTCCAGTGCTTCACCTCCGAAAATCACCCGACGTAGCGAGTGCACCTGCGCCTGCTCGCCCTGGGCAGCAATCAATTGCCGGAACGCGCTCGGCGTCTGGTTGAGCACCGTTACCCCGGCACTGCACAGCAGGTTGTAGAAGTCTTCCGGCGAGCGGCTGACCAGTTGCGGCACGATCAACAAACGTCCGCCGTGCAGCAATGCGCCCCAGATTTCCCAGACCGAGAAGTCGAAGGCGAACGAGTGGAAAAGCGCCCAGACATCCTGTTCGTTGAAACCGAACCAGTCTTCGGTTGCCGAAAACAGTCGTGCAACGTTGCGGTGCTCGATCATCACACCCTTGGGCTGACCGGTTGAGCCCGACGTGTAGATGATATAAGCCAGGCTTGTGGGCTTTACCGGCACCTGCGGATTAGAGGCGGACTCCTCCTGCAAATCGGTATCGTCGAGACTGATTACCGGCACGTCTGACACCGGCAAGGCGTGCTGCACTGACCGCTGACTCAACAACGCCACTGGCGCGCTGTCGCCGAGGGTGTAGGCCAGACGTTCAAGTGGGTAAGCCGGGTCCAGCGGCACATAGGCGCCACCGGCCTTGAGAATGCCCAGCAGGCCCGCGATCATTTGCAGGCTGCGCTGCGTGCAGATGGCAACACGGTCATCCACACTGATGCCCATGCCGATCAGGCGATGTGCAATTTTATTGGCCTGGGCGTTGAGTGTCGCGTAGCTCCAGGATGTATCTTCGAACGTCACGGCAATCGCATCCGGCGTGCGCTGCACTTGTGCTTCAAACTGGCTGTGCAGGGTCAGCCCCTGCGGGTAAACCGCAGCGGGTGCATTGAAACCTTCGGTCAACTGCCGACGCTCGCTACGCGACAAGAGCGGAATGTGGTTCACGACCGTCTGCCTGTCGGCGACCATGCCGCGCACTATCGCCTCCAGATAACCCAGATAGCGTTCGATGGTGCTGCGGTCAAACAGCGCTGTCGCATATTCCACGATGCAGCGGAAACCATCGGCGCTGTCGCCGACGCTCAGCGCCAGGTCGAATTTTGCGAAAGCGGCCTGCTCTTCCAGCGGTTCCAGGTGCATGTCGCCCAGTTGCAAATCCAGACCCTGGCTGCCGTCCCAGGTCAGTGATGCCTGGAACAAAGGGCTATGCGAAAGACTGCGAGGCGGTCGCAAGCGCTCCACCACCTGCTCGAAAGGCAGGTCCTGATGGTCCTGCGCTGCCACAACGCGGGCCTTGATGCGGGCCAGCAGCATCACAGCATCCGGCTCGCCCGAGGTATCGACACGCACGGCCAGGGTATTGACGAACAGACCGATCAGGCCTTCGATTTCGGCATGGCGGCGGTTGGCAACCGGCATGCCGACGACGACTTCCTCCTGTCCGGACAAGCGCGCCAGCAATGCGGCCCAGGCACCCATGAACAGCATGAACGGTGTCACCGACTGCTTCTGGCAGAAAGCTCTGAGGTCGCTGCTCAGGCGCGGATCGAGATCCAGCGTGACACTGGCACCCGTATAATCCTGATGCGCAGGCCGTGGACGGTCAGTGGGCAAGGTCAGCAATACCGGCGCACCCGCCAGTGCCTGCTGCCAGTAATCGCCCTGATGGCTCAACCGTTCGGCGTCCAGCCAGTTACGTTGCCACACTGCGTAATCGCCATATTGCAGCGTCAGCGCAGGCAGCGGATCATCCTGGCCATGACTGAACGCCTGATAAAGCGCGGTGAGTTCACGGGTCAGAACACCCAGCGACCAGCCATCGGCAACGATGTGGTGTACGGTCAGCAGCAAAACGTGACGGTCTTCAGCCAGGCACAGCAAGCGACCGCGAATCGGCAGATCGCGGTGCAGATCGAAGGGCTGTGCTGCCTCTTCCTTTGCTACCGCCTGTAAGGCCGCCGCGTCCTGGCGACGCAAATCCTGCCAGCCAATATCGGGCACTACCGTGGCGGACGCCGCCTGCACCCAGGCCTTGTCGTCTTCCTGGCTGAATTGGCTGCGCAGGCTGTCGTGTCGGGCCACAATGCGCTCAAGCGCACGCTTCAAGGCACGGCTGTCCAGCGGGCCGCTCAGTTTCAGGCCCAATGAGATGTTGTAGGCGCTGTTGGCATCTTCCATTTGCGCCATGAACCAGATGCGCTGCTGAGCAGAAGACAGCGGAACCGGGCCGGTGCGTGGCTGCACGTCAATGGCAGGCAACTGGCTGCGCGCGGCAGCCGTCAGGCATTGCGCCACCGCGATCAGCGAGCTATCGGCAAACAGGTCGCCAAGGGCGAGCTCAAGTGACAGACGCTGGCGCACCTGAGAAACCATGCGCATGGCCAACAGCGAATGGCCACCCAGATCAAAGAACCGGTCATGACGCCCTACCCGCTCGACCTGCAGCAATTCGCTCCAGATGAGGGCCAGTGCGTTCTCCAGATCACCTTGCGGTGCCTGGTATTCACCGGTCGACAGCGCGGCTCGGTCGGGTATCGGTAATGCACGACGGTCGACCTTGCCGTTGGCCGTCAGTGGCCAGCTTTCAAGCCGTACCAATGCGCCGGGCACCATATACCCCGGAAGGCGGGCCAGCAGTGCGGTACGCAATTGCTCTACTGTGGTGGCGGGAGCGTCTGCACGTTCAGTGAAGTAACCCACCAGCCGTGGTTGCCCCGGCTCATCTTCGCGAGCCAGTACCAGCGCTTCCTCGATGCCTGGCAATTGGCCGAGCTGGCTTTCTATTTCACCCAGTTCAATGCGCACGCCACGAATTTTCACCTGGTCGTCGTTACGGCCCAGGTACTCCAGCGTGCCATCTGCGTTCCAGCGCGCCAGGTCGCCGGTACGGTACATGCGCGCCTGTGGTTGTCCGGAGAAAGGGTCGTGCAGAAAGCGCTCAGCAGTCAGTTGCGGCTGATTCAGGTAACCGCGAGCGACACTGTCGCCGCCAATGTACAGCTCGCCTGCCACACCCAGCGGGACCAGTTGCTGGTGGTTATCCAGCAAATAAACCGAGGTATTGGCGATGGGCTTGCCGATGTCCAGGCTGCCATTGGGGAACAGGCGGCCTGAGGTGGCGACCACAGTGGTCTCGGTCGGGCCGTAGTTGTTGATCACTGCGAAGCCCGGATCGCGATGGAACTGGCGCAGACGGTCGCCGCCGATCAGCAGCGTGCGCAGGGTCGGGTGACGCAGGTTGCGACTGAAGGCGTACTCGGCAACAGGCGTGGGTAGAAATGCGACCTGCAACGGTTGGTTCAACCACCAGTCAAGCAGCGCATCGAGCTGTTCATTGCCGATCTCGGCAGGCGGCAGGCGCAATGTCGCCCCGGCGCACAAGGCTGGCCAGACTTCCCAGGCCATGGCGTCGAAACCAAAACCCGCCACACTGGCGGTGTGACTGCCCGCGCGCAGATCGAAGGCGGCGCGGTGCCAGTCGACTAGATTATTCAGCGTCCGGTGCTCGACCATCACGCCTTTGGGCTGACCGGTCGAGCCCGAGGTGTAGATCACGTAGGCGAGATGAGTCGAATTGAGCCCGTCGATGTGCGGGTTGCCTGGCTGTTGCGGCCAGTTCGCCAGGTCAAGGTCGATCAGCGGTGCTTCCAGCCCTTGCAACCCTGAAACCCCTTTGAGGCGTTCCACAAACGCCTGTTGCGTCAACACCGCAACCGGTGCGCTGTCAGTCAGCAAATAAGCGATACGCTCATCCGGATGCGCCGGGTCAACCGGTACGTAGCCCGCCCCGGCCTTGAGCACGGCCAGTAAGCCGACCAGCGTCTCCAGACTGCGTCGTGCAACCACGGCAACGCGATCGTCGGGCTGTACGCCGATGCCGATCAAGTGCTGGGCGAGCGCATTGGCGTGCGCGTTCAGTTCGCTGTAACTGAGGCATTGCTCGCCCACTTGCGCGGCGATCGCGTCAGGCTGTTGCTCTGCCAGGTGTTCGATGCGCTGGTGAATCGTCAGCCGGCGTTCATAGTCGGCATGTCTGTCGTTGAAGCCGAGCAGAAGCTGCGCTCGCTCGCTGGCGGGCACGATATCAAGCTGATCGACGGGCATCTGCGGCGTCTGCTCCAGCGCATCGAGCACACTTTCCATGGTCCATTGCATGTAAGCGCAAATGCTTTGCGCACTGATACCTGCGGTGGTTTGTGCAGTAAAGCCAAACGCTTCGCCCAGATCATCGACGCTCAGTACCAGCGGGTAGTTGCTGCGCTCCTGAGCATGCAGCACCTCAATGCCCTGCCATGTTTCACCGGAAGCCTGCGCTGGTGAACTGTGGCGATAGTTGAGCAAGGCGTTGAACAACGGCGTCGGCGCTTGCACCCCGCTGCAGCGCTGAGCCAGTGCCAGTGGTGCGTGTTCATGGCGCATCAGTGCGGTCAGACGCTGGTGAGTTGCCCGTACTGCGGCTTGCACGCCTTGATCGTCCAGATCGAGACGCAGCGGCAAGGTGTTGATGAAGATACCCAGCGCTCGCTCCGTGGCCTCGGCACCCAGCAAGCGCCCCATCAGCACAGTGCCGAAGACAACCCGCGATTGTCCGGCAAGGCCTGCCAGCACCCGTGCCCAGCCCAGGTGAAACAGGCTGGCGACGCTTACTCCCATGGTCCGCGCCTGAGCGCGCAAGCGCTGGCACAGCAGCAGATCAAGCGTGACACTGTGCTCTTCGAGCTCATCGCCGTCACCGCTCAAATCCTGCAGGCTGTACGCCAGGGTTGGTTCGTCGAGGTCGCCGAGCATGTCGCGGAAGAACGCTTCATGCTGTTCTTCGCTAACGCCCAGCAACGCCTGCCCGACGTAGTTACGGAACGGTACCGGTACACCCAGCAGCCCGGCCTGCCCCGACAGGCACGCCTGTATTTCATGACGCACCACTTCAAGCGCACTGTGGTCCATGGCGATATGGTGGAACAGCAGCGTCGCCTGCACGCCCTGACCTTGCGCCGGCTCATGGCAGACCAGACGCATCAGCGGTGCCTGGCCCAGCACCATGGTCATGCCTGCGGCGGTCGGCAAGGTATCGACCTTGAGTTCAGCGTGACGCCAGACCACTTGCACCGGGGTTTCCAGACCGTTCCAGTGCACTGAGGTGCGCAGAATGTCATGCCGGTTGATGACGGTTTGCAGCGCCTGGGCGAATGCCTTCAGACGCGCCTGATCAGAAAAGGCGAATTGCACCTGCATCACATACGGGTCGCCCTGAGTGGCGGTAACGTGATGGTACAAAATGCCTTGCTGCAGCGGAGCCAGCGGGTAGATGTCCTGCACATTGGCGGCACCTCCCGGTATTGCGTCCAGCAGTTGGTCGATGGTTGCCTGATCAAGCTCCACCAGCGTCAGCATCTGCGCAGTGATTTGCTCACAGCCCTGAGGGATGCCATTGGCGGGCAACGTCAGTGCGCCGCGTTTGCTGTTCTGGTAGTCGCCTTGTTCGATGAGTTCTATCAGCGCCGGCTTGTGCTCACGCAGGTGCTCCAGCAGACCGTTTTCGGTCAATGCACGGCGGTTACCCTGCACCACCAGTTGTCCGTCCTTGACCGTCAGGTGAATATCGTGAGCTTTAAGTGCCGCCAATAGTTCGTTGATGCTCACAGTATTATCTCCATGCTCTCTGTGATGGCTGCATAGCCTGCCAGCGTAGGTTGTTCGAACAGCGCCCGGACATCGGCCTCGATGCCTTCCTGGCGCAGGCGCGCAGTCAGGTTCACCGCCAGCAGCGAGTGGCCGCCCAGTTCGAAAAAGTTGTCGTGTCGTCCGACTTGCCCGACTCCGAGCAGCTCGCTCCAGAGCCTGGCGAGCAAGGCTTCGGTTTCGCCTTGCGGTGCTTCATAAGGGCGGGTCAGTAGCGCATCGCCGCCCGGCGCAGGCAGAGCCTTGCGGTCCAGCTTGCCATTGGGGCTCAGCGGCATGGCGTCCAGCTGCACGAACAGTGCTGGCACCATGTAATCCGGCAACTGCGCACGCAGCACCTCACGCAGTGTCTCGACCGCCAGTGGCGTGCCGGTGTAATAGGCCACCAGCCGCTGGCCGCCCGGCTGCTCGTCGCGAACCAGCACGACGGCCTGATCAATCCCTGGATGACGGGTCAGGCAGGCTTGAATATCGCCAGGCTCGATACGCAGCCCGTGGATTTTCACCTGATCGTCATTGCGGCCGAGAAACTCGAGGTTGCCATCCGCTCGCTGACGCACCAGATCGCCACTGCGATACAGCCGGTCGCCCGCCACGAATGGGCTGTCGATAAAGCGTTCGGCGTCAGCTTGCGGCAGGTTCAGATAACCACGGGTTACCCCTGCACCACCGATATGCAACTGACCGATAACACCCAAGGGCACGGGCTGGTCATAGGCATCCAGTACATACAATCGCGTGTTACTGATCGGGCGACCGATAGGCAAAGCACTTTCCGGCACGGCCTGGTCAGGTTCCAGTGTCCAGACACTGCAATCCACCGTGGTTTCGGTCGGGCCATAAACGTTGTGCAGGCGTGCCTGCGGCAGTCGCTTGCGTAACTGCTCGGACAGGGCGATGGTCAGCTCGCCACCGCCGCAGACGATGTCGGTCAGGCTGACGCACTGGCTGCTTTGCGGCAGATCGAGAAACTGCTGCAACAGCACCGGAACAAACTGCACCACGCTGACCTGACGTTCCTGAATCAACTGCGCCAGATACGCAGGATCGCGCTGACCGTCAGGGCGGGCCAGCACCAGCGGGATGCCGCTGCTCAGCGGCCAGAAAATCTCCCAGACCGAGGCGTCAAAGCTGATCGGCGTCTTTTGCAACAATGCGCTGGCCGCTGTGGGTGGGCACAATCGCGAACTCCACTGCACCAGATTGCCGACGTTACGATGCTCGACCATCACCCCTTTGGGCGTGCCGGTGGAGCCCGAGGTGTAAATCACATACGCCAGATGATTGGGCATCAGGCCGGGGACACGCGGGTTATCACCGCGCTGCATGTCCCAGGTCGAGCTGTCCAGGTCGACCCGCAGGGTGTGTTCATCGTCGAGCAGATTGCGCGTGCCTGCATGCACCAGCAAAGCCACCGGCGCACTGTCCTTGACCATGTATTGCAGGCGCTCGCGCGGGTAGCCCGGGTCAAGCGGCACATACGCGCCACCGGCCTTGAGAATAGCCAACAGGCCAACGACCATCGACAGGCCGCGCTCGACACAGATCGCTACGCGATCATCGGGCCGTACGCCCAGATCGATCAGGTGATGGGCCAGACAGTTGGCCTGTTCGTTGAGCTGTCGATAGGTCAGTTGCGAACGCCCGGCGCGCAGGGCAACAGCCTGCGGCGTGCGCACTGCCTGCGCCTCGAACAAACCTTGCAGGGTTTGTTGAAGATCGTGATGAACCGTCGTAGCGTTGAAGTCGACCAGCGAGCGCTGGCGCTCGTCGGCGTTCAGCACAGAAAGATGCTGCACAGGCAGATCCGGCTGGCATTCAAGCGCATCAACGATGCCTGTCAACGCCTGTTGCACATAACCACAGATACGTTGCGCACCCACCTGAGGTGGCACGGTGACACTCAGGCGCAGGCTATCGCCCAGGTCATCGACGTTGAGGCTCAACGGATAGTTGGTGTGCTTCTCGCTGGCCAGAATCTCCAGACCACGCCACGCGTCGAGCTGCGCATCCTGACGGGCCTGGCCTGCGGCGTGTCTATAGTTGAGAATCGCACTGAACAACGGCAAGGGCGCGGCCACCCCGCTCCAGCGCTGGGCCTGAGCCAGAGACGCATGTTCGTGACCCAGCAGCGCCGCAAGCCGGGCGTGAGTAGCGCGTGCACATTCACGTATACCGACGTTACCCAGATCAATTCGCAGCGGCAGTGTGTTGATGAACATGCCCATGCCGCGGTCGGCACCCGCACCGCCCTGCAAACGACCCAGCAGGACAGTGCCGAATACCACCCGGTCAGTGCCGGTGGCCGCAGCCAGAACGCGCGCCCATGCCAGGTGAAGCAGGCTGGCGACACTGACACCGAGTTGCCGCGCCTGACCGCGCAGACGTTGTAACAGCGCGTCAGGCAGCACCTGCTGCGCTTGTTCGAAGGAGCGGCCGTCACCCTGCACGTCGCGCAGATCGAATGGCAGCGTCGGCGCGTCGATATCGCCCAGTTGCTCGCGGAAGTAAGCTTCGTGCTCCGCTTCGCTGACGCCCAGACGCGCCTGCGCCACATAGTTGCGATAAGGCACGGCGGGCTGCATTGGACCGGGCTCGCCGCGCAGATGGGCGAGCATTTCCTCACGCATGACCTCAAGCGCAGTGGCGTCCACCACGATGTGATGGAACATCAGCGTTGCTGAAAGGCCAGAGCCCGTCTCGTCCGGGCAATAGGCCAGGCGAATCAGCGGCGCGCAGCTCAGGCTCAAGCGTGCCGAGCCTGCGGGCGCATCGATTTGCGCTGGCGATACACGCTCGACAAGCAGATCAGCCTGACGCCAGACGACCTGTAGCGGCGTGTCGAGTCCTTCCCAGACGATTGCAGTGCGCAGGCTGTCATGCCGGGCAATGACCTTGCGCAGCGCGTCGGCCACCGCCGCCAGGCGCTCCGGGCTGTCGACGTTGATGCGCAATTGCAGCAAGTACGGGTCGCCCTGCCCGGCGGTCAGGTGGTGATAAAGAATGCCTTCCTGCAACGGTGCCAGCGGGTAGATCTCCTGCACGTTGGCCGCGCCGCCAGGCACCGTGGCGACTATACGCTCGATGGTCGTCTGATCGAGCTGTGTCAGGCTGAGCAGATCCGGCGTGATGTGTGTGCAACCGGCTGGAACGCGGTTGGCAGGCGCAGAAATTTCACGACCTTTGCCTACCGATGCGGCCAGAGCGGCAACGGTCGGCTGGCCGATCAACACCCGTACATCGACGCTGAGGCCCGCATTGCGCAGGCGCTCGACCAGGCTGACCGCCAACAGCGAATGACCGCCCAGTTCAAAGAAGTTGTCGTGCCGTCCGACTTTCTCCAGACCCAGCACCTGCGCCCAGAGACTGGCCATGATGGTCTCTGTTTCGCCTTGCGGTGCCTCGTAGGCCTGCCCGCTCAGTTCTTCCAGTTCAGGGTCCGGCAAGGCACGGCGATCCAGCTTGCCATGACTGGTCAAGGGCAGCGTATCCAGGCGTGTAAAGGCCAGCGGCACCATGTGCGCGGGAAGGCGCGCGCGCAGCGCTTCACGCAGGACATCGGGAGTGACGGATGAGTTTTCGTTAAACCAGGCCAGCAAACGTTCGCCGCGCACCAGCACCACGGCATCCTGGACCTGCGCCTGACTGGCCAGGGTCGCCTCGATTTCGCCGAGTTCGATACGCATGCCGCGAATTTTCACCTGATCATCGTTGCGCCCCAGGTAATCCAGACTGCCATCGGCGTTCCAGCGCACCAGGTCGCCGCTGCGATACATACGTGCCTGCGCCTTGTCGCTGAACGGGTCGGCAATAAAACGCTCTTCGGTCATCTGCGGCCGGTTCAGATAGCCCCGTGCTACACCTGCTCCGCCGATATACAGCTCACCGATCACACCCACCGGTACGGGCTGTAACTGCCCGTCCAGTACGTAAACACGGGTATTGGCAATCGGACCGCCGATGTGCAGCGCACCGCCCGGTTTTACCACGCCAGAAGTGGCCACCACGGTGGTTTCGGTCGGGCCATAGTTGTTGATCACGGTGAACCCCGGGTCGCAGTCAAACTGACGCAAACGGTCGCCGCCTATCAGCAGCGTGCGCAGCGTCGGATGCTGACGAGGGCGTCTGAATGCCTGTTCAGCCACCGGAGTCGGCAGGAAACTGACATGAAGTGGCTGCTCCAACCACCAGTCGAGCAACTCATCCACGTGTTCGTTGCCGACCTGTGCCGGTGGCAAATGCAGCACGGCACCGGCACACAATGCGGGCCACACTTCCCAGGCCATCGCGTCAAACCCGAAACCTGCCACGCTCACCGTATGACTGCCAGCCTGCAGATCAAACGCCTGGCAATGCCAGTGCACCAGGTTGACCAGCGTGCAATGTTCAACCATAACGCCTTTGGGCTGGCCGGTTGAACCGGAGGTGTAGATGACGTAAGCCAGATTATGCTCATCAAAGCCCGCTACCGACGGGTTGCTGGCGCACGCCTCAAGCCAGTTAATCTGCTCGATGTTCAACTGCGTTGCATCGCCCGCCAGATCGCGCGTCGAGTCTTCGGTCAGGACCACGCGAGGTGCGCTGTCCTCCAGCAGGTAAGCAATTCGCTCCGCCGGGTAGACCGGATCTACCGGCACGTACGCAGCACCGGCCTTGAGTACCGCCAGCATGGCGACCAGCCGCTGCGGGCCACGGTGCAGGCACAACGCGACCCGCTCATCTGCTGTGACACCCAGGCCGATCAGATGGTGAGCCAGGCGATTGGCTCGCTCGTTCAGCTCTGCGTAGGTCAGGACGTTGCCGCCCTGAATCACCGCAGGACTGTCGGGGCGGCTGGCTGCCTGCGCTTCGATCAGCTCATTCACTGTGCAATGCTGCGCAAAGCCCTGATCGCTGTCGTTGAAATCGAGGAGCAAATGGCTGCGCTCTGCGGCGTCGAGAATCGAAACGTTTTCCAGCTTCAGTGGCTGCGCCTCTTCCAGCGTCTCCAGCAAATGCGCCAGCGTGTTGAGCACCCAGCCAGCGATGCGCTCGGCACCCATGCCTTGCAGCGCCAGCACATGCAGGTCGAAACCTTCGCCCAGATCGTCCACGCTGAGCGTCAATGGGTAGTTGCTGCGCACATCGCCGCCGAGCACCCGCACGCCTTGCCAGAGACCTTCACCGTCCTGTGGCTTTACGTCAGCACTGTGGCGGTAATTGAGCAGTGCGCTGAACAGCGGCGAACCTGATGCAACGGCACTGCAGCCTTGAGCGAGCACCAGCGAAGCCTGTTCATGAGCGATCAGTGCAGACAGCTTCGAATGGACGGCTTTGACGGCCGCCCGAGTGGTCAGCGCCGTATCGACCCGCAGTGGCAGGGTATTGATGAATACGCCGAGCGCCTGATCAGCTCCCTCGCCACTCATGCGCCCCAACAATACTGTGCCGAACACCACGTCCCGACGGTTGGCAAGCACCCCGAGGACCCGCGCCCATGCAAGATGCATCAGGCTTGCAGCGCTCACACCGAGTTGCCGCGCCTGTTCGCGCAGTCGCAGGGCAAGGGCGTGGTCAAGTGACCGTCGATCCTCCTCGATACCACTGCCGTCGGCACGCACGTCCTGTATGCCAAACGGCAAGGTCGGCTCTTCGACATCACCAAGCATTTCACTGAAAAACGCGCTGTGACCGGCCTCATCGCTGGCCAACCGTACTTGCGCTACATAGTTGCGATAAGGCACCGGCGTCCTGAGGTCAGAGCGCTGGCCGAACAGCAGCGCCTGCATCTCGCGGCTGACAATTTCCATCGCGGTGTTATCAAGAACCAGATGATGAAACAGCAAAATGGCGACTGTTTCTCCGCTTGCCGGCTCATGGGCATGCACCAGACGCATCAACGGTGCCTGTGACAGGTCCAGTCGATGGTGCCGGGCGTCAAAGCGCCTTTGCAGGCGGTCGATGATCGCCATTTCTGTCTCTTCGGCATCGAACTCGATAGCCTGCACGGTCAGTTCAGCGTTGCGCCAGACCACTTGTTGCGGACTTTCCTGCCCCTCCCAGGCCACTGAGGTGCGCAGAATGTCGTGCCGGTCGATAACGTGCTGCAACGCATCGGCCCACGCGCACAGACGCTGCGGCGTGTCGAACGCCAGACGCCATTGCAACAGGTACGGATCGCCCTGCTCGGCGGTCAGATGGTGATAAAGAATGCCTTCCTGCAACGGTGCCAGCGGGTAGATTTCCTGCACGTTGGCAGCGCCGCCCGGCACGCTGGCGACAATCCGATCAATGGCCGATTGTTCAAGCGAGACCAGGCTCAACATTTGCGGTGTGATCCGGGTACACCCTGGCGGGATAAGGTTTGCCGGTGCCTTGAATGCCTGAGCATCGTTTTGCCAAGCGGCCAGAGCAGCCAGTGTCGGCTGGCTGAGCAGCGCATGCACATCTGCCGTCAGCTCCGCCTTGCGCAATTGCTCGACCAGGTTCACGGCGAGCAAGGAGTGACCGCCCAATTCGAAAAAGTTATCGTGCCGCCCTACCCGCTCCACACCCAGGACTTGCGCCCAGATGGCCGCCATGGCGATTTCCACCTCGCTCTGAGGGGCCTCGTAAGCTTGACCCAGCAGGTACGCCGGGTCCGGGTCAGGCAGCGCGCGACGGTCAAGCTTGCCGTTTGCCGTCAACGGCAGTGAGGCCAGACGCGTGAACGCGCGCGGCACCATGTAACCCGGCAGTCGTGCTCGCATTGCGGGGGTCAGTGCGTCGGTGTCGACGGCAGACGTTTCAGTGAACCAGGCCAGCAGGTGCAAGTCGCGAACCAGTACCACCGCATCCTTGACACCCTCCAGGCTGGCCAGCATCGCCTCGATTTCTCCCAGCTCGATGCGCATGCCACGAATCTTCACCTGATCATCGTTGCGCCCCAGGTAATCCAGGGTCCCGTTGGCGTTCCAGCGCACCAGATCACCGCTGCGGTACATACGCGCTTGTTCGACATTGCTGAACGGGTCGGCGACAAACCGCTCTTCGGTCAATTGCGGCTGGTTCAGGTAGCCGCGCGCAACGCCTGCACCACCGATGTATAGCTCACCGGGAACGCCCACGGGCATCGCTTGCAACTGCTCATCGAGCACGTAAACCCGCGTGTTGGCGATGGGACCGCCGATGTGCAGCGAGCCATTGGCCAGTACCTGGCCCGAGGTGGCGACTACCGTTGTTTCGGTCGGACCATAATTGTTGACCACGGCATAACGGCGGTTATGAACGAATTGACGAAGGCGGTCACCGCCGATCAGCAGAGTGCGCAGGGTCGGGTGTTCTTCGTCCTGGCTGAAGGCGTACTCAGCCACTGGAGTCGGAAGGAAGCTGACGTCCAGCGGCTGGGCACGCCACCAGTTCAACATCGCTTGAATGTCCTCCCCGCTGTCCTGAACCGGGGCCAGGTGCAGGGTTGCGCCAGCGCACAGGGTCGGCCAGACCTCCCAGGCCATTGCATCGAAGCCGAAGCCAGCGAGGCTGGACGTATGACTGCCCGCCTTCACGTCGAACGCATCGCAATGCCAGTCAACCAGATTGGCCAGCGTACGATGCTCCACCATCACGCCCTTCGGCTGACCGGTGGAGCCCGACGTGTAGATCACGTAAACCAGATTGTCACTGCTCAGCCCCGCTACCTGCGGATTGTTGTCAGCCCCCTGGCTGTCTGCGCATTGGTCCAGCTCGATCAGCGGCATTGCCATCGGTGGCAGACGGTCGATCAGCGTTGATAGCGTCAACACCACCACCGGCGCACTGTCGCTGAGCAAGTAATGCAGACGTTCGCGTGGGTGTGACGGGTCGATGGGCACATAGGCAGCGCCCGCCTTGAGGACCGCCAACAGCCCGACCAGGGTCTCCAGGCTACGGCGGGAAACGATGGCAACGCGGTCGTCAGGCCGCACGCCCTGGTAGATGAGGCGCTGGGCCAGCACATTGGCCTGCCGGTTGAGTTGCGCGTAGGTCAGGTGTTGCCCCTGATAAACCGCTGCCACCGCATACGGGCGGGTCCGTGCCTGTTGCTCGATGCGTCGATGAATCAATTGCTCGTCGGCAGCAGTTTTTTCAGTCTGGTTCCAGGCCTGTATCTGCAATTGCTCGGCTGGCGCTGAAATGTGGAAGTCTTGAAGCTTGAGCGTCGGGCTTTCAAGGCCCTGCTTCAGTATGTGCAGCAGACGTCCGGCGATGGCCTGGGCCTCGGTATCTTCGATCCAGGCACGATGGTGGACCAGATGCAGCGCCGCATCGTCGTTGTAGCTGTTGGTGCGCAAGTGGATGGCCAGCGGCGTCGCCTCATAGCCATTGGAGACTTTTACCGTGTGTGCCTCAGCCTCGCCGTAGCAGTAACCGTGGTCTTCCAGCTCGTAGGACACCGAGACTTCGAACAACTGCGCGCGCTCCTCGCGGGATAACTCCAGGCTACGATTGAGCTCGCTCAGGGGAAAACGTTGATGACGGAAGTCACGTTTCAGCGCATCACGTACCTCGACCACCAGAGCACCGAAGTCCAGCCCGTCGGTGAAGGCCATGCGCACCGCACTGACCTGGGCGAAGTGGCCAAGGGTGGCCTTGAAGCGCGCGCCGTTGCGGTTGAGTAACGGCAAGCCCACAATCCATTCTTCGCGTTGCGCCGTACGCGTGAAATAGACATGCAGAACCGCCAGCAACACATGAAACGCCGAAGCATTGTGGCGCTCGGCAAATTGCCTCATACGCGCATGCAACGCCTGGGGAAGTGCCTGCACCCAGGCATGGGACGGCGCCGGATCTGTCGCTCGGCGGTTGTGATAGCGCGATACCAGCAACGGTTCCGGCAGGTTACGGTATTTTTCCAGCCAATAGGCCTTGTCCAGCGAATAGCGCTTCGACGCATGGTACTGCGCATCGTCAGCAATGAAGGCGCGGTAGCCCGGCGCACTGAGTTCAAGGCGTTCACCTGCTATCAATGCGCTGTAAAGCTCGCCAAGGGACTTGAACAACTGGCCGAAGCCCCAACCGTCAAGAATCAGATGGTGGGCCTGGCCCACCAGCCAGTGCTGATCGTGGGCAAGACGGATCAGGCGGAAATCGAGCAACGGGCTGCCATCCAGTGCGTATGGACGCCGCATGTGGTCATTGACCAGCGCTCGTGCTGCACGGGTCGGCTCGGGGTGATCACTGAAGTCATGTAACGGAAGGGTCAACGGCATGACAGCAGCGTATGACTGAAGCGGCAAGCCATCCGCCCCTGCTCCCGGCATCAGCACTGTTCGCAGGCTTTCGTGAGCGGCAACCAGCTGCTCCAGCGCTCGATGCAGATTCGGCGGGTCAACCGGCCCGGTCAGTTGCAGGTAGCCGCCGATGTTGTAAAGCGGAGAATCGCCACGGCTGATCTGGTCAAGCCAGATATCACGCTGAGCAGCGGTCAGAGGGAAAGTTTCAGCGGCTGGGGCAAACATGGCTCAAGGTCCTTCTTGACAGATAGGCCGCGGATTAAGCACTGCCGACTTGCCTATGTATGGCCCCTTAAACCCGGACAGACCCCGGCGACTGGCTTATAGCCACTCTTCATCGCTCATACATGTTTGGCAGGTTGAAAATCTGTCCCCGTTTTCCGTTACAGACGCACGACAAAAGCTTTGGCTGAATACCAAAGACCCAGTCCAGTCATCAGGCTTGTCAGTTATTGCAATCAGTAGTTACCGCGCAGCAGTCGACCAAGGTCCTTTTTGCGCGGTCGGAATCAGGAAAGCTCAAGATGAACACGGCGCAACATTTCGAATACAGCGATGATCCACGCTTCTATCTGCAATTGGCTCAACTGGTTTCCAGTACCGGTGCCGCCACATTTTCCGAGCAGATGTGGCAATTGGTGGATGCGCTGGTGCCTATTCACGGGCTTGACCTCAGTGAATGGACACTGGACATGCGTCAGAGCAGTATCAGTCGCATCAATCTGCTCGGCAGCGCCGGCCTGCAGCGCGATCCTCCGAGCCCCGAAACAACTGACCATCCTCTGCTATCAAGCATTCTGGACATGCAGGCACCGTTGCTGGTCCAGCTCAAAACCCCGCTTGACGCGCAACGCCCGCAGCAAAACACTCACCAGTGCAATCTCGTTTCCAGCAGCGGTGACCGTCGACGGATCATCTGCGTTTATCGGTTGACTTCCCTGCGCGCGTTTTCCCTGACCGAGCTTTCATTACTCAAGAGCCTCTCCGACACACTGTTGCCGCTGGTCGAGCATCATGCGCAAATTATTGCCCAGGCAGGTCATCGCAAGCCCCGTATCGAGCAGGAACCCGGTTCTCTGGATCAAGCATTCAGTGGCAGGCTGGCGCAGGATTCGGTCACGCTGTCGGCACGCGAGCAGGAAGTGTGTCTGGGCTTGCTGACCGGTGGCACTGTGGCTGAAATGGCGCAGCGCCTGAAGGTGAAAAACAGCTCGGTGGAAACCTACCTCAAGCGCGCCACCGCCAAACTCGGCGTCAGCGGCCGGCACGGTCTGGCACGCTGGATGGCAGGCGGCTGATACTGCCTGACGCAATACAGAGGCATCATACGAATGCGGAAAAGGGCCTTTTCCGGCCCTTTCCCCTGCGCTGACCCGATCTCAATCAAGTCGGAAGGCAATCACACTGTCACCCAGTGTCGTACCAAGCGATCCGTGGCCGCCAGCCGCAATGATCACGTATTGTTTGCCATCACTGCCGGTATAGGTCGAAGGCGTCGCTTGCCCTCCAGCCGGCAACTCATGCTCCCAGAGCACGTCTCCGTTATTCACATCGTAAGCGCGAAAGAAGTTATCCGCTGTCGCCCCATGGAATACCAGACCGCCTGCGGTAACCAGCGGACCACCATGGGCAACCATGCCCATCGGAAAACCGACTGGAAAACGCTCCTGCATGAAGCCGGTCTTGAGGTTTTTGGTGGTGCCAACCCGGCGTGTCCATTCGGTTTTTCCGGTGGCCAGATCAACCTCTGCCAGGGTTCCCCATGGTGGCGCGGTGCAGGGAATGCCAAGGCTGGAGGCGAACCTTGAGATGCGGATGGCGTAGTCACCGTGGAAGTTTTCGTTCCAGTACGGCTTGCCTTCCTGAGTGAACAGACGCTTCTGCGCAGCCTGATCAGGTCGCTTGATCAGGTTGTAGATGTAAGCAAGGCGCACCGGTGTTGCAATCAACAATTGGCGGTCAGGATCAACCGCCACCGAGCCCCAGTTGAACACACCGATGTTGCCGGGATAGATCAGCGAGCCCGCCTCCGTGGCAGGTGTCCAGGGATTGCCGTCATAACGAAGTGAGTTGTAGGTAATCCGGCAGGCCATCTGATCGAAAGGCGTAATGCCCCACATGGACTTCTCGGTCAACGCCGGGGGGATGAAGTTAAGCCTTGAGACCGGCTGGGTCGCCGCGAAACGCTCGCCCGCAACCCCGCCTTCGGTGCGAACGCTGACCTGGTCAACAGGCACTATCGGCTTGCCGGTCAGGCGGTTGAGCACGAAGATATTCCCGACTTTGGTCGGCAGCAGCAACGCAGGCTGCCTGTTGCCTTCTTTTCCCACGGCAAGCAGTGACGGCTGTGAAGGGTTGTCGCGATCCCACAGGTCATTGTTCGACGACTGAAACTTCCAGCGTAGCGCACCTGTTTTCAAGTCCAGCGCCACCAGTGCATCGCGAAACTTCTCGGTATTGCTTCCGGGGTCACGTCGGGTGCCGGTTTCGTCGGGCGAGGCATTGCCGAAGGGAACGTACACGAGACCGTTTTCAACATCGGCGCTCAGGGTTGCCCAGGCAACAGGTGTGTCTTGCGGATAGTTCTGGTCGGCCGCTATTGGCTGGGTAGTGTCCGGGTTTTGCGGATCGAAGTTCCACACCAACTGGCCAGTCATGACGTTATAGGCGCGGATGACGCCGGACGGGTTGCCGTCGTCGTAGCCGTTATCCATCACCGAACTGCCAATCACGATCAATTCGCCTGCAATCAGTGGCGCAGAGGTCTGCATCAGCGCGTGTGGACGAATCTCGCCCATGTTGACGCTCAAGTCGATCCCGCCACCGTTGCCGAAATCGCCGCACAATTTACCGGTGCCTGCATCAAGCGCGAGCAGCCTGGCATCTGCGGTGGCGGTAATAATGCGTTTTGCGCATTGAGCGGGCTGTGGCACCTGGCCAGTCGAGCTGGATGCAGCGGAATAATAGCTGACGCCCCGGCAGGTCTGATGTTGCTGCAGGTAAGAGCGTTTTTTCTCAGGCGTGTATTTCCAGGCCAGTTCCCCGGTCTGTGGGTTCAACGCGTGCACTTCGTTATGCGGCGTACATATATACACCCGGTCGTTGATCTTCAGCGGCGTCGCTTCAAAGGTGTACTCGCCCGCATCCTTGCCTGCGTCACGCAGGTCGCCGGTGTGGTACTCCCAGGCTACCGACAGATTGCCGACGTTCTTCGGGGTGATCTGATCAAGGCTGGAAAAACGCTGACCGGCAGTGGTCCCGCCATACGCCGCCCAGTCCTTGCCTGCCGACTCGGCGCTACGGGTGGGCGTTGCATTACTGATCAGCTCTTGAAGCGGGTACGGATCATGAAACATCAGCGCAACCACGATCACCAGCATCAACCCCAGCGTGCTGCCAAGGAAGGGATGAAAACGGTGGTTATCGAAGCTCGAACCAGCCTGATAAAGCGGCCGCACCACCCAGGGCAGCGCCAGCCAGAGGCCGATCAGCGCAAACAGGTCACCGCGCGGGATCCATTGCCACTTGTCAAAGCCGACTTCGTAGATGATCCAGATCAGAATCCCCCACATGAGCAATGCGTACAGGGTTAGCGCCGATTTCTTTTTCAGAAAGATCAGGGTTGCCGTGGCCAGCAAGACCAGAGCAATGATCGAGTAGGCGGGAGAGCCCCCGGCAACGACCAGTTGCGCCCCCATGAACAGCAGAATAAAACTCAGTATCGCGATCACGATACCTGTCAATTTCAGAATCATCGTCCTTGCCCTTTCTTGTTATGACCTTGCGCTGTACAGGTTTTTCGACGCCATGCCATCCTGCGTGTCGGTTTAGTTTTTGCGCGTCGCGTCATCCAGCGCAAGGATGGTATGGGCGTTAGTGACAGTGGTCGCCAGGGTATTGATCACACCTGAGCGCAATGCACCCAGCGTGGCGGCTGCTTTGGTATTTTCGCTGGCGATGGCCACTACATCCGGGATACGAAACAGCTCTTGCACGGTCAGGCCGATAACCCTGCCCTGAATGGCATTGACTGCCGGCTGGCCGTGAATATCGATGAAATCATAGCCCATCATGTCGCCCACAGTACCGGACAATCTGGCCTGGGCAATCTCCTGCGGGGAAAACCAGCCCATACGCACCATGTTGCTGTTTTCGCTCATGTCACCGATACCAATCAGCGCCATGTCTGCGCGGCGGGCACGGTCCAGTGTGGAGCGCACAGTGTCATTGCTGATCAGAATGCTGCGCAGCTCGGGGTTGGCCACCAGGGCAGGCGCGTACAGGCTTTCACTTTCGCCACCGAAGCGCAGCGCCAGACGGCGGCAGATATGATCGGGATTCATGTATTCGCCAGCCTTGAGCGAACCGCCAATGGCGCAGACAAATGTGCAGTTGCGCGTGACCGGCAAAAACACGTTATCCGCCACTGCGCCGACATTGCGGCCCATGCCCACGGCTACGATCATTCCATCGCTCAGGGTTTTGTTCAGGTAGTTGGCAACCAGGCTGGCGACCGCCGAGCGTTGGGTGTCGGGGTCGCTGTGGTCGACTGCAATCAGCGCCCTGTCCAGCTGAAAGCGCTCTACCAGCGCCAGCTCCAGCTCGTTGTTCATTGCCGGGTGCTGCAGCACGCGCACTTCGACAATACCTTCATCGCGTGCGCGCTTGAGCAGTCGGCTGACTTTTGCGCGCGACAGGTCAAAGCGTTTGGCGATGGCTTCCTGAGTGACGTTCTCAAGGTAATAGAGCATCGCGACTTCAGTCATCAGATCGATGTCGCTGGCCATGCGCTGGGTACTGTCACTCATGTGGACGAGCTTCCGTTTCGACGTCAAAGGCGCATTCTCCCTACTCCCGCCCTGTGCCGTCTACTCACTATTGATGCCCGTCACGCTCTATCGCGTTAATACGCTCGACCTTGGCGCCGGAGCGAGCCGCCTCGAACTCCGACTCCAGAAACGATTTAACGATGCTTTTCGCCAGTTCCGCACCGATCACTCGTGCACCCACGGAAAGAATTTGCGCATCGTTGCTCTTGCGTGCGCGCTCTGCCGAGTAAGTGTCGTGAGCCTGAGCTGCACGAATGCCAAGGACCTTGTTGGCAGAGATGGCCATACCTATTCCAGTACCACAGACCAGCACGCCAAGCCGCTGCTGGCCAGCATTGATCGCCGTGGCGACCGCCAGAGCAATGTCCGGATAGAGCACTGGCGCAGTGGAATGAGTACCGAAGTCAGTCACCGGATAACCCAGTGACTCGATATGGCGCTTCAACAGTTCCTTGAGTTCATAACCCGCTTCATCACATCCGATAGCCACCGGGAAAGGTGTGTTCATGGCATCAGGCTCCGCTGCCGAGTTCTTATTGTCTGACCAAATGTTCAATCGATGAAATTCCGATCAGTCATTTCTCAGGCATTAACGACGTACTGTCAAGCGGCTTTTTTGCATGAATACTGAGAAAAAGCTCTAATTTACGATAGGAGGCGCCAAAAATCGATGCTCCAAAACTTTTATATGAAAGAGATTGACTGATCAGAATTTCATTTGATACACATATGCTCACTGAGCAACGCATCAGTGCATCTAATAAGAATTCACAGCACGAGGACACGCCAATGGCTACGCCATTACTGCTCCAGGCTGAAAATGTCACCAAGGCTTACGCCGGTATCCCCGCCCTGCGTGACGGGCGTCTGTCATTGCGAGCCGGTAGCGTGCATGCCCTGTGTGGCGGCAATGGCGCGGGCAAGTCCACCTTCCTGAGTATTTTGATGGGCATCACCCAGCGCGATGCCGGGACCATTCTGCTCAACGGCGAACCGGTGCAGTTCAGCCGTCCTGGCGACGCCCTCGCAGCCGGAATCGCAATGATCACCCAGGAACTGGAGCCGATCCCCTTCATGACCGTCGCCGAGAACATCTGGCTGGGCCGCGAACCACGCCGGGCCGGGTGCATCGTCGACAGCAAGGAACTGAATCGGCGCACCCGCGAGCTGCTGGAAGAACTTGAGTTCGATGTCGACGCCACCAGCCCCATGCACTTGCTGAGTGTGGCGCAGATACAGCTGGTGGAGATTGCCAAGGCATTCAGTCACGACTGTGAAGTGATGATCATGGACGAGCCCACCTCGGCGATTGGCGAGCGCGAAGCGCAAACCCTGTTCAAGGCCATTCGCCGACTGGCTGCCCGAGGCGCAGGCATCATCTATGTCTCTCACCGCCTCAGCGAGCTGGCGCAGATTGCCGACGACTACAGCATCTTTCGCGATGGCGCTTTCGTCGAAAGCGGACGCATGGCTGATATCGACCGGGCACACCTGGTGCGCGGTATCGTGGGCCAGGAGTTGCAGCGCATCGACCACAAGGTCGGTCGTGAATGCGCCGCCGAGTGCTGCCTGAATGTCGAGAGCCTGAGCCGCAACGGCGAATTCGAAGACATCAGCCTGCACGTGCGTCACGGTGAAATTCTCGGCATCTACGGGCTGATGGGCTCGGGTCGCAGTGAGTTTCTCAACTGCCTGTACGGCCTGACCATTCCCGACTCGGGCAGCGTCACCCTGCAAGGCAAACCCATGCCGGTCGGCCTGCCCAAGGCAACCATCCGCGCAGGCGTTTCACTGGTCACCGAAGACCGTAAGGACAGCGGCCTGGTACTCAGTGGCAGCATCCTTTCCAACATCGCCTTGTCGGCTTACAGACAGCTGTCGAACTGGTCGCTGATCAATGCGCGCAAAGAGCACAAGCTGGCCGAAGACATGGTCAGACGCCTGCAGATCAAGACCGCATCACTGGACCTGCCCGTTGCGTCGATGAGCGGCGGCAACCAGCAGAAAGTGGTCCTCGCCAAATGCCTTTCGACCGAGCCGGTCTGCCTGCTCTGCGACGAGCCGACCCGAGGCATTGACGAGGGCGCCAAACAGGAAATCTATCACCTGCTGGATCAGTTCGTACGCGCTGGCGGGGCGGCCATCGTGGTTTCGTCGGAAGCACCGGAACTGTTGCGCCTGAGTGACCGAATCGCTGTGTTCAAGGGTGGCAGGCTGGTGACCATCAGCAGCGATGCCGATCTTTCCCAGGAAGTCCTGCTGAGTCTTGCCTCATGAATGCCAAAACCATTATTGCCCCTGCCACCACTGCGCCACGCAGCCGCCTGCGTTTGTCCGTTGATCGCTTTGGCCTGCCGCTGGTGTTCATTCTGCTGTGCCTGTTGATGGCCTTTGCCAGCGAATATTTCATGACTTGGCGCAACTGGATGGACATCCTGCGCCAGACCTCGATCAACGGCATTCTCGCGGTCGGCATGACCTACGTCATCCTGACCAAGGGAATCGACCTTTCCGTCGGCTCTATTCTGGCGTTCGCCGGGCTGTGCAGCGCACTGGTGGCGACGCAGGGTTACGGCCTTCTGGCTGCGGTCAGCGCGGGTATGTTCGCCGGGGCCATGCTCGGCGTGGTCAACGGCTTCATGGTTGCCAACCTTTCAATCCCGCCGTTTGTGGCCACCCTTGGCATGCTCAGTATCGCCCGTGGCATGACCTTCATCCTCAATGACGGCAGCCCGGTGACGGACCTGCCCGAAGAGTATCTGGCGCTGGGCATCGGCAGGGTCGGACCGATTGGCGTGCCCATCATCATCTTTGCCGTAGTCGCGCTGATTTTCTGGATGGTCCTGCGCTACACCACTTATGGCCGCTATGTGTACGCCGTCGGCGGCAACGAAAAGAGCGCGCGTACCTCCGGGATCGGTGTGCGCAAGGTGATGTTTTCGGTGTACGTGGTTTCCGGGCTGCTGGCGGGACTGGCTGGCGTGGTGCTATCCGCCAGAACCACCTCCGCCCTGCCCCAGGCCGGTATGTCTTATGAGCTGGACGCCATCGCCGCGGTGGTCATCGGCGGCACCAGCCTGTCGGGAGGCACCGGCAGCATCGTCGGCACACTGTTCGGCGCATTACTGATCGGGGTGATCAACAACGGCCTGAACCTGCTCGGCGTGTCCTCCTATTACCAGCAGGTCGCCAAGGGCCTGATTATCGTGTTCGCGGTGTTGATTGACGTGTGGCGCAAGAAAAAACGCTAGGCCTTTTCCTCTGTATGAACGACTGACTACAACAATAAAGAGGTTCTCATCATGAAATTCGGTACATCCCTGGCCGCTGTTGCGGCGCTCTCCCTGCTCGCCAGCAGCATCACCCTGGCCGCCGATGGTAAAACCTACAAAATCGGCGCGGCGGTATACGGCCTCAAGGGGCAGTTCATGCAGAACTGGGTGCGTGAGCTCAAGGAGCATCCGGCGGTCAAGGACGGCACCGTGAAGATCACCGTATTCGACGGCAACTACGACGCACTGACCCAGAACAACCAGATCGAAACCATGATCACCCAGCACTACGATGCGATCATTTTTGTGCCCATCGACACCAAGGCAGGCGTCGGCACCGTGGCAAGGGCGATGGAGAACGACATTCCGGTGATCGCTTCCAACACCCGGGTTGCCGGCAACAAAGTGCCTTACGTCGGCAACGACGATGTCGAGGGCGGTCGCCTCCAGGCGCAGGCCATGGTCGACAAGCTCAAAGGCAAAGGCAATGTGGTGATCATTCAGGGGCCGATTGGCCAGTCGGCACAGATTGATCGGGAAAAGGGCGAGCTGGAAGTCCTGAGCACACACCCGGACATGAGGATCATTGAGAAGAAAACCGCCAACTGGTCACGTGCCGAAGCCCAGACGCTTACCGAAGACTGGCTCAACGCGCATCAGAACGGAGGTATCTCCGGGATCATCTCGCAGAACGACGACATGGCCCTCGGGGCCCTGCAAGCGGTGAAATCCCGCAACCTGAAACCTACGGACGTGCCGATTACCTCCATCGACGGCATGCCTGATGCCATTCAGGCAGCGAAGAAAAATGAAATCACCACCTTCCTGCAAGACGCCCAGGCGCAATCCCAGGGCGCACTCGATGTCGCCCTGCGCGCCCTGGCCGGGAAAGACTACAAGCCGCAGTCGGTGATCTGGCAGCGCTACGCCAAGGACATCAAATGGGGCGACGGCACGGACAAGAACTACATCCTTCCCTGGGTGCCGGTCACCGACGCCAACGCCGATGCGCTTTATCAACAGGTCAGCGGCGGCAAGTAACCGGTCTGAGATTCCCGCTTCTGCCCGAAGGGCGTGGGAGCGAACCGGGCGACGCTTCGCTTGTTCGCGAAGACAGTATTTCAAACGACGCATTTTCGGCGTTCATACCGGCCTCTTCGTGAACAAGTTCGCTCCCACGGCCTTCGGCCAGAATCAAAAGCTGACGTGTTTGAGTCTTTAAAAAAACAGCGCTACAGGAGTCATTTTCATGTCTGAATTCTGGAACAAGGCCTTCGATCTCAATGGCCGTTGCGCGGTCATCACTGGCGGGGCCGCAGGGATTGGTCTTGCCTGTGCCCGCCTGCTGGTCGAGCGAGGCGCGCGGGTCGCACTTCTGGACCGGGACCTGGCAGTGGTCGATGTGGCTGCCAGCCTTGGCAGCGGGAACATCGGCATCACAGTCGATCTGCGCAGGATCGATCAGGTCAACAGCACCATCGACACCGTGTTCGAGCACTTCAAGCGCATCGACTATCTGGTCAACAGCGCCGGTGTTGCCGTGCTGGACAAGGCTGTCGATGTCAGCGAAGACGCTTGGGACACCACTCTGGATATCAATCTGAAAGCCAGCTTCTTCGTGGCGCAGGCCTGCGCCCGACACATGCTCACCCAAGGCAGCGGGCGCATCGTCAACCTCGCCTCGCAGGCCGCCGTAATCGGCCTGGACCGGCACGTCGCCTACTGCGCAAGCAAGGCCGCCGTGGTCGGCATGACCAAAGTACTGGCCATGGAGTGGGCACCGCACATCAACGTCAATGCCATCTCGCCCACCATCGTCGAGACCGCGCTGGGCAAAAAAGCCTGGGCGGGCGAACTCGGAGAACGGGCCAAATCACAGATCCCGGCAGGCCGCTTCGCCCAGCCGGAGGAAATAGCCGGGCTGGCCCTGTACCTGCTCAGCGATGCCGCCAGCATGATCACCGGCGAAAACGTGGTGATCGACGGCGGCTACAGCATCCAGTAATTCACTTTTCTGTTGCGAGGTTTATCGTCATGTCCACCGTCATTGAACGCACTGCCGAACAACTCTCTCCCGTGATTCCGTCCACCATGCAAGCGGTGGTTTGCTATGGCCCGGAAGACTACCGGCTGGAGACCGTCGATGTGCCGACGCCAGGCTTAGACGAAATCCTCACCAAGGTAGAGCTGTGCGGAATTTGCATGGGCGACATCAAGACCTACCGTGGCGCTCCGTCATTCTGGGGCGATGCCGAGCAGCCCCGCTACGTCAAACCACCGATGATTCCGGGCCATGAATTTGTCTGCCGGGTGGTCGCACTCGGCCCAGGCGCAGAAAAGCGTGGCGTGCAGATCGGCGACCGGGTGATTTCCGAGCAGATCGTCCCCTGCTGGGGCTGCCGCTTCTGCAACCACGGGCAATACTGGATGTGTCAGAAACACGACCTGTACGGCTTTCAGAACAACGTGCAGGGCGCGATGGCCCAGTACATGATCTTCACCAAAGAAGGCATCATCCATAAAGTGCCGGATTCGATTGCCCCGGACGAAGCGATCCTGATCGAACCGCTGGCCTGCTCGTTGCACGCGGCAGAACGAGCCAATGTAGATTTCGACGACATCGTGGTGGTCGCCGGTGCGGGCACGCTGGGCCTCGGGATCATTGGCGCAGTGCGTATGCGCAACCCGAAAAAACTCATCGTACTGGACATGAAACCCGAGCGCGCCGCCCTCGCTTTGCGCATGGGCGCTGACGAGGTGTGGAACCCGGCCGAGGTCGATGTACTGGCGAAGATCCGTGAGATCACCGGCGGCTACGGCTGCGACATCTATATAGAAGCTACAGGGCATCACAAGGCGGTCAATCAGGGCCTGGCGATGCTGCGTAAACTCGGGCGTTTTGTGGAGTTCAGCGTGTTCAACGACGAGGCCACGGTGGACTGGTCGATCATTGGCGACCGCAAGGAACTGGACGTACTCGGCTCCCATCTGGGGCCCTACATGTACCCGCGTGCCATCGACTTCATCGGCAATCGCAAGATCGACATGCGCGATGTCGTCACGCACAAATTCCCCCTCGCAGAATTCAAGGAGGCGTTCGCGGTCATGGAGCGTGGCGACAAATCATTGAAGGTCGTTCTGCAACCTTGACTCACCCGATCCTTATAAAAAGAACACAGGAAATCGCGTTATGAACCGAGTGATAAACGATCCGGACCAGGTGGTCGAGGACATGCTGCGCGGCATTCTGGTCGCGCACCCCGAACTGACACAGAGTGACAATAACCCTCGGGTTATCAGCAAAGCGCGGCCTTCCGTGCAAGGCTCCGTTGGCATTGTGACGGGTGGCGGATCGGGCCACGAGCCAGCCTTTCTCGGCTACGTCGGCCCCGGTCTGGTGGACGCCGTAGCGGTCGGCGAGATTTTCTCATCGGCCACTGCGAAAAGCTTTTTCGACGCCTTCCGTGCCGCCGATCATGGGGCTGGAATAGCCTGCCTTTACGGCAATTATGCGGGCGACAACATGAACGTGAAGCTGGCGATGAAAATGGCCGCCAGCAAGGATCTGCAAGTCCGCACCGTGGTCGCCAACGACGACGTAGCCTCGGCACCAAAATCCGATATCGCCAAACGTCGTGGCGTGGCCGGGGAAATTTTCATGTGGAAGGTCGGTGGCGCTGCCGCCGCACAAGGTTATGACCTGAATGGCGTAATTAGAGTCGCGCAGAAAGCCGTGGATCAGTGCCGTTCAATAGGTATCGGCTTGACGCCCTGCACCATTGCGGCGGTCGGCAAACCCAATTTTCAGATTCCGGACGGCAAGATGGAGCTGGGTATTGGCCACCACGGCGAACCGGGCATCGAGGTCATTGCCATCGAGTCGGCAGCTGCGATGGCCGAGCGCATGCTGGCACCTATCCTCGCCGACCGCGACTTCAGCGCTGACGACAGCGTTGTCGTGCTGGTATCCGGTCTCGGCGCAACACCTGTCATGGAGCTGTATATTTTCTACGCCGAAGTCGAAAGCCAGCTCAAGGCCAAGGGGTTGCATATTCATCGCTGCTACGTCGGCAATTACTTCACATCGCTGGAAATGATGGGCGTAACCCTCACCGTACTGGGCCTGGACGCCGAACTGAAAACCCTGATCGACCACCCTTGCCGCTCCATCGGCATGACCCAGACGGAGTGAACCATGAGCCAGCATTTCTCCACCCATGACGGCACTGCAATCGTCACTGATCTGGTCAGCGTGATCGTCGCCAATCGCGAATACCTCAGCGAGGTTGATGGCGCGATTGGTGACGGCGACCACGGTATTAACATGGCCAAAGGCTTTGCCCATTGCGGCCGGACCATTGAAGACCGACAACTGAGCCTTGCCGAAGCACTGGATGAACTCACCCTCAGCCTGATGGAAGGCATCGGCGGCTCCATGGGGCCACTGTACGGCAGTCTGTTTATCGGCATGGCCGATCAGGTGCGCTCCAGCGAGCAGATCGACGCCGCTGCCTTCGCCAGACTGCTGCGCGGCGGCCTCACTTCACTGCAGGACATCACCGAAGCCAGCGTCGGCGACAAATGCCTGATGGACACCCTGATTCCGGCCGTCGAAGCTTTCGAGCAGGCCCACGCCGGGGGTGAATCATTCAGCGCAGCCCTTGACGCGATGAAAAGCGCCGCATCACAAGGGCGCGATTCAACCCGTGATCTGGTAGCGAAGATAGGCCGAGCGAGTCGCCTGGGCGAACGATCGCTTGGCGTGCTGGATGCCGGCGCGGTGTCGTGCTGCCTGATCCTGACGCAATTGGCGGATTCAGTGCAGCCGAGGCTGGTGTAAGCGGCTATATGACAGTCCAGTGTAAATAGACACCTTCATTCATGAAGCAGGCTCATGAGCCTATCCCGATAACACCCCATTGTTGACCAAATGACAGCTCTATAAGGTGATCCGGACATCACGCAGCGAATCTGCACACGCGGATGCGCTCGCGTTTCACCGAGGAACTGTTCATGAAAGACCCGAGAAATGTCACCGTAGTCATCGGTGCAGGCTCTATAGGGCAAGCCATTGCCCGCCGTGTCAGCGCGGGCAGACACGTATTGCTCGCCGATTTGCGTCAGGACAACGCCGAGGCGGCAGCCAGGGTATTGAGAGACGCCGGCTTCGAGTTTACGACAGCTATTGTCGATGTTTCGTCTCGTCAATCCGTAGAAGCCCTGGTGCATACGGCAACCGCGTTGGGAGCGGTGACAGGAGTAATTCATGCTGCCGGGGTCTCACCCTCCCAGGCCCCTATTTCCAACATCCTGCGCGTTGATCTGTACGGCACCGCACTGGTCCTTGAAGCCTTTGGCGAAGTGATCGCCGAAGGCGGTTCGGGCATTGTCATCGCATCGCAGTCCGGTCATCGCCTGCCAGCGTTGAGCCCGGAACAGAACAAGGCGCTGGCCACCACACCCGTGGAGGCCTTGCTTGAGCTGCCTATGCTGCAGGAAACACAGATCAGCGATCCCTTGCACGCCTACCAGATATCCAAGCGTGGCAATGCGTTGCGAGTGATGGCCGAAGCGGTGCGCTGGGGCAAGCGCGGTGCACGGGTGAATACCATCAGCCCCGGCGTCATCTTTACACCATTGGCCAGAGACGAACTGAGCGGCCCTCGCGGCAAAGGTTATCGCCGAATGATCGAACTCAGCCCTGCCGGACGCGGTGGTACGCCCGATGAAGTGGGCGCACTGGCCGCCCTGCTGATGGGCCAGGAAGGCACGTTCATCACCGGCAGCGACTTCTTGATGGACGGCGGAGTGACGGCCTCCTACTGGTATGGCGACCTTGCCCCGGAATAGTTATTCGCGGTTATCTGCTGCGTGGTATTCGCTGTCCGAGACCTGCTCCATCCAGTCAACCACCTTGTCATCCAGCACTTCAGCAATGGCAATGTGGGTCATGGCAGTCGTTGCGGTTGCGCCGTGCCAATGCTTGACGCCAGGCGCAATCCACACGGTATCGCCGGGCTTGATCATGCGAACCGGGTGGCCTTTTTCCTGCACCAGCCCGGCGCCTGCCGTGACGATCAGGGTCTGACCCAACGGATGGGTGTGCCAGGCCGTGCGTGCGCCAGGTTCGAAGGTGACGGTAGCACCGCTGATTCTGGCGTCTTGCGAGCCCTTGAATGGCGCGTCGATACGCACGGTGCCGGTGAAGTAATCGGCCGGTCCGCTGGCCGATGGCTGTGAGCCGCAGGTAGTGATGACGATCATGAGAGTCCTTGAGCATCGATGGATGGCACTCCAATCTACCCATCACCAACTAATGCGACTATCCGCTACAATTCGAAAATACTTATCGACAGGGCTCATCAATGCTTCGGGAAAACGCCGCCGACCTGCTTGCCTTCCTCGCAGTCGCCAAAGAGCGAAGCTTTACCAAGGCCGCTGCCAGACTGGGCGTGTCACAGTCGGCACTGAGCCATACGGTTCGTAGCCTGGAAGCCCGCCTCGGCCTGCGTCTGTTGACGCGTACCACGCGCAGCGTATCGCCTACCGAGGCCGGTGAACGTCTGATCCAGAAAGTCGGGCCGCACTTCGATGAAATCGAAATCGAACTGGCAGGCCTGAGCGACCTGCGCGATACACCTGCCGGCAAGATCCGCATCAATGCAATGGATCACTCCCTGGACCTCATTATCCGGCCAGTGCTCAACACCTTCCTGCCCAAGTACCCGGACATCAGTGTTGAAGTGTGTTGCGACTACAGCTTCGTCGACATCGCCGCCGAAGGGTTCGATGCAGGCGTGCGGCTGGGTGAAGCCGTGGCGGACGGAATGATCGCCACCCGTATAGGCCCGGACATGCGTCTGTCGGTGGTCGGTTCTCCAGCCTACTTCGATGGCCGTACCAAACCCGAGACGCCCAGAGACCTGACCGCCCATCGTTGCAATAATCTGCGACTGCCTACCAGTGGCGGGCTGTACGCCTGGGAATTCGCCAAGGCTGACGAGAGCCTGAACGTGCGTGTAACCGGTCAGGTCACGTTCAACGGGGTCTATCCATTGCTGGATGCTGCACTCGATGGCTTCGGCCTGAGTTACATCCCGCATGACCTTGTCGCCGAACACATCGAAGCCGGACGCCTGATTCAGGTGCTGGAAGACTGGTCGCCGACGTTTGCCGGCTTCCACCTCTACTACCCGAGCAGACGCCAGGCATCGCCCGCGTTTGCCCTGTTGCTGGAGGCATTGCGCTACCGGTGATTCATCAAACGACCGAAACGCGCAGCCCCGCAGCCATCGGTCATTGTGCTTGCACGCGCAGCCTGGCGGGCTCGCGGCTTTTCTCGGCGTAATGACGCGCGCGACGTAAAACATGCTGGGTGGCTCTGTGCGCTTCCTCCTTATTGAATTCGACATGCGCTTCCAGCAACTGCTGAGCCTGTTGAGGTTGATGTTGCAGGAGGGCCTGAAGAATGCTGCCATGCTCTTCGTACGTTGCATCGACCCTGGAAGCGCTGAACTCAAGACGCCGGATAGTCCGGGTCTTCTCGGTGATCTCGTAATGCAGCCTCGCCATTTCCCGGTTACCCACCGCCTCTACCAACGCACAATGAAACCGCTCGCCCAGTCTGGCCAGGATATCGGTGTCCCTCAATCGCTCGTGTTTCGGCACCAGCCAGGTGCGTATGAGTTCGTCGATCAGCGGCTCGACGCTCAGGTCCATCAAGCCCAGCCTGGCAAGCGCCTCCAGTTCAAGCACCACACGCACGTCATACAGCTCTTCGAAATGTCGGGGGTCAAAGGGACGTACTTGCCAGCCGCTTCGGTAATAAACCTCCACGTACCCTTCCTGCTCCAGCCGGAACAATGCCTGCCTGACCGGTGTACGACTGGCCTGAACGCGTTCGGCCACCTCACCTTCGGTAAATCGTTCGCCGGGTAATAGACGAAATTCGGAAATGTCTTCTTTGATCCGGGCGTAAATCCGCTCCGATATGTTTTCCGGGCGTTCTTTCGACTTTTTGGCACATGCTGTCTGCATTGATGATTCGTCCTTGTAATCCGGTTACTTAACGTTGGTCATGACGATCTGCGGCATTGCCGGAGGCCCACCAGCGCGGAAAATCTGCAATGCCGTCAACCACCGCATCCACGTTTTGCCTATGGGCATCAAAAAGTGCGAGATCATATTTTCCGGTACGCACCAGCAGGCTGCTGGCACCAACAGCTTTCGCCCCGGCGCAGTCCGTCAGAACATCATCGCCCACCACCAGGGTGCGGCTGGCGCAGGTATCCAGCTTGCGCAAGGCGGCGTTGAAGAACATGGGTGACGGCTTGCCCATGACCAGCGCCTGAACCTGCGCTGCGGCCTCAAGCCCGACGATGAAAGCTCCGCAATCAAGGCGTTCGCCGTCGTGATCAAACCAGAACAGGTTTTTTTGCAACGCAATAAGACGAGCGCCGCCCCGCAGCATGCGGAAACAGCGATTCAGCGTGGCGTAATCGAATGCCTCGCCAATATCACTGATGACCACCACGTCAGGGTTTGTATCGTCTGTGAGAACGCCGTTGAAGGCCGCTCTGATCGAGTCGGGCACCAGTAGATGGCACTTGAGTTGCGCATGCTGCTGCAAGTAGCCCACACAGGCCGTTGTAGCGGTTTGAATTTCGTCGGGGGCCACCTCGATTCCGGCCTGACACAACTCCTGCGCCAGGTCCTCCGGCATCTTTGCCGTGGTGTTGGTCAGCAGTTGCAGGCGCAGCCCCTGAGCCCTGGCGAAACTCAGTGCCTCGGCTGCACCGGGTAAAGGCTGTCCCTTGAGCATGAGTGTGCCGTCGATGTCCAACAGCAGGCTGTCAAAATGCATGGATAAGCTCCCTGTGGCTGAAATGATCGGGGCAGGTTTCACAATGTGGCTGTCAGCCATTGGCGAATCTCGGGCAATGTCAGTTCAGGGTTGGCAGGACGTGGCAATGGCGTGCTGCTGGCATCCAGCACCACACCACGCAACCACGGGTCAGAGGCACATACCGTGTGGTCGCCACCTTTACGGCTAAGGCGGACACAGTGCTCTGAACGTGCCGCAACCAGTCGAGCCCCTCTTGGAGCCTGCCAATAGCAGGAGCCCGCCCAGCCTTCAGGGAAACGCTGCTCGCCCGGGTACTCGAACATCGTCCATTCATGTTGAAAAGGCTGCGCAAGGCTTTGCCGCCAGGCTTCGGTGACTGAACGGGGGTCATGCCCCGACATCGCGAGCCGCGCCTCATTGAACAGCAGCAGACCGTTGTCTGCCGGATGAAAGACTACCGCGCTTTTTTGCATATCCGGCACGCCCGCCGAGTCATAGACCAGCCAGCCCTGACGCTCGAAAAATGCATTGGGGTATAGGTCGTGATGGACCGGGGCCATGCCGTGATCCGAATGAGCGACGCAGCGTACCTCGCCACCCGCCGCATCCATGCAGCGCTGAATCAGCTCGTCGACCCAGCCCGATACTTCATCGAACAACTGTTGCCCGACCTCGCGCATGCGCTCACTGGCCCAGTCTGGCGTAAGGTATTTGAGCAAATGATGCGAAAGCAGATCGACCACCGGGTAATAACCGATGACTCGCTGTGCATCACCCGCCCGGACTGCGCCGACGATGTCGCTGCAAAAGCTTTCATGCATCTCCCGCATCAGTTCCAGCAACAGCCACTCCGCTGTGCCCTGCCCGTCTTCATCCAGCCGCTTGCCCAGTTGTCCGCTGCGATACAGCGCGGTCAGGTCCCTGGCCACATAAGCCTTGCCTTTGTCGCTCTGCAAATCCAGCGCCTGAACCTCCTGGTAGCCGAAACTGACCACACTTATCCGGTCCTCGACACATACGGCACGCAGCGCAATCGCCTTGCAAACGTTGCCAGGCCCTTTCTCCGGCAGCGGCAAGTGCATCGTACTGCCCAGCGGCAACCAGCAGGGGGCACGGCCATCCTCCTCTGGCCAGTCGAGCATTGCACCGCCCTCGCACGAGCTGACCCTGGCAACCATGCCCAGCTTCTCGATGCGCAGGTGCCCACCGTTTTCGATCAACTGGGGAGGTACGGAAAAGCCCTCATAGACACAGCTTTGCCCGAGCAATGTGCTGCCCAGCCTGTCCGGCTGGACAAAGGGCACCGCGCACAGGCGAAAGGTGATGCCCTGGCGAGCCCATTCGTCCCAGACCATGTCGATATCAGGCGGCCAGGCCTGAAAGGCATCCGCCACGGCCAGACAGTTACGAGGTGTCGGCGCAGGGACGAGATAGCCGGTCAAACCGTGCTCACTGACCTGTGTGCCGCTGAAAATCGACAGCAATGATGGCGGGGTCTGACAATTGGGCGACAACGGTAACAGCGGGTAGAACGGCCAGTCCGCCGAGGGCTGTTCAGGTTTTCTTGCCCGATAACGGTTGACCAGCTCCCACGACAGTCCGTCGATCAATAGCCATATCAACGGATCGACACCGTTCATGAAGCTATCCGCCGTTGAGCACCGTGCATTGCCCATCGGGCCACCACTGCAACACGCTGCTTCAGTTGCGCCAGCGAACCGCTATTGGGTAGTACGTAATCCGCGTCGATTCGGCGCATCTGTAGATCAAGCGCGCTGTTTTCCACCACACTGATATCGCCGCGCTGGCCCAGACGCGATTGCCTCAAGGATGAATCGGCCAGCACTTTGATCACCTGAAAGCCTTGCTCATACAAATACGGCCAGTCGACGGTGTCATCGCGCAGGTCGTCATTGATGACAACCTGCGCACGCGACTGCAGCAACCGCCGTGCGAAGTTCTTGACCAGTGACTGACCGTCCAGAACCCGCAGTTCGCGCGCGATGCACTCCAGCAGGCGCTGGTTCTGACTGCCGCTTGCCAGCTCCACCCCGGCCTGTTCGTAGAACAGGCCTTGCAACTCATACAGTGGCTGGGCCAGCTTGATGACCTCTACCGACAGCCCGGCCTCTTCGAAATGCTCACGCAGCAACTGAGCGGTTGTGCTCTTCCCTGAGCCGCTGGGGGCCACCAGGGCCAGACGCAATTGGGTAGCGTGGTTCATGGAATCTCCTTGTCTCAAGCGCTGATGAGCTCACGCGCCACGCCGACACGACTTTGCCATTGCACGCCGAGCAGCCCCCGGACGATCTGCGCTGGCACGGTATCGGTCAGCGAAGTGGCGTCAAGCAGGCCGTGCCAGGTTGAGGTCACGAAACGGTGCGGCCACTCGAAGAGCGTGGGTGAGTGAATCTGTTCCAGAATCGCATCGCGGCCCATTGCATGGACCCGCAATTTGCCCCGCGCCGCAACATTGGGCAGGATCACAGTCTCCAGCCAGCCACAGCCTTCCGGGCTGGCCTTGAGTGCGGCACGCATGGCTTCGGGTTTGCATAGGCGTTTTTCGGTATGCGCAATCGACAGATCATCGGCCACCGCAGCCAGATCGAGTCGCTTTGCCAGTTCTGGGTGTGTACGTAATGTGCCTACGCCGACATGCGGGTAATCCGGCCAGCCGCGGGCGCGAATTCGACCGTCGACGCTGTCCAGCAGCAGCTTGTCCCCGGAAAAGTACAGGTACTCATCGGACAGCACCAGGTCGAGCATGGTAGTGGTCTTGCCGGCCCCCTTTGCACCGCCGATGGCAACGATTCCACCGTCCGCCCCGACCACTGCCGACGCATGCATGATCACACTGCCTTTGGCCTGCTCGACCAGCAGGCCGTAGTAGCGCACCAGCTCGATCAAGTGAATGAATGCGTTTTCGTCGCCGTGAAAATCAACAGTGTGACGTGCCCGGTCAATCCGGTAGCCGACCTGCGTATCGGCATCCCAGGCGTAGTCCAGACCGGTCTGCGGGTCGTGGCCACGCAGAACACGCAGGGTAAAACCAGGGGCATAGGTTTCGCGGATGATGTCGGGGGTGACGCAGACGCCAATCCATTCCGGTTTGAAAGCGGTGCTGTCGTGCAGCCGGACCCTTAAATCGACCGTGGTCTGGCCGTCGTCCGCGACTTCGGCAAAGTAAGGTGCCAGGAACACTCGCAGCCGCTGGGCCAGTGCGGAGCCCGAGGTCTGATCATCCAGTTCAAATCGATAGCGTCCATTGCAAAGATAGCGGCTCATGAGTGTAGGCTCTCCCGGGTGGTGATGAAGGGCGATGGCGAGTGCAGGAATGCGAAACGGTCGGCCAGCGGCCAGTATTCCTGACGACGCTCGTCCAGAAACGCGTGCAGACGCTTCATCAGCTCGCGCAGATCGGCGTTAATTGCCTGAGGGTCTATTACGCCTCGGGACTTGAGAAAGCGCACTTCACCGCGTGTCGTACTTACCGAATGCGCAGCGAGCGACGTGCAGGTCTCGAACGTGATCACGAATAGATTGCCGCTTTGCACCGATTCGCACGGCGCACTGAATGCATAACGTCGATACTCGCCAAGTGCCTGCAATGTGCTGTCAACGCTCATGGCCATTGCCTCCAGCGTCGGTGAGCCCAGCGCCAGGTTCTTCACCGTGCCCGACAGGCTTCTCGACGCACTGCGAAACAACTGCACGATGGGTTCATTGACCGCCAGCTTGCGTTTGCGGCTGCAATGCTCGACCCACACATAGCCCCCGTCTTCATCACGGGCGGCGGTCACCTGATGATCCCAGACCTGAAATTCGTCACCGCACTGGCTGGTGAACGGCGCCATTTCCGGGCTGAAACTGGCATCGAACCAGGCCTCGCCGAGCATCCGCGCATGGCAGTCGGGGGGCAGTTCGAAGGACTCGACATACGTCTGCTCGGTGGTGGCGTAGCGACATTCCCAATTGTTGATCGCCAGGTGGTTACGTTCGAACGCGTCGCGCAGCGCCATCAACAGGTTCTGCGGAACTGCGGGCTGCTCGATCTCAAGCGGAGGCTGTACGAAAAGCGAGCGATGCACATCAATGCGATTCAGCAGGTGACTGATATACACGTGGTCCGCCTGTAACGTGATGATCGCAAGCGGGATGGCTGCCCCGGACAGGTTGTGGCAAGTTTCGTCGCCCAGATCACCGTTTTCATGATCAAGAAGCATTGTCCCATCGGAGTCCCAGCGGGCCAGAACCCGGTGGCTGCCTCGCAGGTCAGCGACCGCGGTCAACTCGCCGAGCAATGCCGTGCCCGCAGCAATGGCATACAACGTGTGGTCATCGCTGCCGAAAGGCTCCTGATGGCGGATCTTCCAGCTACCAAACACAATAGCCGTCTGCGTGGTCGTGGATTGCGACATGATTATCTCCCCGGCAAAGTGAATTCAGAGCCGACTCGCCTCACGGGCAAAGTCGAGTTTCGAATAGAGATCCTGCTGAAACGGCAGGTTTCGCTCCGCCAGAAAATCGCGTATCACGTTGGATACGGTTTCAAAGTCTTCTTCAACTTCACGTAGCGTGTGCAATGTCCTGCTGCGGCAATACTCGACCTCGACCTGAGCAAATTCTGCGCTGCCGTCAACCATGCGGCAGACATCGAAATACGCGCCAAAACCATTGCCGGTCCTCAGCGATTCGAAATTGATGTCGATCCGAGTACGCCTGAACGGCTTGAGCCGACGCAGATTTGCCGAGGTCATCGAGCGGGCGTGATTTTCGATATCGGCAAACGCTACCGGCTGATCGGTGTTGAAGTCCTCACGGCGCAATTCGGCGTTTTCGAGAAACCATTTGCGCTTGACCGCCATCAGCCCGTCAGCCTGAGGAATAAACGAGATGTAACCGGTTTCGAGCGGGTCACCCGTCACTTCGAAAATGTGCGATTCATAGTCGTAGGTCTGAAAATCACGGTCGATTTCCAGCACCAGGTCCTTGAAAGCGCCCTCTCCGAACGCTTTGTGCATGGCCGTAGACAACTGCCACATGTCAGGTATCTGAAACGAGGTGAATTTACGTTCCAGCTCCATTTCCGGACGCCAGCGCACGTACCAGCAGTCATCGCTGAGCATCGGTTGCGAAGCGGCCACGCGCGCAGCAGCGGATCTGGCCAAACGTTGCCAGGCCCTCCAGGAGGCACGTTCTACCGGTTCGACATCCATCAGGTGCAGAAACAAGGCACCGGCTTCGCCTTCATGGATGTAGTGATAAACGCTGCATTTACCGAGGTGATGCGTCACCGCCAGGGTGGCCATCAGCGCCTGATCGGACGGCCGACGGTGAAGCGTCGGGTCCAGCACATGCATGCGTGAACGACTGTCTTGCGTGCGCTTGCGCTGCCCGGCATTGAAGACTTGAAAGTCGAAGTCTTTCATCGGCATTGGTACATGCGTGTGATGGGCATTGGAAAGCCACTGCGCATGCAACGTACCGCTGGGGATGAATAGACCGTTGTCCGAGTGACGGGCTCGCGCAGCCTCTGTGTCGATAATGGCAACCAGCGCAGAATCGAGGCTGCCGTTGAGGGTGTGCGGATCGAAAAACAACAGTGAAATATCCGTAGTCATTGTAGCTCCCGTACTTCGTTGACAGCGTGAGGCAGCGCCTTCGGGCTCTGACTGAAAGTGATCCGTTGTCCGGCCAGCCCCTGTTGATACAGCGCCTCGGACTCCACCGCAGGTATGCCGTGTTCACGCAAGAGGATCGAAAGATGACAAAGCATGGACGCCTGCTCGAAGACAAAACCGCGCGCGAACGGCAGCAACGCCGCCAGTGCCGCGTAGGGGCGTGGCGAGACCACAATGGCTTGTCCGTCATGAGCACGCAGTTGTCGCTCAAGCTCCTCCAGGTCAGCCCCCAGAGAGCTGGACGTGGGGATCGAGTTGATCGACACGGTGGCCGAGATACTCAGTTCTTCCAGTTGCCGCCCGGCAGTTACTACAACCACCGGCCCGTCGGCATAACCCGGAGAAATGAGGCGGATTTCCGTTGAGTCCTCTACCTGCACGAACGTCGACAACGGCGAGAAATCAATCAGGTGCAACTGCTGCCCTGCTCTCACCCATTCCAGTTGCACCGAGCCCAACAGTTCGCCGGCTGCGTGAGTAATGCTGTGCAATTGCAGGGCATCTGCCGGGCCAGTCGGGTCGTGCGCTACCAGCCGGGCGCGCTGGGTCCCGGCGATGCCGCGATTGATCGCCAGCAAGCCTTCCGATGACCATTCGCAGGTCGTCGAGCCGTCATCGCACGCCTGGGTGATGAGCCCTGTTTCACCTTTCAGAAACTCGCGGACCACAAAACACACAACCCGCTCATCACTGAGCTCAAGCAGGCGTTCACGCAATGCACCGCGCTGGAGGATCTGCTGGCGTACCTGATCGGAGAAGTCCAGCACGACCTGATCGGTGTTGAGTCGGTCCAAAAGCAGCTGGCTCATCGCTGGCCCGACCAGCCCCTGACGGTTTGCCTTGACCAACAGCGCCTGGCCTGCCGAAACGTCGTGGGTTTGCGCGAACAAGGCCAGCGGGCGGCGCTTGCTTCGAAAATACTGCGCAAAGGCAGGCAATGGCCGGAAATCCATCAGCGCATCATCACTGGCAATGTACAGTTCGGCCCATTCCAGGACTGGCTCCAGGCTGCGTGCTTCGCGCAGACTGGTGACGGGTCTTGCCTGGAGCAGCCAGAGCTTGTGTTCATCCGCCGCCCACTCGATATCGGCGGGCAGCCCCAACGCCGTAGCTGCATTGGCAGCCAGTGTCGCCACCTCCAGCAGCAACGCCTTGTGCGGCTCCAGCGCGGGGTCACAACCCAGCAACTGCTGGTCGCTGACCCGCGCCGACATGCCCTTCTCTACCCCGGAGACCATCGCTTCGCCCAGCGATGCGACGGTTTCAATCAGCGTTACTGCCTCCCCACTCAACGGATCATGGCTGAAGGCAACGCCTGCGAAGCGTGCCTTGACCATGCGCTGCACGATCACCGTCATCTCTACCGGCGTTTCCAGCATCGACGCTCGCAAGCGTTCCAGAATGGCCTGACGTGAAACCCCGGAGCGCCATACATCGAGCACCGCCGTCTTGAGCGCTGGCAAACCCTGCACCGAAAGGTGTGTGCTGAAAATTCCGGCAAAACTGTGCTGATTACCATCTTCGATATTCGCCGAAGAACGCACGGCAAGTTCGCTACCGGCGTCAAAGCCCGCTTGCTCAAGCAGCGCCTGGAGATGGCTGTCGGCAGCCTCACTCCATTCAAACTCGGCCAGCCGGGCGATTCTGTCCATGTGTTCGTCAAGGAAGGCACCCGCGGTGATCCGCACGGTTTTCAGCGTGTCTTCAATGGCCTTTTTGCGGTCTGCGAAGTCGTGCCAGAGCACGCGGTAATCTGCATCGTCCAGAGCGCTCAGGGGCGGCACCGGCAATGTACCGGCAAGCTGTTGCAGGGTTGAGTATTTACTGGACACGACGGCCTCCTGCTATCAGTGGAAGGTCAGTGGCCCTTCTAACAGGCCCACTGGCCAGTGCATCCGGGACTGCATCAACCTCCTCCTGGGCTGCCAGAACCGGAAACGGCGCAAGATTGGGCAGCACCAGCGGCTGTGGGCGTGGCGTCTTTTCGAAATCCATGAATATGCGTGACGCAAAGGCTTCGGTCGCGCCCTGGTACTTCCCGGAATACAGCTCGATATCGCCTTTGACGTTCCAGAACATCATTTGACCGATGTTCATGCCGGGGTAAACGCGGATGCGGTTCAACGCATACAGCTGCAAGGTCCAGCGCCCGACGAAACCGATGTCGCCCAGCGGCGCCGACAGGTTGATGAACATTCCCAGTCTTGCAATCGAGGAACGCGCCGCATAAGTGGGCACGAAATGGGTGCTGCCCATGGTTTCTATGGTCGAGGCCAGATACAGCTTCATGGGCTGCAATTCATAGCCTTCAGGGCCGATTTCGATGGTTCGGGTGGACGCCTCGGTGCGCACATCGATCACGTCGTCTTCGTAGACCTTCATCTGGTCGTGCAGGCGGAAGTTGTAACTGTTGGGATTGACGTTCTCATGGGAAAACGGACTGATGACGATTTCACCCGAACGCACACGATTTTCGATTTCACTACCGGTCAGTATCATGGTCAATCCAGAATGATTTTCGAGGGCACGGTGCTCTTGGAGCCCAAGTAGCGTCCCGCATAACAGGTGGTCAGGCCGAAGTTTGCCCAGAAGCAGACCTTGGCCACTTTGGTGCCGGCATAGACCCGCACCGGCTGGGTAACGACGATCTCCAGGGTCCAGCTGATGGCCGCGCCGGTGTGGCCCAGCGGCGCACTGGTCTGAATGAAAACGCCACAGGACGCCGTGGAAACGTTGGCGTAAAGCTCACTGGCAAAATCGATACCGCCGATCTGCTCGGCGGTGGCGCCGAGGTAAAAGCGGTTGGGGTACAACACAAAGCCTTCGGGCGGAATATGATGCTCGACCACATCCAGCTCCCCGTGAGGATCGATGCGGTCGCTGCGGTACTCCAGAAGCAGATCCGCCAAGTGACAACCGTAGGAATTGACCTCGACATGAATGGGGTCGAAAGGCTCGATGACGACACTGCCGACCTCGCGCATTTTCACTATTTCAGAACCGGTCAGCATCATGGGTTCAAGCCTCCTGATCCAGAGACGCCACGGCGCGTGCCTGTCCGTTCGCACCGTACAATTCGGCCCGCATGCTGCGCGCGCCCCAAAGATAGCCTTCGGTGTTGCAGGCGGCGGCCGAGCCTGGCAGGCGCTGAGCAAGGCGTCGCGACAAGGTGCCCAGGTGATAGCTGGGCACCTGTTGAAAAAGGTGGTGCTCCCAGTGCCTGTTGATATTGCACGGTGCAAACAACCCTCGTTCCAGCCAGCCCGGGCTGACGCTGCGTGCATCGCGCTTCACGCTCCGGGTCGAGAGCCCGGCATGCTCCGACAGGCTGCGAATGCGCAGAATCGGCGGAAGAAAGAAAACCAGCGGTGCCAGCCAGTACAACAGCACGCCCGGCCAGGCACTGAAAGCGCTGATGAGCAGCACTGCGCAGGCATAAAAAGCCAAAGCCTGATAGCGCTCGGTGCGCGTCGCGGGCGAAGGGCTGGTGAAAAGCCCCATCACGCTGAAACTGTCCATCGTGCGTAACGATTGCAGGGTCGACAACCCGCTGATGTCGCGCACCAAGGCCTGCCAGAACAACATCGAATTCGGTGGTGCGAACGCATCGGCGTAGTCCGGGTCGGCAGGTGTATTAAGGTGCTTGTGATGGGCAATATGGTGAGCCCGATAACGTGACGTGCTCAATGTCAGAGGGAACGTCAGAAAGACGTTGGAGATCAGGTCGTTACGCCGCTTGTCACAGCTGATCAGCAAATGCGCCGCGTCGTGCATAAGTACCAGCAACGCGTGCTGTCGCGTCGCAATGACGACTACGGCGATAATACAAACCAGCGTCGAATCGCTGACTTCAGCCAGCGTGACTGCGGCGACGATCACCGCCCACTGCACGCCTATCTGCAATGCCTGCCGCCAGTTGCTGAGTTGCTTGAGATCCGAGGTCAGTGACAGGTTGTCGCGTGACAGCGTAGCGCGCTCGGAGCGTCGGTCGTAAGCGCCACTGTCCATCGTGTCGAGTTCGATTGTGTCTTCCATCTTCCATCTCCCGTTCAATCGTTGAAAGGGCCTGCTAACCGTGCATTGCCGCTGATTTCGCGACAAGCCTGTCGAGGCTGAGCCGCGCATCGGGCGCATGAGCCAGCCAGTAATCCACTGCTTTGGGTAAAAATATTTCTGCGCTGGGTGCCGGGTGCCGGACATTCAACGGCGGCCTGACCAGATCGCTTTCGGCGTACACGCCATAGATCTGTAACAAGCGCTCGAAATAGCGGAAATCCCGCGTTGAAATACCCTCGGGCCGCCATGCAACCAGCGATCGTTTGAGGAAGGCCCACTGACGGCTGCGCAGGATCGGTGCCGGCGTCAACGGTGCAACGCCCGCTTCCTGTCGCGCATGGTCGACACGTGATTCGATGATGCGGATAACCTGCTCATAAGGCAGCCGCGCATCCCCTGCCGACGCCACAACCTCGCGCGCGTCGCCACCTGCAACGCAATGACTGACCAGGTGGATCAACTCGTCGACCACCCAGTCGATAGGCACCAGGTCAAACAGCCCCTGGCGATTGCCGACCAGAAACGGCGGTGAAAAGGAATTGATGAAGCGGATCAACGGATACAGCCCATGAAAACGGCTGATTGCGCCGTCGCTCGTAGCGCCGATGACCAGGCTGCAACTGAACACGGAAATCGGCATTTGCCTGCCGAAGGTTTCGCGTAACCCCCGCTCTGCAGCGGCCTTGCTTTCCTCATAACCGTTGCGATAGGTCCATCCCTCACACTGCGTGAAAGCCGTGGACACGTAGATGAAGTGAGGCTTGCGCACCAGTTTCTGGACAAAACCGCAGAACAGCTGCGCACCCTCGACATTCAGCTCATGCATCTCTTCGAACGTCTTGTCCCAGGCCACATCGGCAGCGAGGTGGACCGCCGTGGCGCGCTCGATGGCTGGCATGGCGTCCGCCAGCGCATTCAGGGAAGCGGCATCTGTAAGGTCTGCGATCCGGCACTCAAGCCGCGAGCGGCTGTCCGCTGGCAGGTCTTGCAGGCAGCGACTGGCAGCTTGCCCGGAACGACACAAAGCTATGACATGCGACTCCGGATGCTGACTGAGCCAGTCGCGTACGAACCAGGAGCCCAGTGCGCCGCTGGCACCGGTGATGATCAGTGTCGAACGCATATCAACAGCCCCCTGCCGCAACCCGCTGATGACGGCGGGCGAGCAATTGATTGCGTATACCGTCCAGCATCTGGATGTTATTGGCGCGAATCGCGCGTTCGCCTATGGGGTGCAAAACCTCGGCCAGCGACGGGATGCCAAGGTCGAAGGTGACATTCAGGTCCACATGCAAGCCATCGGCGCGTTGTATCAGCAGCCACTCGCCGTACCAGACCTCAAGGTCGCCATCGGTCTGTTTGAACTCGATGCGCTCGTTCGTCACCAGCCAGTCCTGCTCGGTCCAGGTCAGCTCGCTGCCATTGATCAGCACGCGCCAGGTACTGGAGACATATTCACTCTGCCGGGGGTGAGCGATCACCTCCAGTACATCACTCATGAAGTCGGGATAGCGGGCGAAGTCCGAGAGGATCGGCCACACTTCGCCAGGTTCGAAGTCACCAAGAAGCACACTGGTTGATACATCAGGCATAGGAACTCTCCGTCATTGGATGGAACGATAGGCCGCGTCGACGGCATCACAGAAACTGTTGATGCCCTGTTCGAGGTCGTCCCGGGTGATGGTCGCGTCGGGATAAACCCGCAGTACCCGTGTTGCGCTCAGACAGAAAGCCAGCAGCACGTTGCGGTGTGCGGCCTCGATCAGGGTCTGCGCCACATAGTTGCTGGAGGTGAACTCCACACCGATCATCAGGCCGCTACCGCGTACTTCAGCCACCGCCGGGCAGTCCTGCAGACGTTTGCGCAGAATTTCCATGGCCACTTGCCCCAGTTCATTGACGCGTTCGCAGAATGCGGGGTCGCTGACCAGGTCGAGCACCGCGTTGACCACTGCCCCGGCCAGGGCGCTGCCCGCATAGGACGAGGCATGCACAACCGGATCACGCGCGGGCGCGCCGAACCGGCTGCTGTTGTAAATGGCGGCGGCCACCGGGAACACACCGCCGCCCAGGGTTTTGCCGAACACGATGATGTCGGCTGGCGCGCCGCAGACCAGCGACCCACTGCGCCCCAGTCCTGATTGAATCTCGTCATGAATCATGAACGCGTCATGCTCGCGACATAGCCCGGCAAGTTCTCCCAGGAAACTCAGGTCCACCGGCCTGATTCCGCCCTCTCCCTGGACAGGCTCGGCGATGACCGCAGCAATATCGCCTTCTGCCAGTGTCTTGCGTGCAGCGTCAAGATCACCGGCATCGATGAACACTACATCTTCGGCATGCATCAGCGAGGCGTGGCCCCTGTAGCCATAGCTGATCGCCAGCGCGCCGCTGGTACGCCCGTGATAAGCATGAGTCAAGGCGATGATTCGCCGCTTGCCGGTCTGCATGCGCACCAGCTTGAGCGCCGCTTCGATGACCTCCGAACCGCTGTTGCCGTACAGCACGCCATTACCCGGACGACCGACACAGGCCACCAGGCGCTCGGCCGCGCGGAGGCTGGGTTCGTTGGCCAATATCCGGCTGGAAAGGCCCAGCGACGTCACCTGCCGCGTCAGTGCGGCGACCACCTCGGGGTGCCGATGGCCCAGCAGGTGCAGGCCGAATGAACCAAAGTCCAGCCAGCGGCGGCCGGTGTCGTCGGTTATCCACGACCCCTGGGCTGAGTGCTCGGCTGCGGTAAGCCCCGCCATGCGCAACATCAGGCCTTGCTCACGGCCGAATACCGCCCCGTAACGCTCGACAAACGATGATTTGCGCGCTGGCACACTTGCAGGCGCGGTCATGACATGACTGTTCATAGAGACCTCATCAAAGGAGCCAGAAAGGCAGCATCGCGTCCTGCCAGGCGGCAGGAGCGGTCCCAGTCACGCAGAGTCCGCAGGACCTGGCCCTGGGTGCCCGGCAGCAACGGGTTGAACAGTTTTCCGGGAAAAGCCTGCAGAACCTCCTTGAACAGCTCGATCAACCGGCTTGCCTCATCACTGCGGTCGGCATCGGTATTCGTGGGGACGCCCAGCCATTCGACGGCGACTGGCCCGGAGTGAGCAATGACGTCCGTGAGCCCGTACTCGCTGAACAAGGCGAACTGGTGTAACTCGTTCGGGGTGTCGGCACCCGCCAGGCGACAGTCAATGTCGACCATCAATTCAGCCAGCTTGATTCTCAACGCATCCACCACTTGAGGCTCGTTCGCCGCGCCTTCGAGGTCTTCCAGATAGGCTTCAAGCTCGGTCATCAGCAACCAGGCCACCGATATCAGCTTTTGCGCGTAAGGCCCTGCCGGGTATACATAGCCGCCACTCAGCCGGGGAAACCACTGGCGACCGGCGGCCTGTGCTGAAATTGCAGTCATGCGTGTGCTCCCTGCATCGGGTTGTGATCCTTGAGTGAGAAACTGACGAGTCCGGCACGCGCAGCGCGCAGAAGACAGGCAGCAGTCTCGGGGGATTGCTCGGCAAGATCGATCGGGCGGGTGCTGGGCAGCTCTGGCACATCCAGACGCGCCAATAGCGTCGCCTGTTGATCATCGGTGAGCACAAAATCGACTCCCGGCAAAAACGCACTGGCGGCGGAACGCTCGATACCTGGTTTTAACGCGGCATAGTCCGCTTCGCAGTCGAAGGTTTGCTCGGCGAGCTGGGTCAACTCACACAATTGCATGAGGCCTGCCCCCTGCAATCCATTGCGGCAGGCCGGATAGGCGCGTTGCCACAGCTGCCCGATGGCACGGGCAAGGCCGTCGTCAGTCAACATGTCGTGCCTGTTGAGCGCGCGGTCCCAGCGCAACAGCGTCCACTTGCGATTGGAGTTGACCCAACCGTGGCTGGCCAGCGTCGCGTTCATCAGAAACAGCGCGGCGTTGCAGGCATAGGCGGCAGCCGCGCGGTATTCGCCGCTGCGCCAGGCCAGCACTGAAAAGCAGGCGCTCTGCCGGAAGTCGTCGAACGCTGCCACCGACCAGATCGAGCTCAAGTCCTTCTGACTGTCCAGATAAGGAAGCGACTGATCGGTCGACACCGCGCAGACCAGACGCTCCAGGTACTTTCTCGATACCGCCTGCTGCTTGTCCCACTGCTTGAACGCAACGAGTTTCTGTGCGGTGGTTTTGTGTGCGTCCGTCGCCAGTTGGGAGAACGCGCTGTGAACTTCTTCGCGGGCAAATGCCACCACTTCCATATGGTGTTCATTGTGGTAAATCTGCGAGGCCATCGATTGATCGGACTGCCGATCATCGGTCACACATATCAGGTCTATATCACTGGCCGCATTAGCGATGCCATGTACGGGAGAGCTGCTGATCAGCGCCAGTTGTGCATCGGCATACTGGCGTTTTACAACCTCTTCCAGTTCAGAAAAAGCAAGTTGGCGCGAGGCCAGAAACTTCAGGGCGTTGCCTGAATAAAAAGCACGAAAATCCATGTACACCTTCCACTCGATAACGGTGACTTCATTGGGGCTGCTATTCGGCTTGCCGAGCACCCCCCTGCCTGATCCATGACCATGAATTACTTTGTCGTCGTTAACGCGAGCGCTGACGCAATGGAACAAGCCCCATTACTTCACGATGTTGTACCCAGCAAGTGGCGTGCCACCGTTATTGATCATGGTGTATTGGCAAGGTACCAGATCGCCAAGGCCGGCCTGAAGCGTGACCGAAAGATCGGCAAACCTTTAAATTCATTGATGTTTTTACGTAAACTTTCGAAATACGACAATTTTAATATATGTATCGAATTATGTATAAACCACTTTTAAAAGTAGCAAAGTGCTATCCATATTTATTATTTAGGCCGCGTAGGCAACTGCACCACGCCGACTCGATAGCGTCGAAATCGCACTGTTTTGGCTGACCGTCTTGTATACATGTTTATTGGATCACTGCCGTTAAGTTTGTTCAGCCGCCTGATAAAGCAGTGGCACGAAGCTTGCTCAAACTCTGCTCACACTTCGAAGCCAGGGAAGTTCAACGTGGACACACTTCTTGCACAATTAGCCGACGACACCAACGACACCTTCTATACCGTTGACCCGCACTGGATCACCCGGAATGCGCAGCAATTCAGTGGCTGTTTTCCAGGTACCGTGCTGTATGCAATGAAGGCCAATCCACTTGTGCAGGTGCTTGAAGCCTTGAGCCTGGGCGGTATCAATCATTTTGACGTGGCGTCGCTTGCAGAGGTGCAGACGGTACACAACACGTTGCCCAACGCAGTTCAATACCTGATGAATCCAGTGAAATCGCGCCATTGCCTGCACGAGGCCTACTATCGATATGGCGTACGTTCATTTGTGCTCGACAGTGAGGAGGAACTCTCGAAGTTGCGGGACGTGTTGCCCGAGCGCGACAGCACGATCAGCCTGTTCGTGCGCTATGCGCCCTCCGAGTCGACGGCGGTTTATGATCTCCGAGGAAAGTTCGGGGCAAGTCCGGCGTTAGCGACGCAACTGGTACAGCAAGTGGCGTCCAGCACTGACTGGTCACTCGGGCTGTCCTTCCATGTCGGTTCGCAAGCCATTGAAGACGGCCCGTGGCTCGCTGCCCTCAATGACGCCGACTCCATTGTGCGCGACACCGCCGAACACGTCAGGCACCTGGATATCGGGGGTGGGTTTCCGGGCAATTACCTGAACTCCATGGGCAACACGTCAGACCTGGTTGGCAGAGTCTGCGAGCATATCCAGACCAGCCCGACACTGAAGGATCTGAACCTGATCTGCGAAGCGGGTCGTAGCCTGGTCTACGGCGGCATGTCGCTGTTCGCACGGGTGCTTTCAAGACGCGAACACAGTGTTTTTTGTGGTGCCGGCATTTTTGGCGGCTTGCTATCAGCCCAGCAATGGTTGCAATTTCCCGCCCGCGCCTGGCGGGACGCGGCGCCTTACACCGGTGCAGCAGAAAACACGTTCAATATCTTCGGCCCCACCTGCGACAGCATGGATCGCCTGGCCTTCCCCTACACACTTGCCAGAGACATCAGAGAAGGCGACTGGCTGGAATTCCAATCGACCGGCGCTTACTCGGTGTCCTTGCGCACCCCGTTCAACGGGTTTTACGCCGACCGCATCATTTCTCTCCCTTCCTGAATGCCTGAAAAGCGATCTGCCGCCATGCTCATAAAAGCCTATTTGTTCCTGCTTGCAGGAATTGTCGCTGAAACAGTGGCGACCATCGCACTGAAAGAAAGTAACGGCTTCACCCGTTGGGTCCCGGTTATTGCCTCTATCGCGGGCTACGGGCTCGGAATCGTCTGCCTGGGGTATGCACAACGGGACTTGCCCATGTCCCTGATCACCTCCATGTGGTCAGGGTTGGGCATTACGCTGATCACTGTCATTGCCGCGTTTCGCTATCAACAGGTGCCCACATTAATGGCCGTGAGCGGTATCGGGCTGATCATTGCGGGCATCATTCTGGTCAATCTGGCCAAGGAGCAAGTGGCCTGACAGCGTCTGGCTGCCAGGCTGATACGTCGGTTCAGGCGAAGTCAAAAGGCCCTTCGAAACGGCCTATCGGCACCCAGTGGGTAATAAGACCGGTGTCGGCCTTCCAGTGGTGCAGCAACAGCCCCGGAGGCTCGACATAGGAAGCGTCGGCAGCATCCGGGTGCAGTTGCAAGGCAATGGCCGTCGTCGTGCTCGGTGCTGTACACAGTAGCGTGCCGCCAAAGCGCAGCTGCATGAAGCGATGAATATGGCCGCAAACGATTCGCTCGACGGCCGGGTATCTGAAGACCACCTCGGCCAGCCGCTCGCCCCTTTCACAGCGATAGGCGTCGATATAGTGGATGCCACTCGAAAACGGCGGCTGATGCATCATGATCAGCGTCGGTTTGTCAGCCTCCAGCGCCAGTGTGCGATCCAGCCATTGGGTGGCAGTATCGGTCATGTCACCGTGGTGCTGATCGGGCACGCTGATATCCAGCCCGATGATGCGCATCGGGGCGGAGCCCGAGTCGACGAAGCTACAGTTTTCATCATTGATGAAGTAGTCGTGCTCCGGGAAAGCATTACGCAGGTTCTGCCGATGATCATGGTTGCCCGGTATCATCAAAAGCCTCTGGCGCAGCGGCTGCAGTAGCTCTCGGGCCATTGCGTACTCCTCGGGGTGCCCCCCGTCCACCAGATCACCGCTGAACAGAATCAGATCAGGCGGCGGATCGAGTGCGTTTATCGTGTCGACGGCAGCCGCCAGCATTGCATTCGAATCGACAACGCCTTGATAGAGCAGCCCTCTGGGTCGTACATGCGTGTCAGAAATGTGCGCTATCAGCATTCCATTACCTCAATCGTGACCAGGTCGCTTATCCACTTGTGCAGCGAACCTGCAACGACCGGGCCAGACTTCGCCCGGCCATTATTGAAGCGCGACAGCGGTCGACAACACCGTAGTCTTTAAACCTTGGGAAACACCGGCTCCCCCAGATTGAGCATGAGCCGGTTGGCCCAGGCGAATATCGAGATGGCGTGAATCAGGTCCAGCACCTGCGCATCGTCCAGCCCTTGCTCGCGCAGTGCATTGATGTCGCCGGCGTTGAGCGAGGCCGGTTCGAGCGTCAGGTCGATGGCGAACTGCACGATGGCTTTTTCACGCGCGGTCGTACCTGCCGTATGGGGGTCGGCAAATACCTGGGCGATAACATCATTGCGCTTGGCCAGTTGTTCGAAGCGTTGCGCATGCACTGACGCGCAATAGACGCAGCGGTTGATTCGTGACACGACGGTGCTCGCCAGTTCCCGTTCGGCGCGCGACAAGCCACCCGGTGCGTACATGATCGCGTTGAACGCCTGTGAACGCTGGCGAAGGATGTCTGGGTGATGCGCCAGGGTCAGGTAGTAATCCGAGGTCTTGGCCTGCGGATGGCTTTCTTCAAGCACCGCAACCTGCCCGGCGGTTGCGCTGTTCAGGTCCACGGTCGGCAGCCAGGCTTTCCAGCCCAGTACCTGATTGGTGAAACCTTCAATTTCAATGAGTTCGCTCATCAGGCTGCTCCAGCAGACTTAACGCGCCCAGCCCTGCGGCCAGACGCACTTGGTAGGACAGGAATGCGATCAATTGCGCCAGCACCACAATTTCAGCGGTGCTCAGGCCCTGATGTTGCAGGGCCTGCAGGGCGCTTTGATCGCCGTGTACCGGAGACTCGATCAGGGTGCGGGTAAAACGCAGGATCGCAGCCAGACGCGGGTCCTCCAGCAGGTCGATTCGGCTGGCGCTCACATCGGCCAGTACGCTTGCCTGCGCACCAGTCGCCTGTAATTGCGAAAGATAATGCTCGCTGAGGGTCGGTTGCAGGCTCAGCAGGGTCGCGTAATAAGCAACCCAGAGGCGCTCACTCAACGACAGGTTGTGCTCCAGCGTCGGAGCAAAAAACAAATCCTGGCTACCCTGGGTGGCCAGTGCGACCTTGTCCCGCGCATGCCGAATTGCATGCAAAGGGCTGCCTTGCGCGATGCCCAACAGGCTATCGAGCGTGTCCGGAGGCGTTGAATGTTCAGTGGTCGATGTCATGACAGGTCCTGCAATGCTGTGGTTGCATGCGCGCAGCCGCTTCAAGAAGCTGCGCGGGAATGAAAGAGGATCAAGGCTGTTCGGTAACCATGGTTGCCGCCGTGCGGTCACTGACCAGCGGCTCGACCTTCAGGCCTTTGCGCGCCGCCCAGATGTTCTGGTAGTGGAACAGCGGGATGATGCCGACGTCGTCGCTGACCACCTGGACCGAGTCCTGAAGAATCTTGCGCCGTTTGGCCTCGTCGAATTCGGCGGTCGAATCAGCCAGTGCCTTGTCTACCAGCGGATTACTGTAATGCCCCCAGTTGGACGCGCCCTGCCCCTTGCTGCTGTCGACCGTGGTCAGAATGTTGGTCAGGGCATATGCCGCTTCGCCGGTCCCGTTGCCCCAGGCAATTACACTGATCGCCAGTTCATTCTTGTTGGCCTTGCCCGCGTACACCGCCCACGGCAATACCTCCAGCTGGACCTTGACGCCGATCCGCGTCCAGAACTGCGCCACTGCCTGCATGACTTCCGGCGCTTGCGGGTAACGGTCGCCCGGTACGTGAACGGTCATTTGAAAGCCCTCGGGAAAGCCTGCCTGCGCCAACAGGTCCTTGGCTTGCTTGACGTCGTAAGGGATGTTCTTGATCTGCGGGTTGTAACCGAAGGTGTTAGCCGGCATCCATTGGTTGGCCTCGGTGACGGTGCCTTGCATGATGCGTTCGTTGATGGCGGGGCGGTTGATCGCCAGGGACAGCGCCTTGCGCACCCGCACATCCAGCAGCGGGTTTTCGGCCAGCGGTTTGCCTGCGTTGTCACGAATGAACTCGTTCGGCCCGGCTCGGAAGCTCGGTTGAATGATCAGCGCACGCAAGCCCTGATAGGCGAAAACATTGACGCTCGGCGTTTTGCGCAGGCGCTCTACATCGGTGGGCGACACCTTGTCGATCACGTCTACATCACCCGCCAGCAATGCAGCAGTACGGTTGGCAGCGTTGGCAATGAAACGAAAATCAACCTTGTCCCAGGTTGGTTTCGCGCCCCAGTAACTGTCGTTGCGGGCAAAGATCGTGCGATCACCGGGCACGAATGAGACAAACCGGTAAGGACCGGTGCCGATCATGGCCTTACCCGAGTTGTAATCGGCGCTGCTGGCGGTCGCACCTGCATGGCGGCTGACAATGTAGATCGAATCGACGTCCGGCAGCAGGTTGGCATTGGGAAGACGGGTCTTGATGATCAGCGTGTGCTCATCCTCGGCCTTGACCGATTCAACGGTGCGCATGGCACCTGCGTAAGACGCGACGCTGCCGGGCACGCTGCGGGCGCGCTCGAAGGAGAACACCAGATCGTCGGCGGTCAGCGGCGTGCCGTCCTGCCATTTCACGTCATCGCGCAGGGCAAATTCCCAGGTGGTGTCGTCGACAACCTTCCAGCTCTTGGCGAGGCCCGGCAGGGTCTTGTCATCGCGGCGGCTGACCAGCGATTCAAAGGCATGCAGCGCCACCGAGCGGTCGCCGGCATAGTTGTTGAGCTGAGGATCGAGCGACGATACCGGGTCGGCATAACCGATACGCAAGTCCTGCGCCGAGACACTGCCAGCGGCCAGAACGAGGGCCGACGCTAACAACGAACGAACGAGTGGTTTCATGGGTGATTCCTTGTACGCAATGGCAGAGGGTGACGAGCTTCAGGTGCTCGTTCAGCGTTGATCATTCAGATGGCACGCGCTCTGGTGGTTCGGCGAAACCTCCCTCAGCGCTGGAACTTCCTCGCGACAGCGCGCCATGGCGTGCGGACAGCGAGGGTGGAAATGACACCCGGTTGGCGGGTTCAGCGGGCTGGGGATTTCCCCTTGGATCGCGTCATAACGGGTACTGCGAATATCAAAGCGCGGGATCTGCGCCAGCAGGGCCTGGGTATACGGGTGATTGGCACGCGCAAACAGGTCATCGACCGGTGCGGTCTCGACCACACGGCCCAGGTACATCACGACCACGCGGTCGCACAGGTGCTCGACCACGCCCAGGTCATGGCTGATAAACAGATAGGTCAGCCCCAGCTCGTCACGCAGGTCCATGAACAGGTTGAGAATCTGCGCCTGAATCGACACGTCCAGCGCTGCTACCGACTCGTCGCATACCAACAGTTCCGGCTGCACCGCCAGTGCACGGGCAATGCCGATGCGCTGGCGCTGACCGCCGCTGAATTGATGGGGGTAGCGCTGGCGCAACTGCGGGCTTAGCCCGGCACGTTGCAACTGGTTGCTGACGTAATCATCAGCGCCTTTGCGGTTGGTCAGGCCGTGCAGCAGCGCGCCCTCCCCGACGATACGGTCGACCCGCAGGCGCGGGTTGAGGCTTGAAGACGGGTCCTGAAAGATCATCTGCACTTTCAGGCGCAGTGCCTTGCGCTCCTGCGTCGTCAGGCTGTCGAGCGGCTTGCCGTCCACCGATGCGATACCTGACGAGACCGGTAGCAGCCCGGCGACCATGCGCCCAAGGGTCGATTTGCCACAGCCCGACTCGCCCACCAGCCCGACCACCTCGCCACGCATGATCCGCAGGTCGACTCGGTCCACCGCATGGGTCACCGGTTTCGGACGGGTCAGGTGCAGTCGCTGCAGTAGCCCTTGAAGAGAGTATTCAGCCACTGGCTTGCCGAAGGTCTTGCTGACCTGGTGCAGCTCGATAAGGGGAATCAGGTCACTGGGCATCGGCAGCTCCCGGATGAAAGCAGCGAACCGTCTGGCCCGGTCCCGCCTCGTGGGGTTCGGGGTCGCTCTGTACACATATCAGCGACGCTCTGGAGCAGCGCGCCGCAAAGGCGCAGCCGGCAGGCATCGACAGCAGGTCCGGCGCCATGCCGGGTATCTGACGCAGGCGCTGGCCACGCTTGTTGCGACTTGGCAGGCTGTCGATCAGCCCCTGTGTATAAGGATGTTGCGGGCGATCCAGCACCTCGGCGACCGGGCCTTGTTCGACAATACGTCCGGCGTACATCACTGCCACGTCATCAGCCAGCCCGGCGATCACGGAAAGATCATGGGTGATCCAGATCAGTGAGGTGCCCTGTTCACGTACCAGCTTCTGCACCTCGCTGAGGATTTGCGCCTGAATGGTGACGTCCAGCGCAGTGGTTGGCTCATCGGCAATGATCAGGTCCGGGGCATGCAGCAGCGCGATGGCAATCGCCACTCGCTGGCGCATGCCGCCAGACAGTTGATGCGGATAGGCGCGCAGGCGCTCTTCAGGACTGGCGATGCCCATCAGCACCAAGGTACGACTGGCATGCTCGCGGGCCTCGCGCCTGCCAAGCGGGCTATGCGCGCGCACCGCTTCGATCATTTGCGTGTCGACCCGCAGCACCGGGTTGAGGGTCATCATCGGGTCCTGAAAAATCATCGCCACCCGGTTGCCCTGAATACCGCGCAGTTGCGAGGCAGACAGTTTGGTCAGATCACGCCCTTTGAACAGCACCTGCCCGCCACTGATGCGCCCCGGCTCATCAACCAAGCCGAGAATCGAAAACCCGGTGACCGATTTACCCGAACCCGACTCACCGACCAGGCCGAGAATACGCCCCGGCTGCACGCTCAAGGACACATCACGCACCGCCGGCAGCACGCCTGCGCGAGTATGGAACGAGGTGCACAGGCCACGCACATCAAGGGTTGGCTGTGTAACCGGGGTTGGCACGAATGACACTTCAGGCAGGCTCATCGCTGCAACCTCGGGTTGAGAACATCACGCAGACGGTCACCGACCAGATTGATCGCCACAATGGTGATCAACAGCGCCAGCCCCGGAAACAGGCTGATCCAGTATTCATTGCTGAGCATGTACTGAAAGCCGTTGGCAATCAGCAGGCCCAGCGAGGGCTCGGTCACCGGCACACCCAGACCGAGAAACGACAGAGTCGCTTCCAGGGTAATGGCGCGGGCGATCTGCAACGCGCCGATCACGATCAGCGGTGGCAGGCAGTTGGGCAGAATGTGGCCGATCACAATGCGCAGCGGACCAACGCCCTGCCCGCGCGCTGCATCAACGTATTCACGGCGGCTCTCGGTCAGCGCCTGACCGCGCGCTGTGCGGGCGTAATAAGCCCATTCGAGCACTATCAGGGTGAGCATCACGTTGCCGACGCCCTTGCCCAGCCAGGCGAGAATCATCAGCGCCATGAGAATGACCGGGAATGACAGTAGCAAGTCGACCAGGCGCATCAGCAAGGCATCGACCCAGCCGCCGACATACGCAGATACAAGCCCCAACAACGTGCCGATCACTGCCGCAATCAGCGCCGAGCCAATGCCGACCCACAGGCTGATGCGCAGGCCATAGATTATCGCCGAGACCAGATCGCGACCTTGTCCGTCGGTACCGAGCCAATAGGTGTAGCCGCTGTCCATATTCAGGCTGCCAGGCGGCATTCGCGCGTCCATGACGTTAAGCTGCATCAGGTCGTAGGGGTTTTGCACCACGATCCAGGGTGCCAGGACAGCCACCAACACGATGACCAGCAGGACCACCAAACCTGTCACCGCAGTCGGTGAGCTGAAGAACTCGGTCAGCACACGCCGCCATGGCGACTGGGCCTGCAACAGCGTGCTGCCGATCGGGGCTTTTTCAATGATATTCATCGGGATGCCTCGATGCGTACGCGTGGGTCCAGCAGGTAATACAGGCCGTCAACGATCAGGTTGAGCACTACGAAAATCACCACGACCACCATCAGGTAAGCGACCACCACAGGGCGATCAAGCATGTTGATGCTGTCGAGGATCAACTTGCCCGCACCGGGCCAGGCAAAAATGCTCTCGGTTACCACGGCGTAGGCGATGGTCGAGCCCAGTTCCATGGCCAGCACCGTCACCACCGGGATCATGGTGTTGCGCATGACGTGCATGCACATCACACGCATCGGCGACAGGCCCTTGGCCCGGGCGAATTTGACGAACTCCTGAGGCAGCACCTCGCGCACGCCGGCACGGGTCAGGCGCAGCACCAGCGAAATCTTGAACAGCGCCAGGTTCAGCGCAGGCAGTAACAGATGTTGCAAACCGTCCAGCGTCAGCCATGACCATTGCACGCCCAGCCATTCACGGGTTTCGCCCCGGCCACTGGCTGGCAACCAACCCAGCGTGATCGAGAACAGCATGATCATCATCAATGCCACCCAGAACGCCGGAAGAGAAAAGCCGACTATGCTGGCGGCCATCATCAGCCGGGAAAGCGGGTGCTCGGGGTACATACCGGCGAACATGCCCAGCGGCACACCGATGACCACAGCCAGAAACAGGGCGCTGAACGCCAGCTCAAAGGTCGCGGGCAAGCGCTGCAGAATCAGGCGCATGGCATCTTCGTGGTACACAAAGCTTTGCCCCAGATTGCCGTGAACCGCGCCCTTGAGAAAAATCAGGTACTGCTCCCACAGCGGCTGGTCCAGCCCCAGATGCGCGATGGCCTGTAGACGTTCGGCCTGATTGAGGTCTTCACCGACCAGAATATCCATCGGATTACCAATGGCATTGAGGCCGACGAACACCACTACGGTCATCAACATAATGACCAGCAACGACTGAGTGAGCCTGCGCAGCGCCCAGCCGATCATTGGCGCAGCTCTTCGGCGGTCGGCTGGCTGGCCACCCACTCATCGCCCAGCAGCTCTGGCTCGGCGTAATCGAGCATGGTGTCGAAATGCAGCGCGATGTCCTCATTGAACAGCTGCCCTACCAAGGCATGAGCCAGACGCTTGGAGCCTTCGCTGATGGCAGGAATATCCCCGGATACCGCGCCATAGCTCAGCGCTGCCGGGTAACTGAAGCAGTGGATATGGTTCAGCCCTGGACAGCCGCCAGGGGTCTTTTCCTGAAACTCGAAACAAATGCCCAGGTCCGGCAGCAACGCCAGTTCGCTGTCGGTTTCGCCTTGCGGCGCTTCGAAACGATCCTGCCAGACGCGAATCTGCGAAGAAAACGGGGCAAATTCAGGGCGCTGCCGGAAGTCGGTACGAAACCCGGTGGCAAACACCACAAAATCGGCCTCGATACGCGCTGTGGGCGTCTTCAGCCACACGCCGCCAGACGGGTTCTGTTCAACTGCAAGCACCGGGCTGTCGAGCATGAAGCGGGCTTTACCCGAACCAGACACTCTGAGCGTACTGCCGCGTGGCGGTGGCACTTGCTGGGTGTTCAGGTAATGGCGAATGCGCCATTTCCAGATATCCGGCAGGCGCCAATAACCGTGAACCATGCCCGGGTTACCGACCCCCTTGCCTTTGTTGATGCGAGGCAGCTCGGCGCGCCGGATGAGCAGGTCAACCCGCGTTGCGCCCGCCTCAAGCGCAGTGGCAGCGCTGTCCATGGCCGATGCGCCACCGCCGATGACCGCCACACGTTTGCCGGTGAACCAGCCATCCTGCAGGCCCGCCGCCGAATGCGCCCACAAATGCTCCGGCAACTGCCGGGCGAAATCCGGCACCCAGGGGCCGCCCAGACCGTCACGACCCGTGGCGAGCACCACATGCCGGGCCAGCAGGAATTGCGTTTGTACAGGCGTCACGATATCCAGTTCGATCAGCCCGTCTGCTCTGGGTGCGACCCGGCTCACCCAGTGTTCGTTGCGTACGTCCAGCGCCAGCACCTTGCGATACCAGCGCAAGTATTCGGCCCATTGCAGGCGTGGAATCTTGTCCAGTAAAGCCCAGCCTTCGATACCGAATTGCGCTTCGTACCAGGCGCGGAACGTCAGCGCCGGTAGCCCCAGCGCCGGTCCGGTCAGTTGCTTTGGCGAACGCAGGGTTTCCATCCGCGCGGTGGTTGCCCAAGGGCCTTCGAAACCGGCCGGGGACTGATCGAAAATCACCGCCGCCACGCCGAGGTTGCGCAGTTCTGCGGCCAGAGCAAGACCGGCCATGCCGCCGCCGATGATCGCCACATCAAGCACTGCCTGCCCGGCGCTCATCCTGGCTTTGACCCAGGGCCTGGCGGGCAGATCCAGCCAGGCCAGATCCTGCTGCAAACGGGCTTCCAGGGCCGCCAGACCGGCGGGTGCATTTACATCGGACATTGATCGATACTCGAAAAAATGTTCGGGCCACAAGCCCAAGCCTTGACTCAAACACTTCAAGAATCATTCCAATGCCGCATTAAATGAATTCTTTAAGCCTTTGAATGCTTAATTCGAATAGTAAAAGGCGCTTTTTATTCTCGCAATGCGCAAAAAAGCATATTGATATTCCTTAATGGAATTTCAACGAACTTCGCGTGCTGCGCCGTGGGGCGTCACGACACGCATTGCACCTTCCGCTCACTCGGCATAAATGCTCTGCAACAGGGCATCGTGCGCGCTGGCTTCGTGCATGATCATTCCCGGCAACAGGGTTTTTGCGCTTTCGGCAATCTCATCGATCAGCGCGCTTGCCACATCGGACAACGGGCTGGCGAAGGCTGAAATCAGACCGAAGAAAAACGGGATATTGCAGGCGATCGGCCGGACCACTACACCTTGCAACGGCACGCCGATAGCGGTAAAAGGATCGACCAGCGCAATGCCCAGCCCGACTCTGGCCATTTGCATGGCGATCAGGGACGTATTGGTGTCAAGCATGCGCGGCGGCTGACCGCCCGCGTCCTGAAACGCCTTGTCGATGCGTCGACGAAAGCGATACGGGTTGGCCATGGTGATCAGCGTTTGCTGACGCAGCAGCTCCATCGACAGCACTTCATGGGTGGCCAGCGCAGAATCGGCAGGCAATACCGCCACGCAAGGCGCTTCGCCAATCCAGTGGATTTCCAGGCCGCGATGCTCCAGCGGCAGGCTTACCGCGCCCAGGTCCATGGTTTTCGACAACACAGCCTGAACCACATTCTCCGGGGACATGCTCTGCAACTGGATCTGCTGCGGACGCAGATGCTCAGGCAAGCGCGACAAGGCCGTGGGCAGCAAACCAGCCGCCAGGGCCGAAATCGCTACCAGCTTGATCTGGTGATTTTCTTCCTGGGCAATATGCTGCGCACGTTGGCGGATATTCCGCACGCCCAGCAGCGCGCTCTCCACTTCGCCATACATCATGAACGCCTTGTGGGTAGGCGTGACCTTCGGCCCGCTGCGCTCGAACAAGGCAAAACCCAACTCCTGCTCTAGCTCCTGAATGGCCCGTGTGACCGATGGCTGAGAACGGCCGAGCATTTTCCCGGCAGCAGTGACACTGCCTGCCGACATCACCGCCGCGAAGGCTTCGAGCTGACGCAAATCCATAAGCATGCCTTGATCGATACATAGTCTTTTTGGGCGAGCAGAACGACGCGAGCCCCCCGGCGAGTTCAAGGCGCTAAAGTGTACACAGTGGCGGCCCACATACCTTGATTATGACACCCTCATACTATCATTTTTCTTCCGCCCCAAAAGTGCAGGCACCCCGCAAAACTTGCAGCGGACAATACGGCTCATTCAGAAACCCAGTGCATGAGACACCAAGCAGTCAGACAGCACTCGGAGCGCGCCGCTCTTCCTCTTCACGAATCTTGATCGTCAAATGGTTCTCGTTGTTCATATGTTCAATGACGCCCTTATAATCTCCATGGTACGGACTTACCGCATGTACATAATCATTTTTTATATGAAACGGCACGTTCCTTACTCCGGAAAAATCATGAGAAACCCCCGAAAAATTAAAGAGAATTTCAACATAATCAATTTCATAAAGAAAAGCAGCAATCAACGTCAATCGGGTCTTGCCGACAAAGGTAATCGTTTTGTTAGTGCTATTGTCTGGCAACCCCAGCACTAAAAATGAAGAGCTCCCGCCTTTGATTTGTTCCGAAACAGCGCTCAGAAAGAGCATATCACCCAGTACATAAACATACCTGCACGCTTTAGTCAGCGCGTCTTGACGAGCAGAGATATCATTGTCGATACTCATAAAAGCCATTATATTTTCTTTGATTTCGTTCAGAAGCTGAATGCACTGTTTCTTTTTTTTGTTATCGAGGGACTCAACCCCCTTTTGAATATTGGACGTGCCGAAAAAATGCATATGCAGACTGGGATGCGCATCGAAGCGACCGACCAACTCGCTGGTGTACTTCTTTTCAGGAAACAAGGCAAAGTATTCGATCATTGCCTTCCTGTGTGCGTAAAATGCATCTGCATTATTTTTGACCCGTGTGATTTTGATCTGCTCTGCTGTCTGCTTTGTCGAGTGCAGCCTGAGCACCAGCAATGACAAGGGAAGGCAGAGCGATAACAAACCCAGGGGAAGGCTACTTATTCTCAAAAACTCTACAAACCCCTTAGCGGAATAGTCCGGCGTGGAGCCCCACCATGCCAGAAAGCCAAACTCAAGAAAGTAAAAAAACGGGATGATAATCGACATCCATAAAAGCTTTTGATTCGACGCACCTGTCGTGGCATCCAGTTCGAAAAGCGTCAAGAAAGGCTTGAGTCGTTTGTTTCCGGACTCGTCAATTTCATAATGTTGTGACCAGAACAACGCAACTACAAAAACGGCAGGAATCATTAGTAACAAGGCAAGGATAGCGAAATCCATTTCATTCACTCAGTCAAAATTAGAAGCATTTTGCCAGTAGCCGTACCCCACCACAACCCGATCCAGGTAGAACCAGCTCCAGACCTGCTGAAGTATCAAGCCGCAATCAAAGGTCGCAACTTGACCCCTCTCACCCGGCGATCATTACCCGGTTTCGGCCTTGTTGTTTGCCCAGATAAAGCGACGTGTCGGCACGATTGAGGGTTATCTGAAAGGTCTCGCCCGCGGCAAGGGTTGCCATGGCAAGGGTTGCGGTGACCGCAATGCTGCGCTCATCGATCTGACCGGCCTCTTCAGCGATACGCCGCCAGATGCGCTCCGCCACCCGCAGTGCATCATCGGGCGCGGTGTCCGGCATGAGCACCAGAAACTCCTCACCGCCCCAACGGGCAGCCATATCGCTGTTGCGCACGCTTGAACTGATGACTTCGGCCACCCGCTGCAACACCGCGTCACCGGTCTCATGTCCGTGGAGATCATTGATCTGTTTGAAATGGTCGATGTCGAGCAGGATCAGTGAAGCCGAGAACCCCTGACGCCTTGCCTCCAGCTCCCGTATGCGATGCAGCACTCTCCTGCGCGTATAAAGGTTGGTCAAGCTGTCGCGGTTGGCAATATGAAACAGGCTCAGTTGCATCGACGACGTGAAACGTACCGAGAGTGCGGTGGCATAAATCGACAGGACGGTAGCCGTCAGCACGTTGACGATACCGAACGCATCAAGCACGTTCTGGCTAAGGCCGGATCCCTGCCCCATGTGGCGGCGAAAGGCGAAACATCCAACCAGCGACAGGAGTATCGCCAGGCTGTAGGCAATGCGTCTGATAGCGACCAGTTGAAAGGTAAAGGCAATGATCGGGATCACGCAGAACAGGTAAAAGCTGAAGTTGCTTTCCCAGCCCAACTCCCATGTCGCGAGCAGTGTATGGCCGATGATCTCCAGGCACATCAGTTGTCCGGCCTGTCGATAGCGCTGCCTGCGGATCAGGTAGAGGCAGTTGATATAGAGCAGCGTGCTGACGATGTTCGCCACCCACATGACCTTGATGCCCAGCCCCAGAAACACCACCAGCAAGACACAGTGAATGCCCAGCGCGACATAAACGATCGGAGTGATGTGTTTCCAGAACTGGATAGCCGTGTCCTTGAACAGCTGGGTGCGGTCTTCCATCGGGAGGGTCATCATCACGTTATCTCGAAATGCAGGTGGAATATGACCATGAGCGCTGTGTGAAGATCATGATGTGTTGTCGGCCTGAACCGAAGCCGCTTGATACGGCGACTCGATAATATGTTTGTTTGTGCAGCACAAATGCCGTGGCATGCGTCGAAGGAGTCAAATGGACATCACTGATGGCAAGTAGTGCAATCAGATACCTGATTTTCCTGATCGGCTGGCAGCAGGCACAGGCCTGCACATCAGGCTCGCTGGCGCGGATCGGGAATGGATGACGGTTTTTCTTCAATTTGCAGTAGCGATCCCGATGTTCTGGAAATACTATCGGGACCGGACATTGTGTTGATCGCGCTTTGCCCATCAGCCCGCCAACACCCAGGCAGCCCTGAATGATTCAGAAGGAAACGTACTGATGGAACATCTCACTGCAAAAGACTTTGCCCCTGAATTGCTTGAGCTTTATGACTATTACGCGCACGGCAAGATCAATCGACGCGAGTTTCTCGATCGTGCTGCGCTGTTCACCTTCGGCGGCCTGACCGCCAGCGCGTTGCTTGCCTCGCTGAGCCCTAATTACGCGCTGGCCGAACAGGTGGAATTCACTGACCCGGATATCGTTGCCGAGTATGTGTCCTACCCCTCCCCCAAGGGCCACGGTCAGGTTCGCGGCTATCTGGTACGCCCGGCAAAAGCCACCGGCAAAGTACCGGCAGTGGTCGTGGTGCATGAAAACCGCGGCTTGAACCCCTATATCGAAGACGTTGCCCGCCGTGTGGCCAAGGCCGGTTTCATCGCGCTGGCACCTGACGGCCTGTCCTCGGTCGGAGGCTATCCGGGCAATGACGACAAGGGTCGGGAGCTACAGCAGACCGTTAACCCGGAAAAGCTCATGAACGATTTCTTCGCTGCCATCGAGTGGCTGATGAAGCATGAAGCGAGCACCGGCAAGGTCGGTATCACCGGTTTCTGTTATGGCGGCGGCGTGGCCAATGCTGCAGCCGTGGCGTACCCGGAACTGGGCGCTGCCGTATCGTTCTATGGCCGCCAGCCCAACGCCGAAGACGTGGTGAAGATCAAGGCGCCGGTAATGATTCACTACGGCGAACTGGACACCCGCATCAACGAAGGCTGGCCCGCGTACCAGAAAGCCCTGAAAGCGGCTGGCACGACGTACGAAACGTACATCTATCCGGGCGCCAACCACGGCTTCCACAATGACTCCACACCGCGTTATGACGAGGCAGCCGCCAAACTAGCCTGGGAGCGGACGCTGGGGTGGTTCAACAAGTATCTGGTTTAAGTTCCAATCGAACGGCGCGGCGTAGATCTGTGACGCAGAGCGTCCAGAGCGGCATTCCCACGCTGGAAAATGCCACTATCACAGCGCCCGCACCCGCTCCAACAGAATCTGCAACGGATGCTGCATTGTCTTGCCATCCTGGCGCTTGACCTGGCTGCGACATGAATACCCATCGGCGACCAGTCGGCCTTCACCACCATGGCGCGCAACCAGTGGCTGCCAGGACTGGCTATAGATCGTGTCGCTGGTTTTTGCGTTTCGGGCTTCATGTCCATAAGTGCCGGACATGCCACAGCAGCCGCTGGCCAGTACATCAAGCCTGAGCCCGGCGCGAGCGAAGGCTTTCTGCCAAAGGCCGACACTGGCAGGCTCGTTGGTCTTTTCAGTGCAATGCGGCAGGAAGTAATACGTCTCACCTGACGGAGCGTCGCACTGCTCCTCAAGTGCAGACGCGAGCCATTCCTGCGGCAGCATGACGGTCGGCACGCTCTCGCTGCCCAGCGTCTTGCTGTACTCCTGGCGATACACCAGGGTCATGGCCGGGTCCAGACCGATGAGCGGAATGCCGTACCCGGCCAGCTTGCCAAGCGACTGGCTGTTGAAACTGGCAGCCTTTTCGAACGCGGCCAGAAAACCCTGCACGTGCAGTGGCTTGCCATTAGGTGCGAACGGTGCGAGATAAACCTGATAACCCATGCGCGAGATCAGTTCCAGCCAATCTGCCGCCAGCGGGGTTTCAAAGTATCGGGTGAACGCGTCCTGAACCAGCACCACTGTACGCTTGCGCTCCTGCTCGCTCAACGCGGCCAGACGCTGCGGCGTGGCAATGCCGACATTCCAGCGCGCGCAGGCCGCGCGAAAGTCCATCAGGCTGAGCACTGGGCTGTCGACCATACCGGCGACGTGCTCAAGCAGGTAACGCACCGGTTTTGCGCCCATGATCGCGTTGTACAACCGGGGAAACCGCGCCAGATGCGGAATGCTGAACTCCAGCGAGCCAATCAGGTAATCCTTGATCGGGCGCAGGTAACGGCTGTGGTACAGCTCCAGAAAACGCGAGCGGAATTCAGGTACGTTGACCTTGACCGGGCACTGCCCCGCGCAGGACTTGCAGGCCAGACAACCGGCCATGGCATCGTAGACTTCATGAGAGAAATCCTTCTGCCCCGCTACTCTGGCCACACTGTTGACGGTTCGCTCGGTAAGGCTTTTCAGCACGTTGGCGTTCCGCGCCCTGGCGCTGGCGGTCAGGACGTTGACATCCTGCTCGCCTTGCAGACGCAGCCATTCCCTGACCAGCGAAGCGCGGCCCTTGGGTGAGTGAATGCGGTCACGCGTGGCTTTCCATGACGGACACATGGCATCGTCGGTGTCGTAGTTGTAACAGGCACCGTTGCCATTACAGTGCAGCGCGCTGTCATAGCTCTGCCAGACCCGTTCGTCGATCGTGCGGTCCAGGTCGCCACGCAGCTTCACCTCGTCTACCAGGGTCAGGCGCGCATCGGGCGCCGTCGCCGGTGTGGCGATCTTGCCGGGGTTGAGCTGGTTGAACGGGTCGCACGCGGCCTTGAGCGCCTGCAACGCAGGGTACAACTCGCCGAAATACTCAGGCACGTATTGCGAACGCAGGCCCTTGCCATGTTCGCCCCACAGCAGCCCGCCGTAGCGCTTGGTCAGCGCGGCGACGGCGTCAGAAATCGGGCGAATCAATGCCGCCTGCGCAGGGTCTTTCATGTCCAGTATCGGCCGAACATGCAGCACGCCTGCATCAACGTGGCCAAACATGCCGTACTGCAGGCCGTAGCTGTCAAGCAGCGCACGAAACTCCTGAATGTAATCGGCGAGGTTTTCCGGTGGCACAGCCGTGTCTTCGACAAACGGCTGCGGCCGCGCTTCACCCTTGACGTTGCCGAGCAGCCCCACCGAGCGCTTGCGCATGGCGTAGACGCGGTTTACCGCAGCGCTGCCGGTTGCCAGGGTATGACCGAGGCGCACCACCGAGGTGTCTTTTTGCAGGTGAGCGACGAATGCATGGACACGCTGTTCGACTTCGTCCAGTTCATCGCCACTGAACTCGATCAGGTTGATGCCCAGAGTCGGCGTCGCCGGGTCCTGCGGGAAATACTCGGCCACGCCGTGCCAGACGATATCCTGCATGGCCAGCATCAGCACTTTGGAGTCCACGGTCTCGATGGACAGCGGCTTGTGCGCCATCAACGCCTTGGCATCCCGCAGAGCGTCCATGAAACCGGCATAACGAACGTTGACCAGAATCGAATGTTTGGGGATTGGCAGTACGTTAAGCCTGGCTTCGACGATAAACCCCAGCGATCCTTCGGAACCGCAGAGTACGCTGTTGAGGTTAAAACGGCCGTCTTCCTCACGCAAGTGCGCCAGATCGTAACCGGTCAGGCAACGGTTGAGCGGCGGAAAAACGTCCTTGATCAATTGCGCCTGCGTATCGGCGATCTGCTGCGCACAGCGATACACATCGCCAGCACGGTCAACACGCGCCTGCCCGCTGGCCAGCTGCTCAGCGCTAAATGCCTGACTGTTGACGTACGAACCACCGAGTAACACGGTCGTCAGTTCCAGCACATGGTCACGGGTCTTGCCGTAGGTGCAACTGCCCTGCCCGCTGGCGTCGGTGTTGATCATGCCGCCAACCGTGGCGCGGTTGGAGGTCGACAGTTCCGGCGCGAAAAACAGCCCGTGCGGCTTCAGCGCTGCGTTGAGCTGGTCCTTGACCACGCCGGTCTGGACTCGCACCCAACGTTCCTCGACGTTGATTTCAAGGATATTGTTCATGTGCCGCGACAGGTCGACCACCACGCCGTCGGTCAACGACTGCCCATTGGTCCCTGTGCCACCACCACGCGGGGTCAGCACCACCTGCTTGTACTCGGGGCGCGCTGCCAGGCGGGCGACAATTGCCACATCGTGGCTGTCCATCGGGAACACCGCAGCCTGCGGCAGGCGCTGATAGATGGAGTTATCAGTGGCCAGCACAGTACGCGAGCCGAGGTCCCTGGCTATTTCGCCGCGAAAGCCGCCCTCCACCAGGGCATTGAGGAAACGGTCATAGTGACCGACCTGCTCGGAGGTCGGTTTCAACAGCGCAATCATGGTGGTCTTCCTGGCTGGCTAGGCGTTTTATATGCAAAGCACGTATGCTTCGAAACGCTCGTATGCATGGCGTTATCAACGGTTATCGTGATTCTCCGGCGTGTCATGCTTCAGTGCAAACGTAAAAGATGCCGTTTTTCCATGAGTTTTATGAATGAACACCAGAAGACTAACGCCCTCCATGTCCTTGTTGCTCGCTTTCGAGGCGGCCGCGCGGCACGGCAGCTTCACCAAAGCCGCAGACGAACTGGCCTTGACCCAGAGCGCCGTCAGCCGCCAGGTGCAGGCGCTGGAGGCCCAGCTGGAAGTCGAGCTGTTCAAGCGTGATGGCAGGCGTATTGAACTGACCACTGCCGGTGCGTTGTACCAGCATGAGCTGGCCGCCGCGCTGGGCCGTATTCGCAGTGCAACCCTGCAAACCATCGCGCACAAGGCCGAGGGCGGCACGCTGCATCTGGCCGTGCTGCCCACCTTCGGCTCCAAATGGCTGCTGCCGCGGATGAATGACTTTTACACCCGGCATCCGGGCTATGTGGTGCATATCCACTCACGCATCGTGCATGCCGACCTGACGCCTGCTGCCAGCGAAATGAACGCGATCATCTGTGCGGGCAGCGGCAACTGGCCCGGTTACATCGCCCACCCGCTGGTCAGCGAAAAACTGGTGGTCATTGCCAGCCCTGCTGCGCTTGTCGGCTACCAGACGATGACCCCGGCGCAGGTTGCCCAGCATTCGTTGCTGAGCGTGGTATCGCGGCCCAATGCCTGGTCGGACTGGTTCGACAGTAATCGGCTGGACCACCACATCATGCGCCCCGGCCCGAGTTTCGAACTGACCTCGCACCTGATCCAGGCTGTGGCGGCGGGCATCGGTATCGCACTGGTACCGCGCATTCTGGTGCAGGACGAAATCAACAGCGGCGAACTGGTCACCCTGTTCGAGCCGCTGGACAGCGGGCGCAACTACTACCTGGCGTACGCGACGCGCTTTCAGAACCTGCCATCGCTGTGCGTGTTCAGGGACTGGCTGCTATCGACACCGTTTCCCGACCCTTTGTAAAACCTGCCCGCAACAGGAGCCGCCGTGCGTATCGAGCCCCTTCCACCCTTGCAGAACCTGATCGCCTTCGAAGCCGCCGTTCGGCACGCTAGTTTTACCCGTGCCGCCAGCGAACTGAACCTCACCCAGAGCGCGATCAGCCGTCAGGTCGCGCAACTGGAGGAATTTCTCGGCCGCGCGCTGTTTCGTCGCGAGCACAAGCGTATTCATCTGACCGTGGCCGGGCAGGTTTACGCCGAGCAGATCCAGCGCGTGCTGACCCTGTGTGCAGAGGCCACGGCACAAGTCATTACCCACAGCGGCGAACAACAACTGACGCTGGCTTGTTCCAGCGGCGTGGCCGCACTGTGGCTGGGCCCGTTGCTGGGGCGCTATCGCGATGCCTTCCCCACCGTGGATATCCGCCTGCGAGTGGTTGACGGGCTGGATTCTCTGATTCGCGCAGAATTCGATTTGGCGCTGTATTTTTTGCGCGAAACATCACCGACGGGCCTCGACAGTCGTTTGCTGTTCGCCGAATCGGTAAATGCCTACTGCTCGCCAGACTACCTGAACGGCCAGTTGCTGGAACCTGCACAGTTGCTGGACCACTGCCTGCTAATGCTGGAAGACGGGCAACGTCAGTGGCTGTCCTGGGGAGACTGGTTCGGCCGTCAGGGCGTTGATGCGTCGCTGATCCGCAAGCGCATGACCGTCAACCTGTACCCCGTGCTGGTCGACCTGGCTGTCGCCGGGCACGGCATCGTACTTGGCTGGCAACCGATGATTGACCGTCACGTGCAGTCCGGTGCGCTGGTGCCGGCGTGCCAGAAAAGCGTCGGTGCAATAGGCGGCTATTACCTGCTGACCCCCAGCGGCAAGACGCCCCGCCGCGCTGCGCGAGCGTTCGAGAAATGGCTGACAGATGAAATAGCCACGCTGACACCTCGCCCCTGACGCTTGCATGCATCTTGCGCATGCAAACCTGCGCAATGAGCGTTTTCTTAAAATCGGCCCAGCACCTACTCTCGACTGAAACGGGCAAAAAGACCTGACTCAGCCGCACTTACATCAACCCTGCCCCTTAATCAATGCAGCCACTGCAGGGGGCCTCCCTGCGTGTATCGCATGCAGGAGCCTATCCAGTGAGCACATTACGATCCTCTGATTCACGCACCCATGAACAAAAGGCACGCCGCGCGGTAGTCGCCACTGTTATCGGCAATGGCCTTGAATGGTTTGACTTCACGGTCTACAGCTTCTTCTCGGTGATCATCGCCAAGGTGTTCTTCCCCACCGGCAGCGAACTGACGTCTTACCTGCTGGCGCTGGCGACCTTCGGGGTCGGCTTTTTCATGCGTCCGGTGGGCGGCATTGTGCTGGGCATCTATAGCGACAAGCGCGGACGCAAGGCGGCATTGTCGCTGACCATCCTGCTGATGGCGCTGGGTACGCTGATCATCGGGGTTACACCCGGATTCGCGCAGATCGGCTATCTGGCACCGCTGCTGATTGTCCTGGCGCGCCTGCTGCAAGGCTTCTCTGCCGGTGGCGAGATGGGCAGCGCCACAGCGTTTCTGACCGAGCATGCGCCTGAGGGCAGGAAAGCCTTCTACTCCAGCTGGATTCAGGCCAGCATCGGCGTCGCGGTGCTGCTGGGTTCCGCGCTGGGCGCGGTGCTGTCCAGTTACCTGACCCAGGCACAGCTCGAAAGCTGGGGCTGGAGGGTGCCGTTTCTGATCGGCACGCTGATCGGGCCGGTCGGCTTTTATATTCGCAGCCGGGTTGACGAGACACCTGCCTACAAGGCTGCCAAACCGGTCGAATCGCCGCTGCGCGAAGTCATAAAGACCTACCCGCGACAGACCCTGATCAGCTTTTCGCTGGTGGTACTGTGGACGGTCTGCACCTACGCGATTCTGTTCTACATTCCGTCCTACGCCCAACGCGTGCTTGGCCTGCCGTCATGGATGGGCTTCAGTGCGGGAATGATGGGTGGTGCAGTACTGATCGTCGCCACACCGATTGTCGGCGCCCTGGCCGACCGCAGCGGGCATCGCCCCTGGCTGCTGGGCTCGGCCATTGCCATCTTCCTCAGCGCCTACCCGATGTTTCTGTTCATCAACCAGATGCCAGGGCTGTTTTCACTGTTGATCTTCGAGCTGGTGCTCGGCCTGCTGATTTCCGCTTACATCGGCTCGATCCTCGCAGCCTTCGGTGAATTGCTGCCCACCCACGTGCTGTCCACCGGGCTTTCGGTGGCCTACAACTTTGCCGTCACCATTTTCGGCGGCTTTGCCACCTTCACCATCACCTGGCTGATTGCCTCGACCGGCAGCAACCTGGCACCCGCTTTCTACATCATGTTTGCGGCCCTCGTCAGCGGCATTGGTGCGCTGCTGTATCGCGACCGTGCGCCTGCTGCCCATTGTCCCTTGTCTGGAGCTTTCCAATGAGTATTGCTGATCCTACACGCCTGATCCTGCGCAACGGCCGCCTGCTGGACCTGCAACAAGGGCAATTGATTTCCGGCCAGGAAGTCGTTATCGAGGGTGAGCGCATTGTCGACGTGCGTGTCGAAGGCGAGCCTGCCCCGCTTGGCGCGCGGATTGTCGATCTGGGCGGCAGGACACTGATGCCCGGCCTGATCGACTGCCATGTGCATGTGCTGGCTTCCAATGCCAACCTGGGCATGAATGCCCTGCAACCCAACGCAATCATCATGTACCGCGCGTTGCCGATTCTGGCTGCGATGCTCAACCGCGGTTTTACCACTGTGCGCGATGCCGGGGGCGCCGACTGGGCGCTGGCGCGTTCGATCCAGATGGGGCTGATTCCCGGGCCGCGGATCTTCGCTTCGGGCAAGGCGCTATCGCAGACCGGCGGCCATGGCGACATGCGCGCACGGGGCGAATTGCTGCTCAACGAGCCTTGCTCGTGCTGCTTTCGGGCCGGGGCCATTGCCCGCGTAGTAGACGGCGTCGATAACGTGCGTCTGGCAGTGCGCGAAGAGCTGCAACAGGGCGCCAACCAGATCAAGATCATGGCTTCGGGCGGCGTCTCTTCGCCGACCGATCCGATTGCCAACACCCAATACAGCGAGGCAGAGATCCGCGCCATCGTTGACGAAGCCGCTGCTGCGAACACCTACGTGATGGCCCATGCCTATACCGCACGAGCGATTCGGCGCGCCATCGAATGCGGCGTAAGAACCATCGAGCACGGCAATCTGGTGGATGCCGACACCGCCCGACTGATGGCCGAAAAAGGCGCATTTGCGGTGCCGACTCAGGTCACCTATGAAATGCTAGCCGAGTACGGCGAGCGCTTCGGCCTGCCAGCGGACTCGGTGGCCAAAATCGAGGATGTGCGCCAAGCCGGGCGCAACGCGCTGCTGCTGTTCGCCGAAGCGGGCGTACCCATGGGCTATGGCTCGGATCTACTGGGGGAAATGCACGAGTACCAGACCCACGAACTGAAGATTCGCGCCGAACTGCTCGGTAATCTGGCGGCGTTACGCAGTGCAACAAGTGTTGCGGCGCAGATACTCCAACGCGAGGGTGAACTGGGTTGCATCAGCGCCGGTGCGATAGCCGATCTGCTGGTGGTGAATGGCGACCCGCTGAGCGATATCAGTTGCCTGGTCGGTCAGGGCGAACATCTGGCGATGATTGTTCAAGGTGGCCATGTGCGCAAGAACACCCTGGTCTGACCGGGCGTCAGTGAGCGTTATGGTCCCAGATCCAGTTCCATGCACCGGGCAGCCTGACAGGCTGACTCGCGTCCTTGACCGTGCGCGCCAGAGCAGCGCGCTGTAACTGCGCGCTGTCGTCATAGAACGGCTTGTCGGCAAGTTGCACGCCGGTCTGATGGGCGCTGTCAACGAGAATCTGCAGGTACTCCCGCGCATGCCGCGCGGTGTAGCGGTTCAGGTCGTGAAAGGTCACCACCACCGGAATCACCCCGTCCACCGCAGGCAGCTCTCCTGCGGCAATGCGCTCGCGCACCTGCGAGAGCTGGCTAACCATGTTGGAACGGCGTCGCAGGCTGAAGTTATAGCCCCAGATCTTGCCGTCATTGGCGCTCAGGTCCGTCAGCAATACATGCAGGTCATGACGCTGGTAGGCGCTGAACGTGCGCTTGTCGTAATTCCAGAACGGCGGGCGCAACAACGTGGTCGGCACGCCGGTAATCGAGGCGATGATGGCGCAGCCCTGGGTCAGGGACTGCTCCAGTTCCTCATCGGTCAACGAACGATGATTGGTGTGGTGCGGCGTGGCGGTATGAAAGCCGAGCAGATGCCCCTCTGCATGCTGACGATGCATGATCGCCCGCCCCTGATCACTGTTGCCTGCGCCTGTGGCGCCGGTCTGCACGAAGAACACGGCCTTGATGTTCGGCTGCAACGGATTGTCGGCCAGGCTGTCGAGTACGGTGATACTGGGGTTGTAAAAAGTCGACGCACTGGGGCCGTCATCAAAGCTCAGCAGAAAACGCACCGGTGGCTGTTGCCGCAACTGTTCGGCAGTTTTTGGCGTCAGAGGGACTGGCGCGCTGATGCAGGCCGACAGGCTCGCGGCGATAGCTAATGCGCAAAGGGCCTTGAGGGCTGACTTCATCAATGTACGGGATCCTGTGGCCGGGCTGCTGAAGCCGCTTGGGAAGCGCACGCATGATCATCCACAGACGCGGCAAACACAATCACTGCGGCGCGCAGTTTATCGGTGCCGAAACAACTCATGCGGTTGAAGTCGGCATGGCTTACCGGCATATGCTGGCAGTCGATGGCCTGGCGATGCAGGCTGTGATCAATATCAGGATCGTGCAGGTAGACGAAATCGCTGTCGCAACCGGTGACCATCACCCAGTGCGGTGCCTTGGAGCGTGTAAGGCGATAGCTGCTGATCAGCACCAGCGGCTTGCCACCCTCGGCCAGTAAGCGCGGCAGGTTCAATGAGCAGTTGGGCAGCGTCTCTACACCGCAGGTTCGCAGCTCATGACAGAACTGCTCATGAACCAGGCGAATCACCTGTTTCTTGTTGTCGCTGCGCACGCCGCCCAGAAACAGCGGGCCTGCTACCGACACCAGCAACTTCACGGCAAAGCCCCGTCGCCGGGCAGCCAGCGCCAGCCCTTGAGGGCTGCATCCACCGTGGCCGGAGGTCATGAACACCGTGGTCGCCTCGCGCCAGATCTGCAGTTCTTCGGCGCGATCCATCAAACGCGCAGGTTGCAGAGCCTTCATCGCCATCAACAGGCAGGCCGGGCCACAGGTGAATTCCAGGGTCTGCTGGTAGTAAGGCACTGAACGACTGTCCAGCCGGGCATGCTCGACGATGCGCTTCTCGTAACGCAGCGCCGGCGCATGGTCCTGGTAATAGTCGTCGACCTGAGCGAAACGCCGGTAACCATTGCGTTCGTACAGCCCGATAGCCGCGTGGTTAGCAGGGCGCACCTCAAGGCGCAGGTAAGCGCAGTCGCGGCCTACGGCCTGCTGCTCGGCACGTTGCAACAACTGCTTGCCCAGCCCCTTGCCCCGCGCCGCATCGACAATCGCCAGCGAATACAAACGCCCCAGCGAAGTGCCCCGATGAAACAGCACCAGCGCATAGCCGGTGAGCTGTCCGGCCTGCTCGGCGACGATCAGGCTGGCATTGGCGCGGCGAATCATCCAGTAAAAGCTGCGCGCGGTCAGACGGTCGCCGCCGAAACACTGGCTCTCCAGAAGCAGCAAGTCGTCGACATCGGTTTCAACTGCACCGCGAAATATAAAGTCCATCTGCACCGCCGTAAAAGTTGTGTAACGAAACGGGACATTTCAAAAAGCACATGCTTAATAGAAAGGACTTGTTTCCCATCGGATCGATTACACATGTCAGCGGCACAGGTGAAGATGAACGAAGTATCTGCGCAACTTGCGCTTTCAGCAACAGCCCGACGTGCAGACCCCACAACACTCTTTGCAGCGCAGAGGCAACTGGTGATTATTGTCGAACGGCTCGAAGACTGGGCATCGTACTTCCCCAGCGAAGACCTGATCAGCGCCCAGGACTATCTGGAAAAACCGCTGAAAGCCACGGCAGGCAGGCGTGTGCAAGTCATCAACCTGTGCCGCAGCTACAAATACCTGGGCCACGGTTATTACTGTTCCCTGCTGGCCGAAGCGCGCCAGCACAATGTCATTCCCTCGGTAAAGACCATCAGCGAGTTGACCCGCAAGTCACTCTACGGCCTGGCCCTCGATGACCTGGACAAGTTGCTGGACACCGCACTTCAGGATCATCCCTATGACCACACCGAAGGGTTTACCCTGACACTTTACTTCGGCCAGACCACACTTGAGCCGTTGAAGGATCTCGCCCGTCAATTGTTTGAAGTCTTCCCCTGCCCGATCCTCATGGTGGAGTTTCGCAAGCGCGACAATTGGCACATTGCCGGTATCAAGGCCGGTGCTCTGCCGCGTCTGCGCGATGATCAGCAGGATGAGTTTGCCATGGCGCTGGAAGGCTTCAGCCGCAACGTCTGGCGCCAGCCCAGTTCCCGACGCATGGCCCGCTACGACCTGGCAATTCTGCATGACCCGCAGGAACAGCTGCCGCCTTCCAACGCTCAGGCGCTGGCCAATTTCATCCGCGTCGGCCAGCGTCTGGGCATCGATGTCGAGCTGATCGAAAAGAAAGACTACGCCCGGCTGGCCGAGTACGACGCGCTGCTGATTCGCGAAACCACCAGCGTCGACAACCACACCTACCGCTTTGCCAAGAAAGCCGAAAGCGAGGGGCTGGTGGTCATGGATGACTCCACCTCGATCCTGCGCTGCACCAACAAGGTTTACCTGACCGACCTGCTCAAAAGCCATGATCTGGGCATGCCGCGAACGGAAATCCTCTACAAGGACCGCCCGGAAGAACTGCAACACGTGGCCACACGCCTGGGTTTTCCGCTGGTATTGAAGATTCCCGACGGCTGTTTTTCCAGAGGCGTGATCAAAGTCACTACGCCCGAGGAAATGCATACGGCGACGGCCCAATTGTTCGAGCATTCGGTCTTGTTGCTGGCTCAGGAGTTTTTCTACACCGAGTACGACTGGCGCATTGGCATTCTCAACCGCAAACCGATATTCGCCTGCCAGTACTTCATGTCCAAGGGGCATTGGCAGATCTACAACCACAAGGCAATCGGTGCCGAGGTCATTGGCGAATGCCGCACGCTGGCGGTGCACGAAGCGCCGCGTGCCGTGGTCGAACTGGCACTCAAGACTGCCAATCTGATTGGTGACGGGTTGTATGGCGTGGACTTGAAACAGTCAGGCGATCAAGTGGTGGTGATTGAGGTCAACGACAACCCGAACCTGGATGCAGGCATCGAAGACGCTTATCTGCAGGATGACCTGTACAGCCTGGTGCTGGAAGAGTTCGTCCGCCGTCTGGAGCTCAAACGCCTCGGCCAGGCATGGTGAGACGATGATCCAGGGCCTGAAACTCGATGACAGCCGGTTGCTTGTGTGTGATCCGCAAAAAGCTCAGGTGCTGTGGTTCAGCAAACCTGATGCAGGTGAACGCCGGTTATTACTGGAGCGTTTCCACCTTGATGAGCATGCCGTCGCCTCGGCACTGGACCCCGACGAAATTTCACGCATCGAGTTTCATCCTCATGCGTTGTTCCTGATCTGGAAACGTCCCGAGAATTACTCGGGCAAAGACAGCTTCTCGTTCGACGTTTCATCCTTTGGCGTGCTGCTGAGTCAAGACCAGTTGGTGCTGATCTGTGATGACGATCAACCCTTGAGCGCGCTGGGGCTTCATCGGCCGTTGAACCAGCCGCTGGATATCCTTCTGGAATTGCTGTTCAACAACATCCACCACTATCTGGGCCACTTGAAAGTCATCAAGATGGTCGCCCGGGAATTGCAGCAGAAATTCAACTCGTCACTGGAAAACCGCCATTTGCTGCAGATGTTCAACCTCAGCGAAAGTCTGGTGTATTACATTAACGCCATCCACAGCAACGGCGCGGTCCTGACGCGCCTGCGCAATCACGCCCAAGGCAAGCGATACGGGGCTGCCAGCCTGGCGCTGATCGATGACATGATCATCGAGAACGACCAGTGCTACAAACAGGCCGAGATCTATTCCACGGTGTTCGCCGGGTTGATGGATGCGCGCGGCAATCTGGTCAACAACAGCACCAACACCCTGCTGCGCAAACTGACGCTGATCAATGTGGTGTTTTTGCCGTTGAACCTGATTGCCGGGATCGGCGGCATGTCGGAATTCAGCATGATGACCGCCCCGCTGCACTGGTGGGTGGCTTACCCGGCACTGCTTCTGGCCATGCTCGGGCTGGGGGCGGTGATGGTCTGGGGGCTGCGCAGAATGGCGCGCGCAGCCTGAGCGGTTATTGCTCCCAATCGGCCTTGGCGATCTGCAGACCGTGCAGGCCGTTATAGGCCGCGCGCTCGGGGGACTGCCAGCCGTCCAGCAGCGACGCGTCGAGCTCATAGATCTCGACACCCAGCGGCCGGCAGACGCTTAACGGGTCCTGCGCATCAGGCCCCCACATCGGCAGTGACAGGTCGCCACCCGGACAGGTCGACAAGGCACACAGCAGGTCGATTTCCGCGAAAAACTCCAGATAGTCGCCCTTCTGCGCCGGGCAGGCTTTCATGAAATACAGGTCGTCGTGGTTCAGGCCGGTGCACTGGAAGATGTTCAGCACATCATGCACATCGAACTCGGTCAGCCCGTGCGGCAGCACTGCGCGGGTCAAGTTGGAGTGGCAGTGATGGTGAAAGTCTTCACCGGTCAGCATCTTGTTGACGTAGGGATCACAGCGCGTGCCGAGCAAATCGTGCAGGCGGCCACCATGCTCGTCGATCCCGTAACTGGCCAGGCTGTCATCGGTGATGGTGACCAGCGGCCGTAAAAACGGCAGGTTCGACCACAGCCGGTCATGGGTGCTGACATGCGCGCCCTGCAACTGACGCGTACGCGCCGCCCACAGGCGTTCGCGAGGGTCGTTGGCATTCCACACATTGAAATCGCCCACCTGCGGGCCAACCGGTGTGGTAACACGAAACACCTGACCGGCCTTGACCTTCCAGGCCCGTCCGGTGCGGATCGGCACTTCAAATTGCTCGACGAGGGTACGCTGCTGCGCATTCGTGCGGATACGCTCGTAAAAGGCCGTATCCACTTGCAGCGCCGCGCCTTTGCTGACCTGGTAAGCGGCTGGGTAGTCTTTGTACATACAGGGCTTCTCGCTGGCAGGATGAAAGTGTTCAACCAACACTGCAAATTGCGGGCCTGTCTATTGAAAATCCCGACTGCGCACATCCAGTCCAGTCAACAGCGGCGTCAGGTCATACAGCCGCTGGGCGATCAGATGCCGTACGCCGCTTTTTGATTCCAGGCGCCCGAACACCTGCAGCAGTTGCGAGCCCACCAGCACCTTGCGCTGACGCTCGGCCAGGTCGCGCCAGACCACGACGTTGACCATGCCGAATTCGTCTTCCAGCGTCACGAAGGTCACGCCACTGGCGGTGCCCGGTCGTTGACGGCCGATGACCAGCCCCGCCACGCTGAGGGTTCGGTCGTTTTCCAGGCTCAGCAAGTCTTGTGAGCTGCGAAAGCGTTTGGCAGCCAGTTGCCTGCGCAGCAAGGCCAGCGGGTGTGGGCCCAGGGTAGTGCCCAGCGTTGTGTAGTCGGCCGCCAGGTCCTCGGCCACCGTCGGCAGCGGCAGCGTCACCTGGGTTTCGTCGCTGGGCAGGTCGTCGAACAGCGGGCGCTGGGCCTCAACCCCGGCGACCTCCCAGCGCGCCCGGTGTCGGTGGCCGATCAGGCCGCGCAAGGCACCGGAATCCGCCAGCGCTTCGGCAGCGCGTGAGTCCAGACCGGCGCGCTGAGTCAGGTCGGTGGCATCGGCGAATGGCCGCTTCGAGCGCGCCGTTTCGATGCGCCAGGCATCATCCTCGCGAAAGCCTCGCACCATGCGCAGCCCGAGGCGAATCGCCAGATTGTGCGTGCTGTCGGGATGATCGAGCGGCTCCAGCGAACAATCCCAGTCGCTGTAACGCACATCCACCGGGCGGATTTCAATGTGGTGGCGACGTGCGTCCTGTAACAATTGATCCGGGCTGTAAAACCCCATCGGCCAGCTGTTGATCAGCGCGCAGGTGAACGCTGCCGGTTCGTGGCATTTGAGCCAGCAACTGGCATAGGTCAGCAAGGCGAAACTGGCGGCGTGGGACTCGGGGAAACCATAACTGCCAAAACCCTTGATCTGTTCGAAAATCCGGTCGGCAAAATCCACTTCGTAACCATTTCTCAGCATGCCCGTACGCAGCCGTTCGCGATGCGGCTCCAGCCCGCCGTGGCGTTTCCACGCGGCCATCGCGCGGCGCAACTCGTCCGCTTCGCCCGGGGTGTAGTCGGCAGCAATGATCGCCACTTCCATGACCTGCTCCTGGAACAGCGGCACGCCCAGAGTCCGCTTGAACACGGATTCAAGCATGGGCGGATAAGTGACCGCCTCTTCGCCATTGCGCCGCCGCAGATACGGATGAACCATGTCGCCCTGGATCGGCCCCGGCCGGACGATGGCGACTTCGATGACCAGGTCATAGAATTTTTCCGGCCGCAGGCGCGGCAGCATGGCCATCTGCGCACGGGACTCGATCTGAAACACGCCGATGGTGTCGGCGCGGCTGATCATTTCGTAGGTTTTCCGGTCGTCGCCCGGCAGACTTGCCAGGGTCCAGCGTTTGCCCCGGTGCAGATGCACCAGATCGAACGTGCGGCGCAAGGCGCTGAGCATGCCCAGTGCAAGGATGTCGACTTTCAACAGGCCGACCAGGTCCAGATCGTCCTTGTCCCACTGGATGATGGTGCGGTCGGCCATCGCGGCGTTCTCGACCGGCACCAGCGTGTCCAGCGGGTGTTCGGAAATCACGAAGCCGCCCGGATGTTGCGACAAATGCCGAGGAAAGCCGATCAGCTCGCCGGTCAGTGCCAGCACGCGCTTGAGGATTGGCATGTCGGCATCGAAGCCGTATTCGCGCAGGCGTTCGGGCGACGGCAGCGAATCGCTCCAACGGCTGAAGGCATCGGCCAGGGCGTTGATCTGGTCAGGCGGCAGACCCAGCACCTTGGCCACATCACGCACTGCGCCCGAGCCGTGATAGGTGCTGGCCACCGCCGTCAGCGCCGCCCTGCCCCGACCATAACGCCTGAATATGTACTGAATGACTTCTTCGCGGCGGTCATGTTCGAAATCCACGTCGATGTCCGGTGGCTCGTTGCGCTCTTTAGAGATGAAGCGCTCGAACAGCAGGTTGCTCTTTTCCGGGTTCAGCTCGGTGATCCCCAGCGCATAACACACTGCCGAGTTGGCCGCCGAGCCACGCCCCTGGCAAAGGATATGCTGGCTGCGAGCAAACTCGACGATGTCATGCACGGTCAGAAAGTAGCTGTCGAACTTCTTTTCCGTGATCAGGGCCAGTTCCTTTTCGACCTGCGCACGGGTGGCTGGCGTCAGCCCCTTCGGCCAGCGTTTGCGGGCACCGCGTTCGGTCAGTTCACGCAGCCACGACGTGGGTGTCTGGCCTTTGGGGACCAACTCGTGCGGGTACTCATATTTCAATTGTTTGAGATCGAACGTGCAGCGCCGGGCAATACGCACCGATTCGGCCATCAGCCAGTCCGGGTAATGCTCGGCAAGCGCATCCGGTGGCCGTAAATGGCGCTCGCCGTTGGCAAACAACAGATGCCCTGCCTCGGCCACGGTCGTGTGATGGCGAATGGCAGTCATGGTGTCCTGCAGGGCACGCCGACCACGCGCGTGCATGTGCACATCACCGCTGGCAACTGCCGGGATACCCAACGATTGCGCCAGCGCCAGCAAGTCGGCCAGACGCTGCTCGTCATCCGCGCCGCGATGTAACTCCACGCCGAGCCAGAGGCGCTCGGCAAAGCGTTCACGCAACCAGCGTCCATGCGCCAGACAGGCTTGCGCATCGCTTTCGAGGTCCGGCAGCCAGAGGGCCAGCAACCCATCCGGCGCAGGCTCGAAATCTTCACGCAACAACCGGTATTCACCTTTTCTGGCTCTGCGGCGTGCCACCGTGATCATTTTGCACAGCGCCTCATAGCCTGTCTGGCTTTCTACCAGCAGCACGGCTTTCGGCCCGCTCTCGATGTGCATTTCGCTGCCGATGATCAACGGCAGGCCGGTGCTGATGGACGCCTGCCAGGCACGTACGATACCGGCCAGCGTGCACTCGTCAGTGATGGCCAGCGCCTGATAGCCGTGGCGCGAGGCACGTTCGAACAGCTCACGGGCGCTTGAGGCGCCGCGCTGAAAACTGAAGTTGGACAGGCAATGCAGCTCGGCGTACTCGCTTGTCATGCGAACCAGCCATGCAGCAGCAGTTCACCCTGCTCGCCCACGCTGCGATAGGCCCAGGCGCGTTGGCCGCTGGAAGTTTCGACCAGATAGTAGTCGCGACGTACATCGCCGCCGTCCCACCACCCTGATTCGATTCGCTCGGGCCCGGCCACGATGCGCGTGGCATGAAGCGGCAGCGGCTGGGGTTCTCGCAGCAACCAGCCCGGGCGCATACAACCTTTGGCCGGCAAGACCGGTTTGCTTGTGCTGTGCGGTTGCCAGGCGCATTCAGGGCGGTGATCGGCCTGGGCGCGCAAGCCATTAACCGACTCGTCGCCCAGTCGCGCACGCAGGCGTTCGCGCAGTTGCTCCCAGGGCAGACTCTGTTGCACGCGCTCATCGAACAACTGGCGGTGCGCCGGAACAAAATCCGGCAAATCCTGCGCCAGCAAGCGCACGGCACGTACCGGCGACGCCACCAGCACTTGTTCCAGCCTGCCGCGGGCCAGTTCGAACAGCATCGAAGCATCGCGCTCGGCACTCAGCAGCCCGACTGGCACCACAGTCTCCGGACCTTCAACGTGCTCCAGATGCAGGGAAAATCGCTGCACACCGCTGTCGCGTCCGGCCAGGAACAAAGCCAGGTCGGCGATCAGCCGCTTGAGAGGAAACAACAGGGCCTGATGGGATTCGACATCGAAATTCAACTCGATGCGTACATCGAAGAAGTCAGGCGGCATGTAGCACTCCAGCGCCACGGGGCGCTCGCCGAGCAAGGTGTCGAAGTGTTGCAGCACGCTGGCCGGAAACCGCCGTGCCAGCGTGTCGCGGGGCAGCGCCAGCACCTGCCGCACGCTACGCAGCCCCATGCGCGTCAGGGCAGTAGCGGTTTCGCGGCTCAGGCCGATGCGTTCCAAAGGCATCTGCTCCAGACGGCGGCGCAGTTCATGCGGACAGTCGATGCTCAGCCCGTCATGCATGTTGGCCAGCATTCGCGCGGCTATCGGGTTGGGCGCGACCACGATGCGATGGCGGAACCCCTGCGTGGTCAGCTCTTCACGCAAACGCGCTTCGAACACCGGCCAGGGGCCGAACAGCTTGAGGCTGGATTCGATTTCCATCAGCAGTACCCGCGGGTACTTGAGGCTGACATTGGAACTGAAACCGTAGGCCCAGGCCGCGAGCAGTTGCTGCAAACGCTCGATATCGGCCGGGTCATGCTCGATCGTGGTGAAGTTCGGCACCAGCGCCTGTGCTGCGGTCAGCGACTGCCCGGCTTTCAGCCCCAACGCACGCGCAGCCGGATTGACGCTCTGCAACACGCGACGTTGAGCGCTGCCGCTGATCAGCGCCAGCGGTTCATCGGGGTTGCCGTGACGACGCATGACGCCGTCCAGCGCCAGTTGCGGCAGCAAGACACAGGCCCAGAGCATAAGAACCTCAAGCGTCGGTCGGGAACGGAATGGGGAAAGGCGGCGCAAGTCCGCCCCGGCATTTGAGCACCCGCAACTGTGCCGGGCGGGTATCTATAGCTATGCGCAGGGCTGCGGGTGAAGGGTTGGCGGCGGCCTGCTGCGGGCGACAGGCAAAAGCCAGGGTCTGCCCGGTTTCGGCAGCCACCTGCAAGCGTCGCAGCGCACGGTCATCGACCATGCCGGGCCAGCACACGACCGCGCCACAACTGCCGGAACGCAGGCATTGCTCGGCGGCCCACAAGGCATCACGGGGACTCGCCTCGATCACCACCAACTGGCGCAGATCGACACCGGCGGCCAGCCAGGCCTGTGGGTACGGAATATAAGGCGGTGCGACCAGCACAATGCGCTCAGCGATTGCGGAGAGCCGTGCCAGGCTTGGCCACAGCAGGCGCAGTTCGCCGCTGCCATTGGCCGGAATGAGGATTTCAGTCAGGGCCGCTGCAGGCCAGCCGCCGGTGGGTAATGAAGCATCCAGCAACACGTGGCCACTGGGCTGCGGGCTGACCTGTGGCGCGCTCTGCTGGCGCCCTTTCCAGACCCTGCGCTCATCCAGCAAGGCATCCAGGCTGACCACCGCGCCCATCATTCGCGGCGCACCAGCCCGCAGAACACACCTTCGATGGCGAAGTCCTGATCGGGCGTGACGATGATCGGCTCGTAGGCCGGGTTGCGCGGCAACAGGCGCACCTGCTCGGCGCGGCGTTGCAGGCGTTTGATGGTCACCTCGCCGTCCAGCCGGGCAACCACGATCTGCCCGTCACTGGCCTGCAGGTTACGGTGCACGCCAACCAGATCGCCATCGAGAATACCGTCCTCGATCATCGAGTCGCCCTGCACGCGCAGCAGGTAGTCCGGCACACGGGTAAAAGTGCTGCGGTCCAGGTGCAGCGTGCTGTGTATATCGAGATCAGGCCCGATAGGTGCGCCCGCCGCCACGCGCCCCAGTACCGGAATTTCCAGCAATTCGGGGCGTGGCTCACTGTTCAGCAGGCGAATGCCCCGGGCCTGATGCGCTACGACTTCGATCAGCCCGGCTTCGGTGAGGGCCACAATGTGTTTGCGCGCCACGCTGCGCGAAGCAAAACCGAAAGCCTCGGAAATTTCCGCCAGGCTCGGTGATTGCCCCTGCTGCGCGATGCGATCGCGGATGAAGGTAAGGATTGCGCTGCGACGGGGAGATAATATGCTCATGGAGTACATTTGTACTCCACCCGTAATTTTGTGGCTAGTACGGTCTGTCGGATTGACGCCGCACGCTCTTGCGCTTGGTGAACGTTGATTATTCGGATTTTAACAACAGTGAAATAAGAAACACCCGGTTTATTGTGCCAGCCAAAGCGTAGAGACTTGATGGCTCTTTCAACGATCAGGAGAGCTCATTGTGATCACGCGCCAACTGGGTCACCACGGTCCGCAGGTTTCTGCCATCGGGCTGGGCTGCATGGGAATGTCGGACTTCTACACCACCGGCATCGACGAAAAGGAATCCATCGCTACCTTGCACCGCGCGCTGGAATTGGGTGTCAGTTTTTTTGATACCGCTGACATGTATGGCCCGCACACCAACGAGACGTTGCTCGGCCGGGCCCTTGAAGGCAAGCGCGAAGGTATTTATCTGGCCAGCAAGTTCGGCATCGTGCGTGGCGATGACCCGCATGCGCGTGGCGTGAATGGCAGCCCGGCGTACATTCACCAATCCATTGATGCCAGCCTGAAACGGCTGAATACCGATTATCTTGATCTCTACTATCAGCACCGTGTCGACCCCAATGTGCCCATCGAGGACACCATTGGCGCTATGGCAGAGCTGGTAAAGGCTGGCAAGGTTCGCCATATAGGCATCTGCGAAGCCAGTGCAGCGACCATCGAAAGAGCCCACAACGTGCATCCGCTGGCGGCTGTGCAAAGTGAATATTCGTTATGGTCACGCGATCCGGAGCACGACAATGTGCTCGCCACTTGCCGTCGCCTGGGTATTGCTTTCGTGGCTTACAGCCCGCTGGGCCGTGGTTTTCTGACCGGCGCATTGCGCACCCCGGACGATTTCGCTGCCGATGACTACCGTCGTTTCAGCCCGCGCTTTCAGGGCGAAAACTTCAACCGCAATCTGGCGTTGGTAGAAAAGGTCAAGGCACTGGCTGCGGCCAAAGGCATCAGCGCATCACAACTGGCGCTGGCCTGGGTACTTGCTCAAGGCAACGACATCATTCCGATCCCGGGCACCAAACAGCGCAAGTACCTGGAAAGCAATGTGGCAGCGGCTTCATTGATGCTGAATACCGATGAGCTGGCTCAACTGGATGCGATCTTCCCGGCGCAAGGGGCCGTATCGGGCGAGCGTTACAGCCCGGAGTCGATGAAGTCGCTCAACGGCTGAAGACTGTGCGTGCCAGGGTCAGGTTGTCCTGGGGCACGCCACAGTGCCGTTGTTGAGGCCTTGCTTGTGATTCTTGTAATCCAGCGTGGCTTTGCCGTCGACCCACTTCAGGGTCACGACGACCACTGAGTCGAAATCATCGCCTGTCCAGTCATCCACCAGATTGACAGCCTTGCCGGATGCCTCTTCAGCAACCTTGTTGATCAGTTCCGGCAGGTAGCCGTGAGACCAGGCAGTGTAGATGACGGAGTTGTGATACTTGTCACGCATCAACTCGTCAGCCAGGTCACTGGTGTCGTTGGCGCCAAAGTCGATATTGACAGGCAGGCCCAGCTTGATTGCACTGGGCCCGACGGTCATCAGAGGGCGAACGTAGCTGTAGGACAGGTCGCCCTCACCCTCTTCCACGTGCCGGCTGGGGTTGGCGGCGAAGATGAAGTCAGCCTTGCCGAACTCCCTGGGCAGGACCTCCGACAGTTCGATGGCCCGGTTGAGCCCTTGGCAGTTCAGTTGCCCCAGCCCCATGGCCGGTTTTTCGGCATGACGAAGAAATACCAGTGTCTGCGTGCCGTTCTTGGGCTCGGCATGAACCCCCTTGCCCATGGTGAACAGGGCCAGGGCAGAAGCCACCAGCAATGATGGGAAGAAGCACCATGCGATGCGGCGCTGGAGTCGGGTGATCGAAGGCATTTTCGGCATATTCATTATTTTCTGAGTCCGGTGCGCATTTGAAAGGGATCAGCCATCTGGCTGGTGCGAATACGCAGGCTTATGCAGCTCGCCCCAAGAATTTCTGCGGATCAGTCGAACAAGGGCGCAATGGCGCACACTCATGGATCACGCGCGAATCTTAGTGCGCACATGTTTCGAAATTAAGAATGTGGACGATTAGGAGTGTCAAAAAACGATTCTGTTGCAAGCCTGGCGAAAAAAAATCAGCCGACAAACAGAAAAACTGTCAGAAAATCGTCGAAAAACAGGCCGCCAGCCTTACTGTCCCCCAAGCAACAGCAGTTCAACACCTTGCTGCCAGATCAACACTACTCACATCGGAAAACTGCCTGAAACCTTGCTGTTCAAGCACTCAGACCCTTGGCACAGAGCATGCAATATTCCATTTGTGAATTTCATGCTCTCTGGACTGCTGTTTTTGAAATATGCAAACCAGTCTTGCAGCCTTGTCTCCCTGATCTGGACGCTCACTATGCCACAACCCCCTATTTCTTTTCGGTTGCAGACGCCGCGAGCCATGATTCGCTGGATGCTAACGACCTGCGCATTGGCGCTGAGCCTGCAAGGGGTAGCACAGGCCGCTGAAACCGCGCCTGCCGAAGTCCGCCTGGATTACGCCTATTACTCGCCGGTCAGCCTGGCGCTCAAGCATTTCGGCTGGCTGGAAAAAGCCCTGCCGGAGGCCAAAGTCACTTGGGTGTTGAGTCAGGGCAGTAATCGCTCGCTGGAATATCTGAACAGCGGCAGCGTCGATTTTGCCTCGTCGGCCAGTTTGTCCGCCGTGCTGGCCAGAGCCAACGGCAGCCCGATCAAGTCGGTGTATGTCTATAGCCGGGCAGAATGGACGGCACTGGTCGTACGCAAGGATTCGCCTCTGCAATCGGTAGCCGAACTCAAAGGCAAGAAAATCGCCGCCACCAAGGGCACCGACCCTTACCTGTTCACCTTGCGCGCCCTGCAGAAAGCCGGGCTGAAAAAGGATGATGTCGAGCTATTGCATCTGCAACACCCCGATGGTCGCACAGCCCTTGAAAAAGGTGACGTGGACGCCTGGGCTGGACTTGACCCGCACATGGCTGCCAGTGAAATCCAGTCGGGCTCGCGTCTTCTTTACCGCAACAAGGACTTCAACAGCTATGGCGTACTGAGTGTGACGCAAACCTATGCCGATGAACATCCACAAGCGATCAGGACGGTATTGAGCGCTTATGAAAAAGCCCGCGAATGGGCGCTCAAGAACCCCGACGAACTGGCCAGATTGCTGGCTGACGAGTCAGGCCTGCCGCTGGAAGTCGCCAGGCTGCAATTGACCCGCACAGACCTGAGTAACCCGCAACTGAGCGAAAGAGATGTAGAAGCATCCAAGTCCGCAGCACCGATTCTGGTGTCCGAGGACCTGGTGCGCAAAGGCGTGAACGTCGAACAGGTGATCGATCAGTTGATCACACCAGAGTTTTCCAAAGCCGTGATCGCAACGCCATGACCAGCCCAGACAAGTCCATGCCTTCCTGTGCGCAAGCAACCTTGCCCGACAGGGCACAGCGCAGGTTTTGGCAGCGCTACAAAACGCCTCTCAAAGGTCTGGTAGTCCCCGCTGTAATCATTGTTTTGCTGGAAATTATCGTGCGCATCGGCTGGCTGCCTTCCTACCAGATGCCAGCACCCAGCGAGATCGTGCTGACACTGCGCGATCTGGCCGATGGTGCGTTGTGGAAACACATCAGTGCCAGTCTGTTGCGTGTGCTCAGCGGCTTTGTTATCGGCGCGAGCCTGGCCTTGGTATTTGCCGCGTGGGTGGGGCTCAGTCGTGAGGCGGAGGCGTATCTGGAGCCGACGTTCGCCGGGCTCCGTTCCATCCCGAGCCTGGCATGGGTGCCGCTTCTGTTGCTGTGGCTGGGCATTGGCGAGACATCCAAGATTGTGCTGATTGCCATCGGTGCGTTTTTTCCGGTCTACCTCAACGGCGTGGCCGCAATTCGGGGCATTGACCGAAAGCTGGTGGAAGTCGGCCAGATGTATGGCTTCAGCCGCTATCGCCTGACCCGGCGTATTCTTCTGCCCGCCGCCCTGCCCGGCCTGTTTACCGGTTTGCGTAGCGGCATGAGCCTGTCATGGATGTTTCTGGTGGCCGCCGAGCTGATCGCTGCCACCAAAGGCCTGGGCTATCTGCTCAGTGACGGACGCGAAACCTCACGCCCGGACATCGTGCTGGCGGCCATCATCGTTCTGGCAACACTGGGCAAGTTGAGCGACGGCCTGTTGGCAGGCCTGGAAAAACGCTTTCTGGCCTGGCGGGACACATTCACCGGTCAAAGCCGCGAGGGTTGATAAATGCCGGAATCGTTGATGAACATACGCGTAGACCGCAAGGCATTCGCTGGCAATACCGTGCTGCATGACATCGATCTGTCGTTACAGTCAGGTGAGATCGTCAGCCTGCTGGGGCCAAGCGGTTGCGGTAAAAGCACGCTGCTCAGAATTGTCGCCGGGCTGGAACAGGACTTTAGTGGCTCGGTGGAAAACATTGAGGGCGAAGTCGCGTTTGTGTTTCAAGAACCGCGCCTGATGCCCTGGCTGACCGTAGAACAGAATATCGGCTTCAGCGACGATGCTGGCTACGACCGCCGATGGGTCGGTCAATTGATCGATGAAGTGGGCCTGTCCGGTTTCGCCGATGCTCTGCCAAAAGCCTTGTCCGGAGGCATGGCGCAACGCGTGGCCATCGCTCGCGGTCTGTACTCGCATCCTACCGTATTGCTGCTGGATGAGCCTTTCAGCGCAGTGGACGCGTTTACCCGCATGAAGCTTCAGGACCTGCTGCTGCACTTGGCTGAGCGTCACGCTATCACCCTGCTGCTGGTGACCCATGATGTCGATGAGGCGCTGTACTTGAGCGATCGTGTACTGGTGATGGGCAGCCGTCCTGGCACGATTACCCACGAACTGCCGGTCGGACTGCAAGCGCCCAGGGATCGCCGTGATCCGCTACTGGCCCGGCTGAAGGCTCAGGCACTGACCGAACTGCATCAGGCTCATATCATCTGACGCCCGAGTCGGGCTCCCTGCTCATTTACCGGCCAGCTTTGAACTCCTTCCAGAGTCCTTGACGCAATGCTTCGATATTGACCGGGACCTGAGACATCACGAACAAACGGCTCAACATGTCGGCATCCGGGTACACCGTGGTATCTGTCCACAGACCAGGGCTGATCAGCGCGTCTGCCTTTTCGTTGCCGTTGGCGTAATGCACGGTATTGGTGATGTTGGCGATCACTTCAGGGCGCAACAGGTAGTTCATGAACGCGTAGGCAGCTTTGGTGTCCGGAGCATCAGCCGGAATGGCTATCATGTCGAACCACATCGGCGCGCCCTCTTTTGGAACGACGTAGCTGACTGTGACGGTGTTGCCACTTTTTTGGGCCTGCTCCTGCGCCTGGGAAATGTCCCCGGAATAGCCCACCGCCACACAGATTTTGCCTGTAGCAAGATCGCCAATGTAGTCGGCAGAGCTGAAATTGCGCACATATGGGCGTACCTCATCGAGCAATGCCTTGGCCTTCTTGTAGTCATCCGGTGCCTCACTGTGCGCAGGCAAGCCGAGGTAGTTCAGGGCGATGGGTATGAGTGCCGGTGCACTGTCCAGAAAGGCGACACCGCACTGGGCAAGCTTTTTCATGTTCTCCGGCTTGAGAATCAGATCCCAGGAGTCAAGAGGCGCATCCTGGCCGAGCACAGCCTTGACCCTGGCAGCGTCGTAGCCGATTCCGGTACTGCCCCACAGATACGGGAAACCATGCTGATTGCCGGGATCATTGCCCTCCAGCGCCTTGAGCAGGACCGGATTGAGGTTTTTCCAGTTGGGCAACTGGCGCTTGTCGAGGGTTTTCAGCAAACCATTCTCGATCTGTCGTCCCATGAAATGAATGGACGGAAAAACCAGATCGTAACCGGAATGGCCAGCGACCAGTTTTGCATTCAGCGCCTCATTGGTTTCATAGGTGTCGTAAGTGGTCTTGAAACCGGTGGCGGATTCGAAATTTTTCAGGGTGTCCGGGGCAATGTAGTCCGTCCAGTTGTAAATATTGACCGTCTCTGCCGCATGGCCGGTCGAGGCCAGCAACATGAGTGCAGCAAGGGATTTTCTCAGCATGTGCAGTTCCTCGGGTCAATAGCGACAGCTTGCCCCAGACCGGGCATGAAAACCATCCTCGTCAAAGCAGATTCAGTTCATTGCAGGGGCTTGCGACAGCGCCTTGGCCCATGCATGAAACCTGCCCATCAATACCTTCTGATGACGCAGGTCATATAATTGATTTTTTTGTGCTGCGTCATAAAAAATTTTTCCAGATCGGTGCTGGCAAGTGCTATTTTCAGTATTCGTCAGACCGCTCAGCGATCCTGCTGGAAAGCAACCCGATCGATCGATAGTCTTTTGCACGGATCTATCGCCTCGTCATCATGGCTTTACCGGATGAATTCTGGCTGTCTGCCTACCCATTGGAGCAAGGGAAATGCTCGATTGATTCAGGTGGGCCATTGTCATGAACAAAGTCACATTCCCCAATGCATGCCAACTGATGCGCTGGCACTTTCATCCGGTGGGCTTTGAAGCTTCGATGGATGCGCCAGGCAGCATGATTGCGCGACTTTTCGACCGCGCCAGCGGTGAGACAGTCGTCGCCATCGCCGGCCTGCCGTGTTCCACGGTGATGAATGCCGCTGATGTAGAGCGCATCATTGAGGCCATCGAGGATGAGCTGGAATTATTCGGCACTCATACGCAACAGGTCGCCGGTTTTTCCTGAGATGACAGCCTCAGCCTGTTCGGACTTTACTGCGCAAGTCTTCGAAGAAAGGCTTGTCCTGGGCAATTCTGTCTGAAGCTTTAGGCATCTGGGCATTTTCCCCGCCGCCGGTGCCTTGATCGATATACCAATAGCAATGCCGCGCCGCACGAGTAATGGCGACATAAGCCAGGCGCAAGACTTCATCCTTCTGCGCGGTATCAAAGGGCTGAAGATCGCTCGCATCACCCAGCCCTGCCAAACGGTAAACCTGATTCTTGTAAGGCGAGACGGTCAGATGCTGGCAGTCGCCCAACAAAAACACAGCATCCGCCTGCAAGCCTTTGGAACTGTGGTAAGTCAGCGTCCTGATGCGACGACCTTGTGCGCCCGTCGCCGCGTCAGCATCGATCAATGCCTGCAAACGTTCCGGGAACCGGGCTTTCTCGCTGCCTTTACGGTACAGCAGCAGAATCGAGTCACCGTCGTTGTAGTGCTCGGCTACACGCCCGGCCAGTTCGTCTTCGTCACGATCCAGCACCGTGACCGGCAGCAGCTCTTGCGGCATGCCGCTGGCACGAGCCTTCTTGCCCGCAATCGCCGGAGCTGCCCGGACGACATGCTCGGCGGCATCGATAATGTGCTGATGGCTGCGGAAGTTGTCACTGAGCATGACTCTGGTAGTCGCCGGAGACGAAAACTCCCTGGCGAATTCCATGAAATACTTCGGTGAGCTGCCGCGCCAGCCATAGATCGATTGCCAGTCATCGCCGACACACAGCAGTGATGAATGCTGAGCGATCCGGCCTGTATGCAGAGCGGGACCACGACGCCGGATTTCGCGCAGACTGGCGCGTATCCATGAGACGATCTGCGGCGACACATCCTGGAACTCGTCGATCATCAAATGCGACAGCGGTCTGAGCATCTGGTCACTGACGTGTTTGAGGTTTTCCGGCGATGTTTCACCGAACAACGCAAACATCCGGTTATAGGTCATGATTGGAGGCGACTGAGCCAGAAGGTGCGTTTCGAAAGCTTTCCAGAACAGGCTCAGCGCTTCGAAGAAGAAACGGTCCGGGTCGTCGCTGGCAAAGCTCATCTCGGAGACGGCATTGGGTACATCGAGCCCCAGGTTCTCGATGAAGCTGGCGGCGGTGACAAAACAGTCCAGTAGCGGCGCAGCACCGAGCTCACCCTTGACCCGATAGTCGAACCCGGGCCCGGCAACCGCGTCACCCGCCAATGACTGCAGTAGTTTGTTGGCAGACTGGTAGTTATCCAGCCATATCAATGGCTTACTGCAGAAAGCTTGAAACAGAGTGCGCTTTATGACCCCCTCGGCCCACACTGGCAATTTGGCGCCCGGACGCTTGAGTTGCTGGTCTTCACCGGCGTCCAGGCCCAGCACAACCCACGCATCCAGCTCGGCGATATAGCCGTGAAAACAAAAGGGAAATCCATTTATTTCAACAGCTTGGCGCATAGGCTCAATGCCCTTTATAGGCCAGGCCCCTGCGCGAATCCACAAGTCTTCGACAGTGTCACACCACTCTTCATCCCGTTTCGAGGACAGTTCGGTCACCGCGACACGCTTCTGCACGTCAGGATGGTCGCGATCCAGTTCCTTGAGCTGCAAGGCATGGCGATACAGCGGCGCTATGACTTCGCGGAAACGCTCATTGCCGGCGTACAGGTCGCGGTAGCAGATATTGAGTTGCTGGCGCTGCGCGTCGTTGATCCGCAGGTCGAAAGGATTGCTGTCAGCCTCTTCCAGTCCGGATGACTGGCTGCTCAGGTTCTCGAACGCCCTGAGCTGCTCAAAACCCGGCAGGCTGCGCACCAGAGGCAGAATACGCGAATGAAAGGTGCGAACCAGGTCACGCGCCTGTTTCTGCCCCGTTACATGCCCCCACAAGGCCATGACATCGATCAGCTTGCCAATGAAGTCCTTGCGCGACTCGCGGGTGAAGGTCACGACTGTCATCGCGCTCAGCTCAAAGCCCAGGTAGTGATGCAACAGCAGAATACGCAGCACCAGCGATGTGGATTTGCCTGCGCCCGCCCCGGCTATGACGTAGGTAGACGGCGTATCGCTGAAAATCATCTTCCACTGCGCCGTGCTGGGCTGGGCATGCGCAGGGAGCTTTTCGGCGACATCGGCCTTGATGCGCTTTTTCAGTTCGGGCGTGAGCGCCAGCCGCCAGTCGTCGAACAGATGGTCGTCAACCCTGGGGCCGCGATGTCTGACAGGTCGGGTATCGTTGATGACCAGCACCTGACGCCCCGCTTCTTCACCATCCAGGTAGCCGTCGGCATAACCCTCGCGTACGCCCTCTATGTGCCCGTTCAGATAGCCATCGGCATGGCCTTGGAACCACGACGGCAGATGATGCGAACCCAGCCCTGTGAGGCCGCGGCCCATCAGGCGCGATAACAGACGCCTGAAAAACGGCAGTTGCCGAGGCGGCATGAGATCGACATCCAGGTCATGAGGAAGCGCAGAAGGAAGGTCGTCAGGCACGCAGACTCCGGTGGATGGCTTGCAGGCAAAAAGGTCGCCTATGGTGGCCGGATTTGCGCGCAGGTTCCAGCGAAATGCTTGTCTGTCAGTGCGTTAGCCGATCAACTGCATGTTCCGTCGCAGGTGCCATCAGACTGGCATGACCGATTTTGGCACCAGCGCACCCGGGTGTTGGATCACCACACTGGCCAGACGATGACCGGCTTCGGCAGCCTGTCGCGGGTGTTCCCCCATGAGCCGGGCGGCCAGATAGGCAGCGCTGAATGAGTCCCCCGCTGCCGTGGTATCGACGACACGCTCGACCTTTTGCGACGCAATGTCGAAACGCTCGCCGCCGGCTTCCACAAGACAACTTTGCGCGCCGCGCTTGACGACGATCTCGCCGATGCCGCGACCCCGGTAGGCCGCCAGCAATTGCTCACTGTCGGCATAACCATAGAGCGCCTGCTCATCGTCTTCGGTAAGCAACGCCAGATCCACATGCTGCAGACATGCCTGATAGGCCTCGCGGGCCTGCTCCACGCTGGCCCACAACCGAGGCCGATAGTTATTGTCGAAGGCAACCCTGACCCCACGTTGACGAGCACGACCCAGCGCTTCCAGCAATCGGGCGCGGCCCTGCTCGCCAAGTACCGCCAGGGTAATACCGCTGAAATACAGCACGTCGTAGCTGGCCAGCGCCGCGAGAATCGGCTCGGCCGCGGGCGTCATGAAACAGTCCCGTACGGCGGCTTCGTTGCGCCAGTAGAGAAAACGGCGCTCGCCATTGGCATCGGTCTGAATGCAGTAGAGCCCGGGCAAACGCCCCGGCAGGCGCTGCACCTTGCCCAGACCAATGCCCTCATCCGCCCAGATCCGACACATTGCATCGCTGAAGCTGTCATCACCCAGCGCGGTGACGTAATCCACCTTGGCCCGCTCACCCAACAGCCGGGCAAGGTAAACCGCCGTATTGAGCGTGTCACCGCCGAAGCTCTGACGCAGGCTACCGTCGGCATGCTGCTGTAACTCGATCATGCATTCGCCGATAAGGGCGACCCGTGGAAGGCTCATGAGACGATTACTCCTGCCAATACCGGAACTAGAAATACGTGCTGAAAGGCTCGATCACTCGCATATCATTATCAACCAGACAACCTGAACGCCACTTGTCGAAGGTCAGACACGGGTGTGAGGTACCGAAGGAAATGATGTCGCCAACCTTCAACTCGCACCCGGGCGCGACGGTCATGAAAGCGTGCTGATCCATCACAGCGGTCACTTTGCAGGCACTGACGTCGTCGCCTGATGCAGGCTGCACCCCCGCTTTGTAACGCAGCAGCGGGTTGGGCAAGCCGGCATCGTAGGCAACGTCGCGCTTGCCCATGGCGACTACTGCAAAACCCGGCTCCGGCATGGACTGCACATGCGCCCAGACCTCCAGCGCAGGGCGCAGCGCTTCGCTCAGCTCGGCACGTCGGTCCAGCACGCAGCATTGCGCGTCCTTGTAGATGCCGTGGTCATGCACCACATAACTGCCAGGGCGCAGCACGCTGAGGAACCGTTCGCGAACGGCCCGGGCATCGAACGCTTCAGCGATCAGGTCGTACCACGCCGAGCCGGATGCGGTGACAATCGGGCGATCCAAAGCGAAGGCACCCTTGTCCTGCAGGTCGACAGCCAGGCGCACCAACGACGCAGCAAAAGCCTTGATGCCGTCGATGGCATGGTCGCCGTGGATGACGCCTTCGTAACCCTCGATACCCGTCAATGCCAGTGCCGGCTGGGCCTGAACAGCATCAGCCAGGGCCAGCACCTGCGCTTCGCTACGACAGCCGCAGCGTCCACCGGGTACGCCATATTCGATCATCACGTTCAGGCGCAGGCCGCGTGCCGCGAAAAACCGGCCCAGTGCAGCGACATTGTCCGGGTGATCGACCATGCAGTGAAACTCGAACATCGGGTCAGCCAACAGATCGGCGATCACCGCCATGTTCGGCGCTCCGACCAACTGATTGGCCATCAACACCCGTCCTACGCCATGCGCATAAGCGGCCTGGGTCTGGACCGCCGTGGCGAGGGTCATACCCCATGCGCCCGCGTCCAGCTGTCGCCGAAACAGCGCCGGCACCATGCTGGTCTTGCCATGCGGTGCCAGTTCTGCGCCGCTGTCGCTGACAAAACGTTGCATCCAGCGAATATTGTGATCCAGCGCCTGACGGTGGATGACCAGTGCAGGCAGGCTGACATCAGTGACCAGGCTGTCACCCGGCTGTGCAGTACCCTTGTCCATTACGGCGGTGTCCATGACGGCGATGCTCATCAGTAATCTCCTGCAGTTATTCGTTGATTCGACGAGCCAGGCCGTTGGCGCTGTCGATCAGCACCCGTCGATAGTCGTCGTAATGGGTCTTGGCATCGGCACGCGGCGCGACAATGCACAGGGTTGCGATGCACTGACCATGCTCGTTTTTCACCGGCGCGGCGAAACAGTGCGTGAAGGTGTCGGCCACGCTATCGAAGGAGAAGAAACCCTCTTCGCCCGCCTTGCGGATCTCCCGCAAAAAGGTTTCCAGCGGCAGACGCTCGCCACCCGGGAGGATGAAATCGTCGGGATCAATCAGGTCGATGATCTGCTGATCGCTGAGGTGGCTGAGCAGCAGACGCCCGGAAGCGGTCCACGGGATGGGCGCGTTTTCACCGATGTCCGAGGAAATCCTGAAATGCCGCTCACCCTCTTTCATCAGCGCAACGGTGTATTTTCGGCCATTGAGCAGGCACATCTGCACGGTTTCCCGCGTCTGGCTGACGATCTCGCCCAGGCAGACTTCCGCCTCGCGAGTGAAATCGAAGTGGCGCAAGTGCGCCTGACCGAGAAAGTACAACTGACGGCCAAGGTAGACATGCCCGTCCTTGCCGACCGTCTCCAGAATACGCCGCTCCAGCAGCGACGCCACCAGCTCGTAAACCGTCGATTTGGGGCTGCCGATTCCGCTGGCAATTTCGTTGGGACGCATGGGCCTGGCCTTTTCCTTGAGGAAGTCCAGAATATCGAACGCCCGGTCCAGTCCACGTGCCCGGCGCTTGATTGTGTCTTCAGTCATGGCTCATTCCTTAAGTAGAGCTGTAAGCCAGATAACCCGAGGCTTCTGGCTTGAAGCTGCTACTTGCGCCTGTAAGCAATACAGTCGATTTCGACCTTGCAGTCGACCATCATGCTGGCCTGCACGCAAGCGCGCGCCGGTGCATGCTCGGGGCTGAAGTATTCACCGAACACTTTGTTGAAACTCCAGAAGTCTCGTGGGTCTTCCAGCCACACGCCGACCCGTACTACGTCTTCGAGCGCATAACCGGCTTCGTCGAGGATCGCGATCAGGTTGCGCATGGTCTGGTGCGTTTGCTCGACAATGCCGCCGACGATAATCTCGCCATCCTGCGCAGGCACCTGTCCGGAAACGTGCAGCCAGCCGTCGGCCTCGACTGCTCGTGCGAATGGACGTGGCTGGCCGCCCCCTGCAGTGCTGCCTGCGCCATAACGGGTAATAGTCATGAGTTTTTCCTTGTCTTGAAGCATTGGACGTCGTGAAACGTTAAAAACGGATGTTCTTGAGGAATTCGCTCAAGCGCGTCGATTCCGGTTGCTCGAACAGTGTCTTGGGTGGCCCCTGCTCCGCGATGCGCCCTTGATTCATGAATACGATCTGGTCTGAAACCTCATAGGCGAAACGCATTTCGTGAGTCACCAGCAGCATGGTCATGCCGTCCTCGGCCAGGTCCTTGATAACGCTCAGCACTTCGCCGACCAGCTCCGGATCGAGCGCAGATGTGACTTCATCGAACAACATCAGGCTGGGATTCATGGCAATGGCGCGGGCAATTGCGACCCGCTGCTGCTGACCACCGGACAACTGGCCGGGAAAGTGATTACGGCGCTCCAGCAGCCCGACCCGGTCCAGCCACTTTTCCGCCAGGGCAATGGCCTGATCCTTGGGCATCTTCTTGACCTTGAGCAGGCCCAAGGTCACGTTATGCAAGGCGCTGAGGTGCGGAAACAGGTTGAATTGCTGAAACGCCATTCCAGTCATTGCCCGGTGCTGTGCAATAACCCGCTCTGGATGACGGGTGCGCTTGCCGTCTACGTCGCTGTAACCGATATCCTGCCCCTCGAGCCGGATATGACCGCCCTGAAACTCTTCAAGCAGATTGACGCAGCGCAGCAAGGTGGTCTTGCCCGAGCCGCTGGAACCGATCAGGGTAACAACGTTGCCTTTCTGCATACGCAGATCGACCCCCTTGAGCACTTCCACTGCGCCATAGGACTTGTGCAGGCCTTCGATGCTGAGCAGCGCCGGGCCGGGGGTTGCGGTATGAGTCTGTGTCATGGCAATGCCACCCGTTTTTCGATTTGCCGCCCAAGAAGCTCAATGGCGTAATTGATGAGAAAGAACAGAAAACCTGCAAACAGGTAGAACTCCAGGGTCATGAACGTGCGCGCGATCACCTGCTGAGTGCTCAACAACAGTTCAGCCACACCGATGACTGAAAGCAGTGTCGAAGCCTTGACGATCTCGGTCGAGGAATTGACCCACGTCGGCAGTATCTGGCGCATGGCCTGCGGCAACAACACATAGCGCAGTGACTGATTGAAACGCAGCCCGATCGCCTTGCCAGCCTCCAGCTGGCCAGCGGGAATGGCCTGCAGGGCACCGCGCACGATTTCCGATACGTGAGAGCCGCAGAACAACGTCAGGCCTATTGCGCCAGCCTGAAACGCGCTGATTTGCCAGCCCAGCGCCGGCACCATGTAAAAGACTGCCAGTACCAGCACGAACACCGGCGTACCGCGAATCAGATCCACATAGAGCCGGATCGGCAACCGTGCGAAGAATCCGCCGTAAGTCAGTACCAGACCGGCCAGCATGCCGATCAACGTGCCCGCAGCAATCGCCAGAGCCGAGCACTGGATACTGGTCAAAAAGCCGGACCAGAGCACTTCACGCGCGGTCCACAATTCCTGCAACCAGCCAGGGGGTTGATACATGACAGCCTCCTAGCGGCGAATCGCCAGACGTTGTTCGAGGGTGCGCAACAGCATGGCGATCACATAGCAGGCCACCACGTAGAGAGCGGTGGTCACCAGCCAGGTTTCGATCACCCGGTAGCTTTCAACGTTGATCTTGCGCGCGTAATAGGTCAGCTCCGGCACCGCAATGGCGGCTGCCAGCGAGGTGTCCTTGAACAGCGAAATGAAGTTGTTGGAGAGCGCTGGCAACACGTTGCGCAACATGACCGGCACGATGATGTATGCCCTCACCTGCCACTCGCCCAGACCGATCGCCAGCCCCGCCTCGCGCTGCCCCTTGTGGATGCTCAGCAGCCCGGCACGGAACACTTCGGTCAGATAGGCGCCGGCGTACAGCGACAACGTGACGATGAACGACGCCAGCTTGTCCAGGCGAATGCCCAGCCCGGGCAAGGCGAAGTAGATCAGCAGGATCAACACCAGAATGGGCGTGTTGCGCACCACAGTGACGTAGATGGACGCGACAATTCGCAGTGCCTTGTAACGTGACAGCAGCGCAAATGCATTTGCCAACCCGATCACACAGCCGATGGCGATCGAGATCAGGGCCAGTTCCAGCCCCAGGCCCAACCCCGCCAGCAAGCTGGGGAAGTCGCGCCATACGGCATCAAAATTCAATTGATAATTCATGCTTGCCCGTACCTGGCAGGGAAAGCCCGATGGCCTGCCCTGCCCTTGAAGGTCAGAATGGACTTATTTGTATTCCATCGGGAAACCGATTGCAGGCACAGGCAGATCGACACCAAACCATTGCTTGAACGAGGCGGCGTAAGCCGGGAACTCGACACCGGTCATGGCTTCATGCAAAGCGGTGTTGACGAAGTTCAACCAGTCCTGGTCGCCACGTTTGACGGCACAAGCGTAGGTTTGCGGGCTCCAGGCAAAAGCCGGCGTACGGTAGCGCCCAGGGTTCTGCACCATCAGGTACTTCACCGAAGACTGATCAGTGGCTGCCGTGTCGGCGCGACCCGAGTTGATCGCCTGGTACATCAGGTCGACGCTGTCGTACTGATCGACCTTGGCTTTAGGCAGCGCTTGATGCACCAGCTCTTCGGCATATACGTTTTGCAGCACGGCAACCGTCACTTCGTCGCCCGCGGCTTTAAGGTCGTCAATCTCCTTGTATTTGCTATTGGCAGGCAGCAACAACGCTACGCCTTCGCGGTAGTACGGCAAGGTGAACGCCACCTGCTGTGCACGACTGGCAGTAACGGTGATGAACTGGCAACTGATGTCGACCTTATCAGTCAGCAGGTTGGGAATTCGCGCATCCGAGGACTGCACCACGAACTCGACTTTGCTCGGGTCATTGAACAGACCCTTGGCGATGATTCTGCCGATGTCGATATCGAAACCCTGCAACTTGCCGTCCGCTCCCTGAAAATGCCACGGGGCATTGGTACTGCCTGTGCCCACCACCAGATTGCCACGTTTCAATACTGCATCCAGCTTGCTGCCTTCGGCGGCCTGAGCTGCGTTGGCCAGCGTGAATGAGGCTGCAAGGACAAATGCACAAGCTTTCACAAAAGAAGGTCCGCGATGCATGACATAGACTCCGCCGAAGTATTTTTATTCCGCTATAGCGGACAATGGTGTGTAACAACGGAATAGACAGCAGAAAGTGTGCCATACGAGGCCCGCGAAAACACCGCATAAAAATGCCGAGGCAAATCAAAAGACTGGAGATGAAGGAGTTGATGGCCGGGTGATATTACAGCTTGAGAGCACCGCTACCATTCGTCACATATGAGTGGTAAGGCCCCACTCTTGTGCGCGCGCCGCTATTGAGCACGCAGTACTGGTGCAAGGCGCAATAGCGGCACGAACAGCCTGCCAATGCGCAAGCATTGGCAGGAGAGTCAGTCCGGTTGATGCATGACGAACAGCGTCATTCAGAGGCAGGTAGCAATCGCAGCAGATCGCAAGGCGGCCTGGGTATCGCCCTGCGGAGCGTAGAACTCGACAGCAGTGGCAGGACCTTTGGCGTGTACGTCTGCGAAATACCTGGATTCAGTAGTGAAAACGGTGAAGCCGCCGCCGGAAAGATCATGCAGGAACACATCTGATGATGTGCCAAACATCGCTTCGTTCTGCCAGGTTACCTGAATGCACTGGGCAACGGCGGCATCCTGCTTGGGACTCGACAGGACCTTGAATGGCCCTGCCGCACGTGCTGAGTTTGAAGGCGCTGCGCACCCGGCCAGAACCGTTGCCGCAATCACCGTTGCGCTCGTCAAAAACAGAAACTTCATGTCGTGCCTTCGCTGATAAAAAAGCCGATTCTAGCACTGCACGGGCCTGTTACCCCTCAGCCAATTGCTCTTCGTATTCCTTCACGTATTCGCCAGCCAGGCTCTCTTTCTGCTTTTCATCAAGTAACTTGCCTGCCATCTGAAAGAACTTCTGCTCTTCCTCCTTCAGGTGGTGATGTACTTTTTCCGACAGCTTTTTCGCAGTCGCCAGCCAGGCCGGGCTCGACATCTCGGTTTCATCGAGTTCTTCCATCATCTCGTCCATTTCATGATGCTCGGAAATGGCATGGCGGCTCAGGTCCACGCCATTGTCGTGGGCCATCAGGGGAATATAGAAAAACCGTTCTTCGGCTGTCTCGTGTGCCTGAAGCTCGTCCTTGAGCTGTTTGTAGGCTTTCTCTCGTTCGACACTGTCGCCGCTGGTCTGGATCAGTGCGTCGGCGTAACCGCGCTGACGATCATGGCTTTCGCGCAATGCTTCGAAGATATTCAAGGTCTTGTCTCCAGGTCGGCTTCCGGGAGCTGGAAGCATTGTGGACTAGACCCCTGGCGAAGATCAGCAGTTCCGAGAAATGCTGGCAAATGACTACTGCGCGATAACCACAGGCTCAGGCCAGCTCGAAAACCACATCCTGAGCGCCTTCCCAAAGCGTCTTGACCCCCAGTTTGCGCAGGTTTTCCTTGCCTTGAGTGATGGTCAGAAAGTGATTGCCAGCCAGTTGGCCCATCTTGCTGGCGAAACAGCACGAACCATACGCCAGGATAATCTCGGTTTCGCTGTGACCGCCCGGATAGAACAGAATGTCGCCCACAGAAGGATGACTGGTCGCGTTCTCGAAACCTATCAACGTGTCATCCAGCTTCAATTGATAATCATCCAGCGGCACCCAGCAGCCCTCGCCACTCCAGCGTACATGGATGAATTTCTGCCGATAAGGCAGCAGCTTGAGAAACGCTTTCACCGTTTGCGGCGCATCCGGATTGGCTTCGGCCAGAAACTCGTATCCGCCCGCGGTAATTTTGATGGTGGTCACTGCAACGACTCCTTGAAGGCAACAATGCTCAGAATGGATGCGCAAGGATAAACGCGAGTCTTGTGAGGCGTCACGGAGTTCCGCTGCGCTCACAGGGAGGCAGACAAATCGTTAGTCAAACAGAATTCCGCGTCAGATTTGACCCGCCGAGCAGTTTGGCGAACAGCCGATTCTCATGTGTTTCGCCCTGAAACTCATAGCGTGGCGAACCTTTTACTTCATAACCATGCCGCGGGTAAAACCCCAACGCGCGCGGATTGCCAACCCAGACAGTCGCCCACATCAACGCGGCCTTGCTGGCCGTAGCGCGCTGCTCGGCGGCTTCGAGTAACAGTCGCCCTGCTCCGCATCCAGTGAAGCGTTCCTGCACATAGAGGCGTTGCAACTCGGCAGCCATCGATACACCGAGCATTGGGTGATCGACGCACAGCGTTACCTGGGCGAAGCCGATCAGATGCCCGAGATATTCTGCCGCGACAATGAAGGTTTCCGATGCGCCAAGCAGATGCGCAAACGCCTGCGGGGAAAATGCGTCGAGGGCTTCGCGCGCGATGGACTCACGGATGCCCTGCGTTGCGTAGGTGTCGAGAAACACCTGCATGCCCAGCGCGCTCAGGCAGATAGCGTCAGCGGGCACTGCTTCACGCAGGGCAATGGTCGATGGGAGAGATTTGATTATCAAACAGACAGGCCCCGGGGAAGGCAAAAAGACACGCAAATAATACCCGACACACGGCCTGGCCCGGCAACAAGGCCGGGGCAAGCCGTCAGCTCAATCTCAGCGACCGGTCATGAGCGATTGCAGACGAGCCTGAGCCTGCTGCGCGTTTTTGCCCTGATCGTTCAGCTCTTGCAGCAATTTGTTGAGTTCAGCCTGTACGACCGGGTCCTTGACGGTTATCGCCGGACCCGAGATATCGATTTGCGATTTGTGCGCGTCCACATAATCGGCAACCTTTAGGCCACTCGAAAACGTGCCCTTTATTTGTGGCAGGACTTCACGGAACGTGTTGGCGGGTACGCTCACAGTCCTGTCATACGCCTTGTCGTAAACGACTTTCAAGTCATCGGGCTGCTTGAGTTTGGCATGTGCCGCATCTGCCTTGCCCTGCTCGATGGTCAACTTCTCGCCGACTTCATCAAGGCCCGTCTGCACGGCAGCCAAGTCTGCGCGACGTTGAATGACATCGCTTACCGAACGAAAGGATCCTTTCTGCATCAAGCCGGCCAGAGGCTGCACAGCAGTGTCCATGCCCGCGCCGAAGTCGGAAATAACGGCATAGTGCGAGCTGTAGTCACCAAAGGCTTTCTTTTCGTCGTCCGTCAGCTTGGGAACGTGCACACCTGGCTTGTCGATGATTCGGGTTTGCAGGAACTGAGTGAACGCAGTGCGTTGCTCGGGCTCCTTATCCCCGCAGCCAGTCAGCAACAGGGGTAAAGCAACAGCCAGCAGCAAAACTGGACGGAAAAGGGACTTCATGTCAGGAACCTCCGGGTGATGAGAATGCGCGGTCATCGGCATGGCCTGACGAACGCGAGCGTGCTTATAGTCTCGCCATCACCTCATCTAGTTCCGCGACGGTTGAATTTTGAAAAGCCTCATCGCAAGACAGACGCATGGAAAACCCGCTCCCCCTCGGCTATTTGAGTCAGCAAACGCAGGTACTTCATAGCGTCGGCGCAACAGCACCGGCACCGCAAAAAGCTCGCCTGGCAGCCCCCTTCAGGAAAGTTCATTAACATTTCTTCATGAGGTGAAACGTTTCAGCTACTAGTCTTCAACGGACCGACAAAGTGAACAACAGGAGTCAATCACTATGTTTGCACACGAGGGCCTGGGCCTGATCCTTGTCTCCATCGTCTTTCTGCTCGGAGCGATTGCGATGTTCATTCACCCTTTCCACGCGCTGGGGAGCTGGTTCAGGAGGAAGCGGCAGGAACGGAAATCCGATTAGCTATCAATAAATTCGCCACAACAAGGAGGCCCGGTGATAGCCGGGCCTTGCAGCCTCACCCTCTCCCGCCTCCCTTCCCTCGTACAGCGACAAGCCTGTATGCATGCCCAGTCTTATTGCACTAAGCGCATCTAGCTGCAGGTGCATTAACCACGAGCTCCATACTGGCTAATCAGTATTAAATAATACCGCAGGTCGTGCATTACATCCGAAAAATCCTCTAACGCAAGAAAAAATTCTCAAAAATTAATTACCAACCTGTGGCTTAATGCTTCCAGTTTGATACGCTGTCGAGACTCTTTGATATTGAACTAATGGCCACCAGCCGATAGCATTGCGCGCCAAATGTCCTAACTAATTTGTCACTAGTGCTCATGGGGTAGTCATGACTAGTCAATCCATCAATGCGACGGTTTATCTTCGAAAGTCAGCTGAAGATCACATTCCGAAGCCGACCCGCGTACTTGATTTCGGCAAATGCAGGAGCACCAGAAAAGGCCCGGTTCTTCTGATTGGCTCGGGTCAATCTGCCAGAAACTTTCCGATCCGAGACTTTTCGGACACCCCCATGATTACCATGAACGGGGCGTTCTCGATGTTTGCAGGAACGAACATCAAGCCATTGTTCTACGTGTGTACTGACAGGGACTTTCCCAACCAGCAGCCCGAGCTGTTCGCCGCGGCAATGCGCGAGAGCGAGAATGTCGGACTGTGGGAAGACCAGTTCAGCTCCGGCATTCCCAGGCCTTCCGGGCGCGCCTATGCGCTGAAGAAATCACCGAGGCTGTCGACGGTTGCAGCGCTCTGTTCACGAGAAGATGCGCTGGTCAGAAAACTTTCTTTATGGAGTCATAGAAGCAGGGATATCGGCTTCAGCAAAAACCTGGAACTGGGTTTTTTCGACGCGCGCACGGTCATGTATCTCGCCTTGCAATTGTCCTATCACCTTGGTTTTGATAGCGTCTTTCTCGTAGGCTTTGATATGAATCAGTCTGCAGGCCGGTTTTATGAATCGTCGACAGATGTGTGCTCGCCTTGTGGACTGGATCAGCACTACGAATCAAGAATTCTCCCGTCACTGGAACTTATGTCGAAACAGGTGGTCGGGAATGATTTTCAGGTGTTCAATTTGTCCGACAGCTCGCGAGTTCCAGATGAAGTCATTCCCAAGTTGAGCATTGATGAAGCCCGGCTTAAAGTAAGCGTCGCCCGATACAACGCTAGCCGAACGTAAACTACCTCCCGATCAGGCAACTTGACGACTCAGTCTCTTTTTTCTGCGACTTCCTTTGAAATCGCACCTGCCTCTGCCCTGCGCACGCGCTTTGAGCAATGCTACCCGGCAGGCACCTGAGCGAACCGCAACGCAGACAACTCGGCAATCCGGCACTGTCCACCATGTCCCTGCCGCCCGACCTATGCGACAATGCGCGTCAATGTCTGGCATGAACCCCCACATTCATATCCCGGCAACGCGGCCATGGCAGGCTGCCGTTGCTGTAGACGTATGCCCGTTGGATCAGCTCATGCTCAGGCGGAGCAGGCTGAACAGCTCAGGTCGGGTCTCGAACCCGACACCCGCTGACACCAGCGCTCCCCAGTTATTGCCCAAGTTATTGATAGGTAAAGTAATTGATCTCCACAGCTAACATCACAATGCAGTTCGGCCCCAAACCCTTGTTCGAGAACGTCTCGGTCAAGTTTGGCGCCGGTAACCGTTACGGCCTGATTGGCGCGAACGGCTGCGGCAAGTCCACCTTCATGAAAATCCTCGGTGGCGACCTCGAGCCTTCGGGCGGTCAGGTGATGCTGGAGCCAAACGTACGACTGGGTAAGCTGCGCCAGGATCAGTTCGCCTACGAAGAATTCACGGTGCTAGACACCGTGATCATGGGTCATGAAGAGCTGTGGAAGGTCAAGGCCGAGCGCGACCGCATCTACTCGCTGCCGGAAATGAGCGAAGACGACGGCATGGCCGTGGCCGAGCTGGAAACCGAGTTTGCGGAAATGGACGGCTACACTGCCGAGTCCCGTGCCGGCGAACTGCTGCTGGGCCTGGGTATCGGCATCGAGCAGCACAACGGCCCGATGAGCGAAGTGTCGCCCGGCTGGAAGCTGCGCGTTCTGCTGGCGCAGGCCCTGTTCTCCGATCCGGAAGTGCTGCTGCTCGACGAACCAACCAACCACCTGGACATCAACACCATTCGCTGGCTGGAAAACATACTGACCCAGCGTAACAGCCTGATGATCATCATCTCCCACGACCGTCACTTCCTGAACAGCGTGTGCACGCACATGGCCGACCTGGATTACGGCGAGTTGCGCCTGTTCCCGGGCAACTATGACGAGTACATGACCGTGGCGACTCAGTCCCGCGAGCAGTTGCTGTCCGACAACGCCAAGAAGAAAGCACAGATTTCCGAACTGCAATCGTTCGTCAGCCGCTTCTCGGCCAACGCCTCGAAAGCCAAGCAGGCCACGTCCCGAGCCAAGGCGATCGACAAGATCCAGCTGGCCGAGGTCAAGCCGTCCAGCCGTGTCAGCCCGTTCATTCGTTTCGAACAGACCAAAAAGCTGCACCGTCAGGCAGTTATTGTCGATCGCATGGCCAAAGGCTTCGACGGCAAGACACTGTTCAAGGACTTCAGCTTCCAGGTCGAAGCCGGCGAACGTGTTGCCATCATCGGTCCGAACGGCATCGGCAAGACCACCCTGCTGCGCACCCTGGTCAACGAGTTGCAACCGGATGCAGGCACGGTCAAGTGGACCGATGCGGCGGAAATCGGCTACTACGCTCAGGATCATGCTCACGATTTCGAGGATGACTCCACCCTGTTCGACTGGATGGGTCAATGGACCCAGGGCGGCGAGCAAATGGTGCGTGGCACCCTGGGCCGCATGCTGTTCTCCAATGACGAGATCCTCAAGTCGGTCAAAGTGATTTCCGGTGGTGAACAGGGCCGCATGCTGTTCGGCAAGCTGATCCTGCAAAAACCCAACGTGCTGGTGATGGACGAACCGACCAACCACCTGGACATGGAATCCATCGAGTCGCTGAACCTGGCGCTGGAAAACTATCCAGGCACACTGATTTTCGTCAGTCACGACCGCGAGTTCGTGTCCTCGCTGGCGACCCGCATCATCGAACTCAGCCCAAGCGGCGTGATCGATTTCAGCGGCACCTATGACGACTACCTGCGCAGCCAGGGCGTTTCGTTCTAAGCCTGTCAGGCTGCTACAGCAAAAAGCCCTGTCTTGTGACAGGGCTTTTTATTTTCAAACCCGCTACTGGCCAGGCTGGCTGAGCATTTCAATCCACAGCGCCCCCTTGCCCGAGGGTGCTTCGCTGACCCGCTGCAAGGCACCGTTCGCTGCAATGGCGTAACTGCCGACCTTGTCGCTTTTCTCACCGCTCACCAGCAACCAGCGACCATTGGGTGACACCGCGATATTGCGTGGCTGTTTTTCCTGCACCGGATAGTTTTCAACAAATGTCACCTTGCCACTGGCAGGCTCGACCTTGAATACCGACACGCTGCTGGTGGTGCGCTCGCTGATAAACAGCCACTTGCCATTCGATGCGAGGCGAATATCTGCTGCCCAGATACGCGGGGTGGGGTCATCCTTGAGATCATTGTTGCGCGCATCGCGGGCCTGCCCCGGCTCCAGGTTCAAGCGCTTCGGGATACCGTCCGCCTTGCTTGTCTGCTTCAACGCACCGGTTTTCTGGTTGATCGCGAACGCAGTGACGGTGCCGCTCATTTCGCCGACCACGTACAGAAATTTGCCATCGGACGAAAATGCCAAGTGGCGTGGGCCGGTATTGTCGGGAACGGCGACATGGCCCTCGCCGATGGGGACGAGCTTGCCGTCCTTTGGCTCCAGCCGGTATTGCAGAACACGATCAACGCCAAGATTACCGGCGTATGCAAAACGGTTGCTCGGGTCGGTGCGCACCGAATGCGCATGCATGCCGGTCTTGTAGGTCTGGATACTGTCGCTTGGGCGGTGTTGCGCATCAATGGGCTGGACGCTGAGCAAATCGGCACCATAGGACGCGCCGAACAGGAAGCGTCCGCTGCGATCGGTAGACAGGTAGGCCAGACTCTCGGCCAGCGGTGCCTGACTCAGCGGTTTGAGATGCCCTGTTGCAGGCTCGATGCTGAAACTCAGCACTTGATAAGGCTTGGAACGCAGCGCCGCAAATAACGCTTTGCCGTCCGGTGAGATGGCCATCGGATTGACCTGATCTCCGGCCTTGGTCTGCTCGACCAGGCTGAGCGCGCCGCTCTGCTCATCCAGACGGTATTGGGATATCAGGCCGTCGGTAGGACTGGATATGTAAGCAAACGTGGCTGCCTGGGCAGGCAGGCCAAACGAACAACCGACTGCAGCGGCCAGCAACAGAAAATTTCTCATGGCAAACCTTTTTATTATTGTGGCGTGATCAGTCATCCTATGACCATATCTGCATAACAGCAACTGCCTGATAACCCGCCCGCATAAAACCGTTAGCCTGCTTTCTTTTAGTCACAGTGCACGCCATGATGAGGCACTCCCACCGCCTGCCAGCGAAGAGCCCAATGCCTGCCGCACACTCCGGTTCCATGACGATTACCCTGCAAATCGTTTCCATCGTTTTCTACACCTTCATCGCCTTCCTGTGCATCGGTCTGCCTATTGCGGTGCTACCCGGCTATGTTCACGACCAGTTGGGTTTCAGTCCGTTGATTGCCGGCCTGACCATCGCCTCGCAATATCTGGCAACGCTGCTGAGTCGACCTTTTGCCGGCCGGGCGACCGACACGTTGGGCAGCAAGCGCTCTATCGTGTTCGGACTGTGGGGCATCGTCATCAGTGGCAGCATGACGTTACTGGCAACGCTGCTTCAGGAGTTTGCCACGCTGAGCCTGTCGATTCTGATCGTTGCGCGACTGTTTCTCGGCGTTTCCCAAGGGCTTATCGGGGTTGGCACCATCAGTTGGTGCATCGGCAAGCTCGGATCGGAACACACGGCCCGATCAATTTCGTGGAACGGCATCGCGTCCTATGGTGCGATAGCCATTGGTGCACCGCTGGGCGTGGTAGTCATAGATACCGTGGACTTCAACAGCCTGGGGGTCGCCTTGATGGTGATGGCAGGACTGGCGCTGTGGCTGATACGCAACAAGCCATCGGTGCCGGTCGTAGCCGGTGAGCGCCTGCCCTATTGGTCAGTGTTTGGCCGGATTGCACCCTACGGTCTGGGTCTGACGCTATCGTCGATCGGCTACGGCACACTGACCACCTTCATCACCCTGTTCTATCTGAATCGGGGCTGGGAAGGTGCGGCCTATTGCCTGAGCATGTTTGGTGTGTGCTTTATCCTCGCCCGCCTGCTGTTTATCGGCACCATCAATCGACTGGGCGGCTACAACGCGGCCATTGTGTGCATGGCGGTAGAAATCTGCGGGCTGTTGATGCTCTGGCTTTCCCCGAGCAGCGGCGTTGCCCTCGCAGGCGCCGGACTGACCGGCGTGGGGCTGTCGCTGGTCTACCCGGCGCTCGGCGTAGAGGCCATCAAGTGCGTGCCCACCCCTAGCCGCGGCGCAGGCCTGAGCGCCTATGCGGTGTTCTTCGATCTGGCACTGGCAATCGCAGGTCCGGTGATGGGCGCAATTGCCTTGGGCCAGGGCTATGACTGGATATTTTTCTACGCAGCCCTGCTATCGGTTTGCGCGCTGGCCCTGACAGTCTGGCTGTCGCGGCGCGCCGCTCAACTCGGGTGAATGGTCCTCAACAGTGGCTTTGCTGCATAAGCTTTTCTCCCGTAGTTCCAATAGTTAGCAGATAACGCTTAAATCCTGCCATCGGTCGGTCAACTTCTTGACGCATCCGGCAACGACTTCTTGACTTGATACTGCGAGCCTCGAAACAGGCTTGCAAAGCGATCGTCACCCACCTTGGTGTGACGCCGCTTTGCGTAGCAGTCTGGCGCTTCGATCCCTCTCGATTGCCTCCCTGCTGCCTGCCTGGACGGGAGTGCTGTCATGAAAATCCGTTGCGTTCATCTGCACCAGACCTGCAATGTGCTGCCCGTGGTAATACTGGCAATCATCCCGTCCTGGGCCGAGGGCGCCTGTACCCTTTCCTCCCTGGCATCGGCTGGCGTTCAGGTCTGCGACAGCGGCAGCAGCGGGCCGTTTAGCGCGCTCAGCGGCGACCACGTGCTGATATTTCCGGTCGGCGGAACGGGCACGGTGTACGGCAATATCCTGTTCGGTCCGGGAAGGGACAGCGTGGATATGCAGTCGGGGCGCATTCTGGGCAACGTTACTCAAGGGGCCGGTATCGACCGCTTCACGCTCTCCACGGGCGAGGTCAGCGGCGATCTGAACCAGGGCGATGATCCCGACGATTTTGTCATGGGCGGCGGCACGCTGGGCTCTCTGGCCCAAGGTGACGGGCGCGATACCTTTCTCATGACGGGCGGCACCATCACCCGCGCGTTCGAGGATGGCGACGTCGCGGTGATGACTGGTGGGAGCATCGGTCGCGTGGACATGAAGCTGGACAACAATGTATTCGAAATGTCTGGTGGCACTATCATCAACAACCTGGTCACCGGCTTTGGCCGGGACACGATCACCTTGTCGGGCGGCATTGTTGGCGGCAACGTCAGCGTCAGTGGCGGCGACGACCAGATCACCCTCAGTGGCGGCGAGATCCGCGGCGAAGTTCGCACCAGTGTTGGCAATGACACTTTCAACTGGCTGAACGGCGGTTATGCACGCAGCAACGTATTGATGGCCGACGGCAACGATACGGCACGCCTGTACAACCTGAGCGAATACTACCTGAGTGCCAACCCGCTGCTCGACGGCGGCCCTGGCAACGACACGTTGACCTTCGACGACACCGTATCATCACAGCCGGGTCGCTATGCCAACTGGGAAACGGTCAATGTGAGCAATGGCTCGCAGCTGAATCTGGCCGGCACGCTGGTGCTCGGCGACAGCCTGACTGACACCGGCGTTCTGGACATAGACTCCAGCAGCACGCTGATCTCGACCTCGGGCAGTGTTGCCCCCTTCAGCGCCGGATCCCTTGCCTCACTGCAGAATGCCGGAACGCTGGATGTAAGCGATGCAGGCCGCTCGCTCACTGGCACATTGACGGTGACCGGCAATTACACCGGCCAGAACGGAAGACTGCTGTTGCTCTCGGCACTGGGCGATGATGCATCCGCCAGCGACCGACTGGTGGTAGCACAAGGGCGTATCAGTGGGTCTACGCGCATGCTCGTCAGCAACTCGGGTGGGCTGGGCGCCCTGACCCGTGGGAATGGCATCGAAGTGGTAAAAGCCATCAACGGTGCAACCAGCGAAAGCAGCGCCTTTTCGTTGCAAAGTCCGCTGTCTGCAGGCGCTTATCAGTATTACCTGTTCAAGGGCGGCGCCACTGCCGGCTCTGAGAACAGCTGGTTTCTGCGCTCTGCGGTGATTGCCCCGCCTGCCCCTGCCCCTGTCGAGCCCACCCCAGAACCTGCACAGCCAACGCCGCTGCCCGCCCCTGAGCCTGAACCAGAACCAGAACCTGTTCCCGAGCCGACACCGACACCACAGCCTGTGCCTGTGCCTGCTCCAGAACCTGCACCAACACCGCAACCTGTACCTGCCCCACCTCCAAACCCTGAGCCTGAGCCGAACAGCCCGCCCCCTGTCACACCAGCAGCCACACTGCCGGTGCCTGCCATTGGAACCCCGCCGCTGCCGGAACCCGTTCGCGGAGCTGCACCCATCGCGCTGTACCGGCCCGAGGTCGCCAACTACTCCGTGGTGGCTCCCACCGCTGCGGCCTTGGCGCTGAGTTCGCTGGGCACCTTTCATGAGCGTCAGGGTGATCAGGCCTTGCTGGCGCAAAACGGCGCGACGCCAGCGGGTTGGGCACGCGTGTTCGGCAGTGATTTCAAGCAACACTGGTCCGGAGACGTGAGCCCAGGCCTGGACGCTTCATTCAAGGGTTATCAGATTGGCCATGACCTGTATGCCTGGCAACAGGACAGCGGGAAGACTCAGCGCGTCGGCTTTTTCGTCGCGCATAACCGTCTGGACGGCCAGGTGAAGGGTTTTGCCGAAGGTTTCAGCGACTACAAAACAGGGCGTCTGAAACTGGAGGGAGGAAGCCTGGGTGCCTACTGGACGCTGACGACGCCCGGTGGCGGGTACATTGACACAGTAGCGATGGGCACTCGTCTGGACGGCCGCAGCCGCTCCGTCAGGGGCACAGGTGTCGACATTGAAGGCCATGTGATGAGCCTGTCTGCAGAGGCAGGGTATCCGCTGCCACTCTCACAACGCTGGGTTGCAGAGCCTCAGCTACAGATCATCTACCAACGCATAGACCTTCAGGACCAGCATGACGGCATTGCCCATCTCGGATTCGACAGTCAGGCTTACACCACAGGGCGCATCGGCATACGTTTCAAGGGGCGCTATCAATTCAGTAGCGTACCGATAGAGCCTTATCTGCGAGCCAACCTCTGGCACACCAAAGACGGCCATGACACGCTGACATTCGATCATGCAGAGCAGATAAAAACCGGGCATCGATCAACGACGGGCGGTATCGGCGCCGGGATAATAGCGACATTGAGCAGCAATGCCAGTCTGCACTGGAGCGCTGATTACCTTGGTGATCTGGGCGGACAAGGAGCGGAGGGAGTAAATACCAGCCTGGGTTTCAGGCTGGTTTGGTAATGCGACCGTCAGCGCGGGGATGCGTCCTGGTCAGTCTTTCTTCGGTTTGAGGATAAGCACAGCAAGCGGCGGCAAGTTCAGTTTCAGTGAAGCCTTCATCCCATGTGCCGGCTCGTCTTCGGCGTTCACTTCCCCACCATTGCCCATGTTAGAACCTGCGTAGGTTTCCGCGTCGCTGTTCAGCAACTCAGTCCATGCACCTGACACTGGCGCGCCGACACGATAATCCAGACGCGGCACTGGAGTCATGTTGGCCACCACCAGTAGCGGCTCGCCATCATTGCTCCAGCGCAGATAGGCAAACACGCTGTTGGCCTGGTCGTCGCCGATCAGCCACTGAAATCCGGCTGGGTCAGCGTCGCGCTGGTGCAGCGCCTTTTCCTGGCGATAGATTCGGTTCAGGTCACTGACCAGCTTCTTCACGCCAATATGTTCAGCGTATTTCATCAAGTACCAGTCCAGTTCACGGTCGTGATTCCACTCACGCCACTGACCGAATTCACAGCCCATAAACAGCAGTTTCTTGCCCGGGTGCGTCCACATGAACGACAGGTAAGCGCGCAGGTTGGCGAACTTCTGCCAGTGGTCACCCGGCATCTTGTCGATCAGCGAATGCTTGCCGTGTACCACTTCGTCATGGGAAATAGGCAGTACGAAGCGCTCTGACCACGCGTACACCAGGCTGAAGCTCAGCTTGCCGTGGTGGTGTCCGCGATTGATCGGGTCCTCCTCCATGTACTGCAGCGAATCATGCATCCAGCCCATGTTCCACTTGTAGTTGAAGCCTAGCCCACCCTGCTGGGTCGGCTCGCTGACACCCGGCCACGCTGTGGATTCTTCGGCAATGACCATCGTGCCCGGTGCTTCCAGGGCAACCACATCGTTGAGGTGGCGCAGGAAGTCGATGGCTTCGAGGTTCTCTCGGCCGCCAAAGCGATTTGGAACCCATTCGCCCGCATTACGCGAATAGTCGCGGTAAAGCATCGACGCCACCGCATCCACGCGCAGACCGTCGATGTGGTAATGCTTGAGCCAGTGCAACGCCGAAGCCAGCATGAAGCCGTGAACTTCGGTACGCCCCAGGTTGTAGATCAGCGTGTCCCAGTCCTGATGGAAGCCTTCCTTGGGGTCGGCGTACTCATACAACGCGGTGCCGTCGAACTGTGCCAGGCCGTGGGTATCGGTCGGAAAGTGCGCAGGCACCCAGTCAAGAATCACACCGATTTCAGCCCGATGACAGGCGTCGACGAACGCAGCGAAATCTTCTGGCGAACCGTAACGGGCAGTTGGCGCGAACTGGGCCAGTAACTGATAGCCCCATGACCCCCCGAACGGGTGCTCCATGATCGGCATCAGCTCGATGTGGGTAAAGCCCAGTTCCTTGACATAGGGAATCAGTCGGTCAGCCAGCTCGCGCCAGTTGTACTGTCGCCATTGACCGTCTTCGTGCTGCTCCATCTGCCACGAACCTGCGTGCAGTTCGTAGATCGACAGCGGTGCGGCAACGTCGTGACGACCAGTCCGTGATTGCAGCCATTCCTGGTCGTTCCACTCGAATTGCAGCGGCGCAGAGACTTTTGACGCGGTATCGGGCGGCAGCGTGGTAGCCAGTGCCATCGGGTCGCTTTTCAGCGGCAGAATCCCGTGGGCACCGAGGATCTCGTATTTGTAGACTTCACCGGGCTGCAGACGCGGGACGAAAATCTCCCATACGCCGGTTGGGTGACGCAAGCGCATCGGGTGACGACGACCATCCCAGCTGTTGAAGCTACCGACCACCGACACACGGCGGGCATTAGGCGCCCAGACCGCAAAGCGAACCCCGTCCACGCCATCGACGCTGGTGACTTGTGCGCCCAGACAGCTGCTCAGGTCACGATGATTACCCTCGGCAAAAAGGTAAAGGTCCATCTCGCCCAGCAGCGGACCGAAGCTATAGGGGTCCTCGGTAATCTGCTCGCCGCCAGCCCATTGAATTTTCAGCAGGTAAGGCTGTGGTTGCTCGAGATGACCGACGAAAAACCCCGGCACCTCACTCATTTCCATCTCGCCCAGCTCGCGGCCATCATCTTTGGCCAGCAGACGCACGCTCAACGCAGCGGGTAGATAGGCACGAACGTATTGCCCGCTGCCGCCGTCACCGTGCAGACCAAGGATCGAAAATGGATCACGGTGTTCAGCGCGGATCAGCGCGTCGAGGTCCACAGCAGCGGGAATCGCGCGGCGGCCTGTGCCGGTTTTGTCAGGCGCATTCATATTGGCTCTCCATCAGACGGTTGCAGCAACCCACGCAAGCCTTGCAAAGGAACGGCCAACCAGGCTGGACGATTCTCGGCTTCGTAGATCACTTCATAAGCAGCTTTTTCAAGGGTGAACAATTCCAGTGCGGCGTCCTCCCCTTTTGCATCTTTCCAGGCATGGGCCATTCCGGTTGTTGCCGAACGATAGCCTTCGATAAAGGCTTCCCGCGCCTGCGCCAGGTAGGTCTCGGCGACACGTTTGCGAGCGCCGGCAGCCTCAGGCGAGGTATCGACACTTTGCGCGCTGCGTACTGCCATGGCGGCAGCGTAGTCAAACGAACGCAAAACACCGCTGACATCCTTGAACGGGCTGTGCTTGGCACGGCGTTCTTCAAGTGCGCGGGCCGGTTCACCCTCGAAATCGATCAGATAGGCATCGCCCTTGACCACCAGCACTTGGCCGAGGTGCAAGTCACCATGCACGCGAATGCGCAGGCCACCTGCCGAACGCTTGGCCAGACCTTCGACGCGCTGACGAATCTGCTTGCGCCGGGCGAGCAAATCGCTGACCAGTTGCTGATCGTCCTGCTCCAGATCGCCCTTGCGCTGCTCAAGCAGCTGCAAGGCGCGCTCAAGCTGAGCATTGACGCTGCTTCCGGAGGCCTTGCTGTCCTGACTGCTGGTGACTTCAACAGCAAAGTCTGCGTTGTCGGTAGGCGACGCCAGAATCTGGTGCATCTCACCGAGACGCTGACCAAGACTGCGCGAAAAGTCCGCCAGCTCCAGTAAAGCGTTGTAATGCTGTTCCTGACCAGAAACACCATGCGCCAACTCATCGCGTACTGCGCGTTCCAGATTGTTCTGCGTCCACTCCCAAGCGTCACCTTGATTGCTCAGGTAGCCTTGGGCAATCATCAGCAGATTCGGTTTTCCGTCGTTGCCGACACGCACCAGAGAACCCAGCAACGGCGAGATATTCTTGAAGCCGGCATTGGTCAGGAAAGCACCCATTTCCAGCTCCGGGTGCGTCCCGGCACTGACTTTACGAATCAGTTTGAGCACCAGGCTGCCACCAACAACCACCGAGCTGTTCGACTGCTCGGCAGACAGGTAGCGCACTTCCGACTCTGCGGTGAGGCCGAGCGGTGCCAGCTGCGAACTTTGCTCGAAACGCAACTCGCCGTCAGCGCAGGGGATAACCGTATCCGACTGCATGCCCTGAATCACTGCACGAATGAAGGTTTCCAGAGTAAATGCATCGGTGATCAGCCCGACATCACGATTACGCCGCACTCTGGCAAGTGCCAGTTGCTGTGGCAACGCGCTGCTGATGTCGTCTTCGGCGAGCAAGCCGAATGGCAGCTGATAGCGATCGGTCTGGCCATCTGCAGTCACTTCTATTTCGCTGAGCAACACAGGGTGCGCCTCATCGCCGAAACGCACCGCATACGCGATATTGACCTGCTCTATGTCCTTACCCTTGCCTGCGAACCAGCGGCGTTTTGGCAAATAAACAGCCAGTGACGTTTTTTCCATGGTGCTGCGCAGCGGCTCTTCGAGCAACTCCTCAAGGCGCTTCTTGAGCACCAGGGTCGGGAAGTCCGGCATGCTCTGCGCGGGTTCAACGTGCCAACTGGGCATTTGATTCTCCGAAGCCAGTAAAAACCAGTAAAAACCATACGGCGGGAGCGTCAGCAAATAGCTTAACTGCCCGATAGGCGGAAATGCGCTGCCACCGAGCATTTCCACCGGCACTGTGCCTGCGTAAGCCGACAGCTCAAGCTCCGCAGCTTGGGCGGCGCTGGAAACGTTGGCAACACACAACACCACTTCACTGTGACCATCGGGTGCCGCGTACTCGCGGGTGTACGCAAGAATGCGGCGATTCGACGGCGAGAGCATTTTCAGCGTGCCACGCCCGAATGCCTTCTGCTGTTTGCGCACCGCCAGCATGCGTCGATTCCAGTTCAGCAGCGAGTGCGGGTCACGCTCCTGAATTTCAACGTTGACCGACTGAAAGCCGTACATCGGGTCCATGATCGGTGGCAACACCAGGCTGGCCGGGTCGGCACGCGAAAAACCGCCGTTGCGATCGATCGACCACTGCATCGGCGTACGCACACCGTCCCGGTCGCCCAGGTAGATGTTATCGCCCATGCCGATCTCGTCGCCGTAATACAGCGTCGGTGTGCCGGGCATCGACAACAGCATGCTATTCAGCAACTCGACCCGGCGACGGTCGCGATCCACCAAGGGTGCCAGGCGCCGACGGATACCCAGGTTGATTCGTGCACGGCGGTCTGCCGCGTAGTAATTCCACAGGTAATCACGCTCACGATCGGTGACCATTTCCAGGGTCAGTTCATCATGGTTGCGCAGGAAAATCGCCCATTGGCAGTTTTCCGGGATCTCCGGCGTCTGCCGCAAAATATCGGTGATCGGAAAACGATCTTCCTGAGCCAGCGCCATGTACATGCGTGGCATCAACGGAAAGTGAAAGGCCATATGGCATTCATCGCCGTCCGGGCCCTTGCTTTCACCAAAATACAGCTGGGTATCTTCCGGCCATTGGTTGGCCTCGGCCAGCAGCATGCGGTCCGGATAGTTCGCGTCGATCTCGGCACGGATGCGCTTGAGCACCTGATGGGTTTCCGGCAGGTTCTCGTTGTTGGTGCCGTCCCGCTCGATGAGATACGGAATGGCATCCAGACGCAAACCGTCGATGCCCAGATCCAGCCAGAAGCGCATGACTTCCAGAACCGCATCCAGCACGTGCGGATTGTCGAAATTCAGATCCGGCTGGTGGGAGTAGAAACGGTGCCAGAAGTATTGCCCGGCGACCGGGTCCCAGGTCCAGTTGGACGTCTCGGTATCGAGAAAGATGATCCGCGTGCCGTCGTACTTCTGATCGGTGTCCGACCACACATAGAAGTCCCGCGCCTTGGAACCGGGCTTGGCATTGCGGGCTTTCTGGAACCAGGGATGCTGGTCGGAAGTATGATTGATGACCAGTTCGCTGATCACTCGCAGGCCGCGCTTGTGTGCCTGGGCGATGAAACGCTTGGCATCGGCCATGGTGCCGTAGTCGCTGTGCACATCCCGGTATTCGGAAATGTCGTAGCCATCGTCCCGGCGCGGCGACGGATAAAACGGCAACAACCAGATGGTGTTGACGCCCAGCGCGGCAATGTAGTCGAGCTTTTCGATCAAGCCCGCGAAATCGCCGATTCCGTCGTTATTGGAATCAAAGAACGATTTCACGTGAACCTGATAAATCACCGCATCCTTGTACCAGAGCGGGTCTTTGATAAATGTCGCGTCACCGGGCTTTTTGGCCATTATTGACTCCTCGGGAGTGTTATTGCGCAGCCTGGATACGCCAGATTCCAAACGGTTGGGATGGATCGAGACGCGTGTGCTGATACTTGCCGTACCAGGTCCAGCGGTGCCCGGTCATCAGGTCTTCACCCGACGTAGCGGCGTCATCCGGCAGGCCCATTTCCCACAGCGGCAACTCGAAATCCGCTTCCTGTGCGTTGTACGGGTCGAGGTTGACGGCAACCAGAATGAAGTTGCTGCCGTCCGCCGAGCGCTTGCCGAAGTACAGAATGTTGTCGTTCCACGCGTTATACAGCTTCAGACCCAAGTGGGTTTGCAACGCAGGGTTCTGCCGGCGAATGCGGTTGAGCTGCGCGATCTCGGCAATGATGTTGCCCGGCGCTGCGTAATCGCGAACCCGAATCTGGTATTTCTCCGAGTCCAGATACTCTTCCTTGCCGGGAATAGGCGCCGCTTCGCACAGCTCGAACCCGGAATACATACCCCACAGCCCGGAACCCATGGTGGCCAGCGCCGCCCGGATCAGAAACCCGGGACGACCAGACTCATGCAGGAAGCGCGGGTTGATGTCGGGCGTGTTGACGAAGAAATTCGGACGATAACAGTCGCGCCAAGGCACTTCGTTGAGCTGGGTGAAATACTCGGACAGCTCCGCCTTGGTGTTGCGCCAGGTGAAATAGGTGTAACTCTGGCTGTAACCGACCTTGCCCAGGCGCGCCATCATTGCCGGCTTGGTAAAGGCTTCGGCCAGAAACATCACCTCGGGGTGCTGACTGCGCACTTCGCCGATCATCCACTGCCAGAACGGCAGCGGTTTGGTGTGCGGGTTGTCGACGCGGAAGATTTTCACGCCCTCTTTGACCCAGCCCAGAACGATGTCGCGCAACTCCATCCACAGGCCGGGGATGGCGTCTGGTGCATAGAAATCGACGTTGACGATGTCCTGATACTTCTTCGGCGGGTTTTCCGCATAACGGATCGTGCCGTCCGGACGCCACGAGAACCAGCCCGGATGCTGCTTGAGCCACGGGTGATCCTGGGAACACTGGATGGCGAAATCCAGCGCAATTTCCAGGCCATACTCGGCCGCGGCTTTTACCAGATGACGGAAATCTTCACGACTACCCAGCTGCGGGTGAATGGCTTCATGACCGCCATCCTCGCTGCCGATCGCATACGGGCTGCCCGGATCATCAGGGCCAGCGGTCAGGGAATTGTTAGGCCCCTTGCGGTGGGCACGGCCGATAGGATGAATCGGCGGGAAATACAGCACGTCGAAGCCCATGTCGCGAATGATCGGCAGACGCGAATGAACGTCGTTGAACGTGCCGTGGCGCGCCGGGTCGTCGGTCATCGAACGGGGAAACAGCTCGTACCAGCTGGCAAACTGCGCCAGCTCACGCTCGACATCCAGCGGGAACTCGACGCTGCGGCTCAGGAAGGCCTGATTGTCGACCAGTTTCATCAGGCTGGCGGTTTCACTGTGTAACAGCAGCGCGACTTTCTCGTCTTTATCACCCTCTTCAAGCTGGCCCAGCAGGCCTTCGATTTGCTGGCGCTGCTCGTTCTGGCTGCGCTCGGCGGCGTGCACCAGATGAATGCGGCCCTCTTCCAGTTCCAGATCGACAGGAACGCCGGCGCCGAACTTCTTCTCCAGTTCATAACGATAGCTGCCGAACTGATCGATCCAGGCTTCAAGGCGGAACACATGGCGGCTGACCGAGGTCGGGGTGAATTCACCGACCCAGCTGTCGTTGCCAAGCTCGCGCATTGGCGCGCTGTGCCAGTGTTCTTCATCGGCAGCACGCCAGCGGATATTGACCGCCATCTTGTCGTGCCCATCGGCATAGACCTTGCTGGTCACGGTAACCGGTTGCCCGATGATCGCCTTGGCCGCGAACAAGCCACCGTCGATTACCGGCAACGTGTCTTCAATCACGATGCGGGGTAATTGCAGCGCCTGGGTCAGTGACAGCGGAAGGGTTGCTTGCGGGACATCGGTGGCCAGGGAATCCGGACCGTATGGCTGTTCATTCATCGAGCATCACTCCTCACGCCCCAGGGACGCTCCTGTGCATTCCATGCAATGGAAAAATTGACGGTATGGCAGCGTACGATCGCACTGTGCTGGCGACTCGTCTATTTCCGCTGCCTAGGTTCCGAGCGGTCAACGAGGGTAAAGTTCAAAGGTTTTGAGGATTGCTGCTGCGTGGCAAACGGGGTGGGAAGCACTGCCGAACAGGTAACTACTGTAGGAAAGCGAATCAATGTTCTCAGGTGAATCTGCATACGAAGACCAAAAAATCACTGCGACCAGGTAGTGCCATCCTACCCAGTTCAAAGCACTCTGCTGTAAAACAATATGTACCTGAATATCAAATGCAAGACGTGTTCCGAAACAACGCGTCTGCGTTCCGAGAACCTGCTTTAGAAAAAGCCATTGCGCGACGTCGACGTTCATACAGAATCTACGACAAGCTGGCGAGAAGCTTTTCAGCCGTGCATACACTGGCCTGCAGTAAACGTTATATGCGGCAGTCCTTTTCGTAAAAATCCTAGAAAGCGGATACATCCAATAAAGGGAGCCTTATAAAAAACCGAACACGGCGACCGTTCGTCGGGAATTTTTGATTTTTTTTAGTCGACTTTCAGAAAAATCGCGGAATCGCCGCAAAAAGAAGATCAATCTCATAATGTAGAAAAATAGAGTCATCCGTTAGTTTACCGAGCCTATTTTTCGGGCTTCGGAAAAATCCTACAGCGATAAAATTAGCTGATATGCAATATGTCTTGTGAGAATTATCCCAAACAGCCGTGGGCTGTATCTCGCAAAAAATAAACAATCAAAACTGGCACGATCAGAAACATTGACGAAACAGGATTCAAAAACAAAACTCTTATTGCCGCAATTTGACGGCATCTATTAGGAATAAAAAATGTAGTGGTGGCTGCGGAAGGGGGGGGGTGGTTGCAGTGGCGGCTGCGGAGGTGGGAATACCATTTCTGAAAAACCATCGACTTTAAACCAGGAAGACAAAGGTGATATCGACTGTAATCGATATCACCTTAAAACATGGTGTCGAACTCATGATAATTAGAATCCACAATTACGAACTTCTTAACTTTGAAAACACAAGAATTATATTGTCAGAAAGAGGCATATCAAATATTAAATCTTCTAAGCTTTGGACTGCACTGCAAGAAATCAAAGAGCTAAGCGACATAGCTATAACCGAAGACCAGTTAGATAAAATCATCCAAAATCAGCATTTACCAAAAGAAGAAACCAAAACATTTCTAGAGGGAATATTAAAAATCAACAACAGAGTGCAACCCGATTACTTTGAACAAGCCCTTATTATTGTTGATAAAAGTACAAATTCGGCATACACGCTATTATCGAGCGAGCTAGCAATCAGCCACAAGCTCATCTTTATAACAGACTTCGATGAACACAGAATAAAGGATAAAAAATACTTTATTCATTTTCATTGCGAAGAATACAATTATGAACTGCTTCAAGAGAAATATTTTAAGGCTGCTATCGCTGCGCCGCAATCTGCATTAAGCGTGAGCTATTTTACAAAAAAAACATTCGTCGTAAGCCAGGCATACATCCCTGAAATTGGCTCGCCATGTCATTTTTGTGGAATTGACAGAATAATAAATTATGAACAAAACTCTTCAAGCAACAACAACTGGTCTAAATTACTAAATTTTTGCAAAACACGAAAAGTTCCAATCCCCAAGGTAAAGACAACCCTGCTTCAGGAAAGCTTGGCTATAGGTTTGCTAGCTCAGAAAATAAATTTTTATACCAAATCTAATGATCAGCGCAGGCATCAGGATTCGGTTTTTTCATCATCGATCATGAAGCTGCATAATGGTTCTGTTACTGAAGAGCAAATACCGCATTGGCCGATACGCCAATGCTTGAGGAGCAATACTTGAAATCAATTCCGCACGACTATTATATAAAGTTCCTGGACAGCGATGTCTACGACAAAATATCTACGTTTCACAACCTGACAAATTTTACTATGCATGATGCGATCCAGGACATTACTTATCTTCATAATATAACTGAGAAAACATTGCAAGACCTGACTGGTAATGAACTTCACCTTTACCCAGATATGCATGCATATACTTCAAACCAAAAAATGAAACCGCTACCGAATGATCATCCATTAGCGCGAAAGGAATCTTGTGATTTCTTTATCAAAGGAGGTGTTTCATTCACGGAAATAAAAGAAATCTTATCACCCCTAATAAAATTAGAAAAACATGACTACAAAAGAGGTTACCCTAGTGGAGGTGGGCTATATCCCGTTGAAGTATTTATCTGCGATCTATCTGGTGAAACTCACGGCTGGCCCGCCGAAGGAAAGGTACTGCATTTACTTTCTAAAACCAGGACATTTTAGGTAGTTAAGAATATAAAAAGCATCGATTTACTAAAGAAAGCACTACTGCCAAACAATGTCAGAATTGGAGAGCCCAATGTCGCAATTGTTTATGCTGCATATAGGCCAAAAACAGTATTCAAATATCGATACCGTGGTTATCGCCTCGCAAACCTAGAGGTAGGATCTCTATATATGCTAATTGATCTTTTGTGTTCAAATCTAAAAATTCAAAGCCGAGTGTGGTCAGGCTACTGCGATGACATGCTTTGTAAAAGCTTAGGACTTAATCCGACTTTATTCTTCCCGCTGTGCACACATCTAATTGGTTCAAAATATGAATAATCTAGACTTTGATAGCTTTGCCAGCCTGCCCGGGGCATGCCATTTCCAGCCAAATTGTGTTTCAGGTTTCCCCTTCAACGTAGAAGTCACAGACTCTTGGGCAAAAGTGGGCTCAGGAATAGGCAACGAAGATAATGCACTGCAGACTGCACTAGGTGAGTATTTCGAGCGTAGGCATTTCTATATGGAAATATTGTCTGATGAAGAAAATACTTTAGATCAAACACTATCATCAGACGAAATACAGAAGTTTGCCCGCGCCTTCGTCCAAACGTCCCTGTGCGATATTGAAGAAGGTTTAGTTTCGAAACATTCATTTCGAACTTCTACTGCTCATCGAATTTCCGACTTTTACTCAATGCCAAATCCCAACAATCTTAATTTCTCTCAGCTATCATAATCTCGAAAAAGACACACAATTTTACCCCTCTCGCGATACATGCGGATGCAGTTTTCACAGAAACTATGAAACCTCAATATATGGTGCCATTAAGGAAACCATGGAAAGACAATTTCTCATTCGTTTCTGGCTAACAAAAAAATGTTTAGCAATACTAGCCCCTCAAAAATTCGAAGGCGAATTTAAAAACACATCAATTTACTCACTTTATAATGCACTCAAAAAATCCGGACACATTGAAGCTTTAGATATTTCTGATCCAAATTTCCCGGGACACTGCGTACTTATAGTGTATGGGAATGATAAAGAAAACTGCAATGTAAGCTATTGCGCTGGCATGTCATATGCTGAAACTATAGAGCAAGCCTTTGAGAAGTCAGTTCTTGAACTGTGGCAGACGTTTCGATTTATGAATCTTTTCTACAGCCTAAATACTTGCATATCCACAATAAAAGACAGATACCTTTTGCACTTTCTAAAACCCAATAACTTCCAAACCTTTAACGAAATAACTGATGTCATTATAACGCACAAGAAATCCAAACGACCGCGAGACGCTCTAAACCTACAAGCACTTATAAGATCTTTTGTCAGCTTAAACATGCAGGGGTACTTATATACAAAGCCAGTATGGATTGCTGGTGCAAACTATGTTTATTGTAAATTTTTTTCACCCTCATTGTTTTTGCATATGGATTCCTCGTCATCGATAAACCTTGATAACGATTATTCACGTCAATTCACCAAAGATATCTACTCAACCCGTAAGTCAATGATGGTGCCATTCCCATGAGAATAACTCCCAGGATGTTTTTATCACAGATCTTCGTGCTTAGCCGCCTCTTTATCAAAGAGCAGCTAAATGAGCCTGTGGCTTTTTTTTGGATAATGATATCGCCATGTGCAGTATTCTACATGATGATTTTCTCGAAAAACGATTCGACTGTTTTTGAAGCAGAATATCTTCACTCAGCAGCTTGGTTCTTTGCATACGTGGCCTCAAGCGTTGCATTATTCGGCTTCTGTTTTTATATTATTGGCAGGCGAGAAAGCGGCTTTGTACGCTCCTTCATATACACACCGTATTCACGCAGAAGATTTCTCATCTCGCATTTTTTCTCATATTCCCTTATATCACTACTGTATTGCAGCTTATTTTATTTAAGTAGCCGCCCATTATTTGGCGCATACAACATAGCCGAGTACTTAAGTATACTAATAAGATTTTACTTATGCTTTGTACTTTTTTGTATTCCAGGGCTGATGCTTACTCTCGCGGCATTAAACTTTCAAAATGCCAATACGATTATATCGATTTTTTCATTTTCAATGATAGCGATTGGTATTATAGGTTCGGTAAGACAAGAACAATGGGTGAATTTGATAAACATCTGGAACCCTGTGAACATTGCTAAAAATATAATGCTTGGCGATATGAGACTCGAACTGATCTGGGCTATATTATTTGGTTTTTTAGTGACGCTTATTGCTTGCTACCACCTATTTAGAATAAATCCTGTATGGGGGCGTCCATAATGGAAGCATTTAAAGCAATTGACATCGCGTACGCTCATGGACCGCGCCAAATTTTTAAAAAGGCAAACTTTGTCGTTCCTAGGCAAAGTATCACCGGCTTATTAGGAGCAAATGGCGCAGGAAAAACCACTCTGTTCGATTTGATTTGTGGGCTGTACAAACTCGACATTGGGAATTTTGAAAATCCGTTTAAAAGTTTACTTTACCTATCTCAGACAGTCACGGTATCACCATCATTAAAGATGTGTGACATATTCCATATGATCTCGGCGCTCCCCCCCCAATATATAAGAACATTAGACAATATATTAGAAAATTTGACAGACTGGAGCCCAGGGATATCTAACCGTTATACGGATGTCTGGAACAAAAAAGCTGCGATCTGCAGCTATGGAGAAAAACGATGGTTTTTCACCCTTAGTCTTTTATCATTAGGCGCTGAGTTATATATATTGGACGAACCCACTGCAGGTGTAGATCCGGAATTTCGTTTCCATATATGGAAATGTCTACATGGTGCAGTTGAAAAAGGCAGCACTGTGCTAGTTTCTTCAAACCACGTAGAAGAGATTGTCAATAACTGCAATAACTTTTACATGATAGGAAATTTAAAATTCACTCAGTTTGATTCAGCTCAAAATTACGTTACGTATTACAATGCCTCTAGTTTGGATGAAGCATTTATCAACTCTTCCATGGCTAGCTTTTATTCAGAGCCATTCCGTAATGAGCTATGATTTCACTGTTTTCTCCAGCTAGAGGCAACAACCATGACCTTACCCAACCCGGTAGAAGTACCCGATCCGAACATCGATGACCCCGTCCTGCCCGAGCCAGTGCCCGAGCAGGAGCCGCCGCCATCCACGCCGCCACCCAATGAAACGCCAGTTGGCGATCCGCCAGCCAATGCGCCGCCCGTCACGGTGTGACCAGTAAGCAGGGTCTGAAGGGGTCTGCCCGAGTATGGACGCCTTCAGCGCCCTCCCGCCAAATCGATGAACGTTCCCGTGGCATAAGACGCATTGTCCGACAGCAACCAGAGAATGGCTTCGGCCACTTCCTCGGCAGTACCGCCACGGCCCATTGGCAATGCGCCCTCAAGCTTGCTGACGCGGAACGGATCGCCGCTCAGGGCGTGAAAGTCGGTGAAGATGAACCCTGGCCGCACCGCGTTGACGCGAATGTTCTCCCCGGCCACTTCCTTGGAAAGCCCGATGGTGAACGTGTCCAGCGCGCCTTTCGAAGCCGCGTAGTCCACATATTCGCCTGCCGAGCCCAGACGGGCCGCCAGCGAGGATACGTTGACGATGCTGCCACCGTGCCCGCCGTGACTCGGCAGCATGCGTAACAAGGCATGTTTGCTGCACAGCATCGGCCCGACGACGTTGGTCATCATCATTTTGAGCATGCGGAATTCGGACATGTCCTCGACTCTTGAAGCCTGAGCGAGCGTGCCTGCATTGTTGACCAGATGGGTAACGCGGCCGAGTTCCGAATCGACCCTGGCGAACAGGCGCATGATCTCGTCTTCGTTGCTGACGTCGGCCTGCAGGGTAATCGCCTGAGCCCCCAGAGCCCTGACCTGCCCTGCTGTTTTTTCGGCTGCGGCATGATCAGACAGATAATTGATACAGATCCGATAGCCCTGTACAGCAGCCAGACGCGCAGTGGCTGCGCCGATTCCGCGCGAGCCACCGGTAATAATGAAGACTTTTTCCATGATTTTTCTCAGAAGCCAGCATCAAGGCCCAGCTAACACCCGCAGGTTAGCCAAACGGTTCTGATCGTGCCAGCCTTTGCCGTCCAGCGCCATCCACGCGCTTCAGAAAGCCGGTTGCCCGACATCAGGCACGTCGACTGCCGCCTTCGCTTCGGCGGCGCGAATTTCGTCGAGAAATTGCTCGGCAGGCAAAGGATATCCGAGCAGAAAGCCTTGCAGGGAGTGGCATCCCAAGTGAGTCAGGAAGCGCTTCTGAACCGCGGTTTCCACGCCTTCGGCGACAATCCGCAGGTTCAACGCCTGCCCTACCGCCACGATGGCCGACACGATGGCGGCATCGTCGGTGTCATGCTCAAGGTCGCGCACGAAACCTCGATCAATCTTGATTTCATTGGCGGGCAGGCGCTTCAGGTACATCAGGCTGGAATAACCGGTGCCAAAATCGTCAATCGATAGATCCACACCCATTTCCGAAAGCCTTTGCAACACCGCCAGGCTGGCATCGGCGTCATGCATGGCCGTAGTCTCGGTGATTTCCAGGGTAAGGCAATTGGGCGGGAGCTGATGCCTGGCCAGGGTATCCGCCACCGCAGTGACCAAACCGGCATGGCAGAACTGCAGCGCTGACAGGTTTACCGCAATGCGCCAGTGCGCGTAGCCCTGGGTGTACCACTCACGCATCTGTCGGCAAGCCTCATCCAGTACCCACTCGCCGATCTGAATGATCAGGCCGGTTTTCTCTGCCATGGCGATGAACTGGTCGGGGCCCATAACGCCTTGTTCCGGATGGTTCCAGCGCAATAGCGCTTCTGCGCCAAGGGGCAGTCCGGTCAAGGCGTCGAACTTGGGCTGGTAATAGATACAGAACTGCCTGTGCTTGATCGCCTTGCGCAAGTCCTGAGACATCTGCAGCTGATTGCGTGCGTTGCTGTTCATCGATGCATCGAAAAAGCTGTAGCCGTTCTTGCCGGCCGCTTTGGTGTGATACATGGCGGCATCGGCGTTGATCAGAAGTTCGTGCTGGGTATTGCCATTGCCGGGGTACATGCAGATGCCGATACTCAGCGAAATCTGCAATTGATGCTCGCCGATGGTAAACGGATTGCCTATTTCATTGACCTGACGTGTTGCGACAGCCAACGCATCCTGCTGGTCATGCAGCTCGACCAGCAGCACGAATTCATCACCACCGATCCTTGCCAGCGTGTCGTGCCGGTGCAGGTTGTGACGAAGACGCAAAGCGACCTGCCGCAACAGCAAGTCCCCGGTATGGTGGCCGAACGCATCATTCACCGGTTTGAAACCATCAAGGTCCATGAACATCAACGCAAAGCAACCGCCGCTCTCGCTGACTTTTTTCATCGCCTGCTCGATGCGATCCGTCAACAACACACGGTTCGGCAGCCCGGTGAGGTTGTCATGCAGAGCCAGGTGAGTAAGCTCCTGGTTGGCTTCAGTCAGGGAATTGGCCAGGACGGCGGTACGTGTTTCGAGGTGGGAGTCGAGAATACAACTGAGCAGCGCGATACCCAGTATCGAAAGACTGGCGACCAGAACAATTCGGTCCAGTCCATTGCTGCTCAACCCCTCGGGCAACGCACCACAAAAGCTGCCATCGGCAAAGGTGGCCGCCGCCATCCCGGTGTAATGCATACCGATAATGGCCGTGCCCAGCAGAGTTGCCGCTACTGCGCGCATCAGGTATACCCTGGGCCGTTGCTGGCGAAGACGAAACGCTATCCATAACGCCGCCGCAGAGGCAGCAATGCTGATAGCCAGGGAAAGCGCAAACAACCAGGGCGTGTATTCGATGCCAGGTTGCATGCGCATTGCCGCCATGCCGGTGTAATGCATGGCGCTGATACCAAGCCCCAGCAACAACCCACCCAGGCCAAACTGCGCGGCGGACAACAGCGGCCGGGCGGCCAGCCACAGCGCGAAACCAGAAGACAGTATTGCGATCAGCAAGGACAAGAGTGCCAGCGGCACATCATAGCCAACGTCGATAGGCAGGACGAATGCCAGCATACCGATGAAGTGCGTCGACCAACTGCCAACGCCCATTGCGAATGCGCCGCCCGCAATCCATACATAAACGGCGCGGCCCCTGGCCGAAATAATACGGCCAACCAGATCGAGAGCAGCGTATGCAGCAACAATTGCGACGAGAACGGAGACCACGACGAGCGACGGGGTATAGCTACCAATCAACATAAAACGCACCTGGAGCCCAATGAGCGCGTCCATGCCGATACTGCGGGGGATGATTGTACGCAATCGCTGCCAAATGTCGCGGTATCTGGTCGAAAAGATGGCAACTAGCTATTAATTTTTTATTTATCACGAACAGTTCAAGAAAAACCGCCTTTGCCCCGTGAAGCACTTACTCCCTGAGGGTCAAACCCGTTTCAGCATTCCAGCCGCCACCCAATGCGGCAATCAGCTGGACGCTGGCAATCAAGCGACTTTGCAACACGTTCAGCACACTGCGTTCATTGCTCAAAGCAGTAGCCTGTACGTTGACGACGTCAAGATAGCCGATCAGCCCGGCCTTGTACTGGTTGTTGGTCAGGCGCAGCGAATCACGCGCCGACACCAGCGCTTCATGGCGCACGGCGGCCTCCTGCTCATAGACCTTGAGCTGAACCAGGTAATTTTCGACCTCCTGAAAACCATTCAACACGGTCTGCCGGTACTGGGCGACAGTCTGGTCATACACGGCCTCGGTACGATCGACCTCCGCCGTCCGCCTGCCACCGTCGAACAACGTCAGCGCCAGTTGCGGCCCTACCGACCAGAAGCGGTTGGGCAGGCTGATCCAGTTGGCGAACGTACTGCTGCTGTAACCGCCACTCATGCTCAGCGTGAAGTCTGGATAGTAAGCGGCCTTAGCGACGCCGATGTTGGCATTGGCGCCCATCACCGAGCGTTCGGCTGCGGCGATGTCCGGTCGGCGTTCAAGCAACTGGGACGGCAGCCCTGGCGGGATCTGCGGCAATTGCGGAATCGAAGTGCTGGCCGGCAGATTGAAGTCTGCGGGCGCCATGCCCATCAGCACGGCAATGGCGTTCTCGAATTGCGCACGCTGCCAGGCCAGATCGATCAGGTCGGCCTGAGTACTTTTCAACTGTGTCTGCGCCTGGGCGACAGCGTCACTTCCTGAAATACCGGCGCGGTATTGATTCTGGGTGAGGGTCAGAGAGCGCTGATAGGTGTCCACAGTGGATTCCAGCAGGCGTTTCTGTTCGTCAATGACCCGCAATTGCAGATAATTCTGCACCAGCTCCGATTGCAGGCTAAGGCGCATCGCTGCCAGGTCCGCAAGACTTGCTTGCGCACTGGCGGTGTCAGCCTCCAGCCCGCGACGCAATTTACCCCATACATCGGCTTCCCAACTGACGCCCAACTGCGCGTTGTAACTGTTGCGAATTCCCGAGGCGCTGGTATTCGTACCGGTATTCGATGTACCTGTGCCCTGCCCCGAGCGGGTCTTGCCGGTGGTCAGGTCCAGTGTCGGCAGAAATGCGCCTCTGGAGCTGCGCACCAGTGCTTGTGCCTGCCGGTACTGCGCATCGTACTGGGCGACGGTCTGGTTGGAGGTGTTGAGCCGTTCGACCAGCGCATTCAGTTGCGGATCCCTGTACACCTCCCACCATGCACCTTTGGCCGTCGCATCACTGGGTGTAGCTGCACGCCAGCCTTCAGCGGCCTTGAACTGCGCAGGCGCGGCCATCGACGGTTTCTGGTAATCCGGACCGACAGCGCAAGCGCTGAGCAGCACAACGAAGAGCCCCAGCGCGAGTGGACGAATCAGCCCGGTCGGGCGGGATATAAAGGCCAGGCGTTCGGTCATAGCGGGGTTTCCAGAGCAGCATCGGTACGCACGCCACGCCATTTATTGTAACGATGGCGTAGACGGTCGAGATAAAGGTAAACCACCGGGGTGGTATAGAGGGTCAGGACTTGGCTGAAGATCAGCCCACCAATAATGGTCAGGCCCAGCGGCTTGCGCATTTCAGCGCCCTCCGCGGTACTCAGCAGCAACGGCAATGCACCCAGAATGGCGGCCATCGTGGTCATCAGAATGGGGCGCAGGCGTTGCAGGCAAGCACTGCGTATCGAATCTTGCGGCGTCATTCCCTGATCACGCTCAAGGTGCAGGGCCAGGTCGATCATCATGATTGCGTTCTTCTTCACCACGCCAATCAGCAGGAACAGCCCCAACAGGGAGATCAGGCTGAATTCGCTGCCCAGCACATAGATCGTCAGCAATGCGCCCACACCGGCCGATGGCAGCGTCGAGAGGATCGTCAATGGATGGATGTAGCTTTCATAAAGAATCCCCAGCACCAGATACACCGCCAGCAACGCACCGAGAATCATCCAGGGCTGGCTTTTCTGGGTCGAGGCGAAGGCGTTGGCGGTCCCGGCCATCTTGGAAATGATGTCGGACGGCAGCCCGATTGCGGCAATTGCGCGCTCGATAGCCACAGTCGCCTTGTCGAGGCTGGCGCCTTCGGCCAGGTCAAAGGAGATGTTTTCAGCAGCGAACTGACCGTCATGCGAAACCCGATCGTTCGCCAGACTGCGCTCGTAATGAGCGATGCTCGACAGCGGTACGCGCTGCCCGTCGGCGGTAATCACCTGAACCTGCTCCAGCGTCACCGGGTCCTGAGCGTATTTGGGACTGACCTCCATGACCACCTTGTACTGGTTGAGGCTGTCATAGATGGTCGATACCTGACGCTGGCTGTAGGCATTGTTGAGCACCGCCGTGACCATGTTCATGTCAATGCCCAGCCGTTTGGCCGTATCGCGATTGACTACCAGGGTCACTTGCTGCGCCCCGCGCCCTTCCCTGGCGTCAATGGCCGTCAGCTCCGGAATCGATTTGAGCGCCGCAACGATCTTCGGATACCACAGCCGCAGGCTGCTCAGGTCTGCACTTTGCACAATGTACTGATACTGCGAACTGGTCTGCTCGCGACCACCACCCAGTTGCAGGTCCTGATCAGGCGCCAGGAACAGCCTGCCGCCGGGCACATGCGGCATGTTCTTGCGCAGGCGCTCGACCACTTTTTCGGCAGACAGCTTGCGCTCGGCAATCGGCTTGAGGCGTACGATCATGAAGGCGTTATTGGTGCCACCGCTGCCGCCGATAAAACCGGCAACGCTCTCCACGGCCGGGTCTGCCAGAATCGAGCGGCGGAAGATTTCCATTTTCGGCTGCATGACCGAGAACGAAAGACCGTCGTCACCGCGTACAAAACCCATCAGTTGCCCGGTGTCCTGCTGTGGCAGAAAAGTCTTGGGCACCACTACATACAGCGCAACATTCACCACAACGGTAATCAGCAGGCTGAGCAATGTCAGCCTGCGATGACGCATGACCCAGCCTAGCGAGCGGTCATAACCGGCGACCATGCGGTCGTTGACACGCTCGCTCCAACGCTGAAAGGCATTGTCCTTGCCAGGCTCGTGGGGCTTCAGCCAGCGCGCGCACAACATCGGCGTCAGGGTCAGGGACACGATCAGCGAGACGACGATCGCCACCGACAAGGTGATGGAAAACTCGCGAAACAGGCTTTCCACCAGCCCACCCATGAAGAGAATGGAAATGAACACCGCCACCAGCGAGACGTTCATCGACAGCAAGGTGAACCCCACCTCTTTAGCCCCCAGAAATGCCGCCTTCATGGGGTCGAGACCGCTGTGAATATGCCGGGAAATGTTTTCCAGCACCACGATTGCATCGTCCACCACCAGCCCGGTGGCGAGGATCAAGGCCATCAACGACAGATTGTTCAGGGAAAAACCGAACAGGTGCATGATCGCAAAGGTGCCTACCAGCGATACCGGAACCGCAAGAGTGGGGATCAGCGATGCGCGAAAGCTGCCGAGAAACAGAAACACCACTATCACTACCAGAACCACGGCAATCAGCAGAGTCATCTCTGCCTCGTGCAGCGTCGCCTTGATCACCGGCGAGCGGTCCATCGCGACATTGAGGCTTACGCTGGCGGGCAGCACGGCCCGCAGGGCTGGCAATTGCGCCTTGATCTGCGCCACGGTTTCAATGATGTTGGCGCCCGCCTGCCGGTTGACGACCAGTAACACCGCCCGGTCATTGTTGTAAAACCCGCTGTTGTAGCGATCTTCCACGGCATCGCTGACTTTCGCGACGTCCTTGAGGCGCAAGGTCGCCCCGTCCTTGTAGCGAATGATCAGCGGCGCATAGTCCTTGGCGGTTTCCAGCTGGTCGTTGGCCTGCACCTGCCAGTTATGCAGGTCATCCTCCACAAAGCCCTTTGGACGCCGTACGTTCGCACCGGTTATCGAGGTACGCACGTCGTCAAGCGATACGCCGTACTGGGAGAGCATCTGTGGCTCCAGCTCGATACGCACCGCTGGCAGCGAGCTGCCGCCGATCTGCACTTCGCCGACCCCGGAAACCTGCGACAGGCTCTGTGACAGGATGGTGGATGCCAGGTCGTAAAGCTGACCTTTTTCCAGCACCGTCGACGTCATCGACAACACCATGATCGGCGCCTGGGACGGATTGACCTTCTTGTAGGTCGGCATACTGCGCATACCGCTGGGCAGCAGGTTGCGCGAAGCATTGATTGCCGCCTGCACTTCCCGCGCCGCGCCATTGATGTCGCGATTGAGATCGAACTGCAGAATGATCCGTGTCGTGCCCTGGCTTGAATTGCTGGTCATGGTATTGACCCCGGCAATACTGCCCAGCGAACGCTCCAGCGGAGTGGCCACGGTGGAGGCCATCACCTCGGGGCTGGCACCCGCCAGACTGGCTGATACCACAATTACCGGGAAGTCCATGTTCGGCAATGGCGCGACCGGCAACAAGCGGAAGCTGACCGCGCCCAGCAGCATGATCGCCAGGCTCAGCAGTACGGTCGCAACCGGGCGACGGATAAACGGCGCTGACAGGTTCATGTGTCAGCCCGTTCCAGTCGGTCCGGGTCGGCAGGCCTGCGACTCCAGCGACGGCCAAGCCGGTCGAAATACAGGTAGATGACCGGCGTGGTAAACAGCGTCAGTACCTGGCTGACGAGCAGACCGCCGACCATCACCAGCCCGAGCGGTTGACGCAACTCTGCGCCTGAGCCGCTGGCGAGCATCAGCGGAATGGCGCCGAACAATGCCGCCAGAGTGGTCATGAGAATCGGCCGGAAACGCAGCAGCGCCGCTTCGTAGATCGCCGTTTCCGGAGCAACACCCCGGTTGCGCTCTGCGTCGAGCGCGAAGTCGATCATCATGATCGCGTTCTTCTTGACGATGCCGATCAGCAAAATGATGCCGATGATCGCGATCATCCCCAGGTCATTGCCGCTGATCAGCAAGGCCAGCAAGGCACCCACTGCTGCCGACGGCAGTGTCGAGAGAATGGTGATCGGGTGGATATAACTCTCGTAGAGCACGCCCAGCACGATGTACATGGTCACTACAGCCGCCAGAATCAGCAGCAACGTGCTCGACAACGATGCCTGAAATGCCTCGGCAGCGCCCTGAAACTGGGTCTGCACACCAATCGGCATGCCGATGTCCTGCTCAACCTGTTCGATGACCTGCACCGCCTTGCCCAACGCGACACCGGGCGCAAGGTTGAACGACATCATCACTGCCGGAAACTGCCCGAGGTGAGCGATGGCCAACTGTGCCTGACGCTGCTCGACGCGTGCCAGGCTCGACAGTTTTACCTGTACGCCATCGGTGGTCTTGACGTGGATCTGCTCAAGTGCGGCAGGGCCGAGCTCACTGCCCGACGCGGCTTGCAGCACCACGCGGTACTGGCTGGCCTGGGTATAGATGGTGGAAATCTGTCGCTGACCGAATGCGTCGTAAAGCGCATCGGTAATATTCGCAACGGTGACTCCTACCCGACTGGCCGCATCACGATCGATGTTCAGATACACCTGCAGGCCCTTGTCCTGCAGGTCACTGGCCACATCCGTCAACTCGGACCGTTTGCCGAGCGCCTCGACCAGCCTTTCGCTCCACAGCGTCAGCAGCTCGGCGTCGGGCGATGACATGCTGAACTGATACTGAGTACGACTGACCCGGTCTTCAATGGTCAGGTCCTGCACCGGCTGCATGAACAGACGGATGTCCGAAAGCTTGTCTACCTCTGGCTGCAGGCGCTGGATCACCTCGGATGCGGTAAGGTCACGCTCTGCGTGGGGCTTGAGGTTGATCAGCAGACGCCCGCTGTTGAGCGTTGCATTATCACCGTCGACACCGATGTAGGAAGATAGACTGACCACCGCAGGGTCTTTGAGAATGATGTCAGCCAGCGCTTGCTGGCGCTGGCTCATGGCAGCAAAGGAGACCGACTGTGGCGCTTCTGAAATACCCTGGATCACGCCGGTGTCCTGCACCGGAAAGAAGCCCTTGGGCACAACGATGTACAGCAGCACAGTCAGTGCCAGAGTGGCCAATGCCGCCAGCAGGGTCAGTGGCTGATGCCTGAGCACCCAGCGCAACCCGCCCGCGTAGATATTGATCAGCCAGTCGATCCAGGCACCGCTGGCGCGATAGAAACGGCTCTGCTCTTCTTCCTTTGGCTCGCGCTTGAGCAAACGCGCGCACATCATGGGCGTCAGGGTCAGCGATACCACCAGCGATATCAGGATGGCGACCGCCAGGGTAATCGCGAACTCGCGGAACAGTCGCCCGACCACGTCAGCCATGAACAACAGCGGGATCAGGACTGCAATCAGCGACAGGGTCAGGGAAATCAGGGTGAAACCGATCTGCTTCGCGCCCTTCAGGGCGGCCTGCAGAGGTGTTTCGCCCTCCTCGATATGCCGGGAGATGTTTTCCAGCATCACGATGGCGTCATCGACAACGAAACCGGTCGCGATGGTCATGGCCATCAGTGTCAGGTTGTTGACCGAGAAGCCCGCCAGGTACATGACGCCGAAGGTGCCTACCAGTGACAGCGGGACGGCGATGGAGGGAATGATCGTCGCGCTGAAGCGACGCAGGAACAGGAACGTGACCAGGACCACCAGAATGATCGCGATCAGCAACTCGTGCTGAACATCGGTTACCGACGCGCGAATCGTCTGTGTGCGGTCCGTCAGGACCACAACGTCGAGGCCGGCCGGAAGGTTCTCGGTGATTGACGGCAGCAATGCCTTGATCCGGTCGACCACCTCGATCACGTTGGCGCCCGGCTGGCGCTGAATGTTCAGCAGCACCGCCTGACTACGATTGGCCCAGGCCGCCAGGCGTTCGTTTTCAGCACCATCGACGATTTCGGCCACATCCTTCAAACGCAGGGGAGCGCCATCCTTGTAGGCCAGAATAAGGTTGGCGTACTCCTCTGGAGACTTCAACTGATCGTTGGCATCGAGCATCGAAACCCGGGTCGGCCCGTCGAAGTTACCCTTGGGCTGGTTGACGTTGGACGCGCCGATCAGGGTCCGCACATCAGACAGGTTCAGGCCGTTGGCGGCCAGCGCCTCCGGATTGACCTTGATCCGCACAGCCTGACGCTGCCCGCCGGCAATGCTGACCATGCCGACGCCGCTGATCTGCGAGATTTTCTGCGCCATGCGTGTATCAACCAGATCATTGAGCTTGGGCAGCAGCATGGTTTTCGAGGTAATCGCCAGGGTCAGAACCGGCGTGTCTGCCGGGTTGACCTTGTTATAGACCGGGGGTGCCGGAAGATCGGTAGGCAGAAGATTGGTGGCCGCGTTGATCGCTGCCTGCACCTGCTGCTCAGCCACATCCATGTTGATTTCGAGGCTGAAACGCAGGGTAATGACCGACGCGCCGCCCGAGCTCGTCGAGGCCATCTGGGTCAAACCAGGCATCTGCCCGAATTGACGCTCAAGAGGCGCAGTGACGGAGCTGGTCATGACCTGCGGACTGGCGCCGGGATACAGCGTCATCACACGAATGGTCGGATAGTCGACCTGAGGCAGCGCCGACACCGGCAGCAGTGTGTAAGCAATCAGACCCGCCAGAACGATTGCCAGCATACTGAGCGTGGTGGCAACCGGACGCAGGATGAACAGGCGCGACATGTTCATACGTTTGGTTTTTCCACCTTGCCGAGTGCTGCCGACTTGTCTGTCTTGCTGTCAGGCTTGCCCTGCAACTTCTGAACGGGACCCGCCGGTACATCCTTGCTGTCGTTGACGACCTCGACTTCAGCACCGTCGCGCAGACGGTCGGTACCTTCGAGCACGACACGTTCGCCGGCTGCCAGACCTTCGGTGATCACCGTCGATGTCTCGTCGCTCGGGCCGGTCTTCAACAGTTTGAGTTTGACCTTCTTGTCACCGTCCAGGACATAGACAAAGGTCCCGTCGGTGCCGAACTGCACGGCGGCCGTTGGCACCAGCGTCACCTGTTTCAACGTATCGGCGCGCAGACGCACATTGACGAACTGGTTGGGGAACAGGATCTCGTCGCCGTTATCAAAACGAGCCTTGAACTTCAGTGTGCCGGTCGCCACGTCGATCTGGTTGTCAAGGCTGGCGAGTACACCGGAAGCCTGCATTTTCGTATCGCCACGGTCCCAGGCTTCGACGGGCAGCTTGTCGCCGGTGCGGTAGCGGGAAATGACTTTCGACAGGTCCTTTTCCGGGAGTGTGAAGGCGACCGAAATGGGCTGGGTCTGGGTAATTACCACCAGCGCGGTGGTGTCGTTGGCGGCAACCAGGTTGCCGACGTCCAGCTGTTTGAGGCCGACACGACCGGCAATCGGCGCACGAATGCGTGTGAAGTCCAGGCTCAGCTTCGCATCAGCCACGGCCGCCTGATTGGTCTTGATCGTGCCCTTGTACTGATTGACCAGCGACTCGGCAGTGTCGAGAGTCTGTTTGGCGATGCTGTCCTCGGCAAAAAGCCCACGGTAACGCTGTACGTCGAGCTGAGCATTCTTGAGCAGCGCCTGATTGGTGGCGAGCGTACCTTCGGCCTGCTGCAATGCCACCTGATAGCTGCGCGGATCGATTTCCGCCAGCAGGTCACCCGCCTTGACCATCTGCCCTTCCTGGAAATAAAGCTTGACCAGCTCTCCCGCCACCCGGCTGCGCACATTGATGGTATTCATCGCCGTTACCGTGCCAAGCGCCTTGTAGTAGATAGGAAAATCGCCTTCGGTTGCCGGTGCAACCCGCACCGGGACAGCGACAGCCGATGCACCGAAGCCAGGCCGCGCCATGCCACCTGCAACATGCTTCTTGCTCTCGGCCCCTTTGCCGGGAGTGGAGGCAGGCCAGAACCACCAGCACAGCGCAACAATGACCAACAGAACCAACAAACTGATCAACCAGCGACGGGATTTACGAGAGCCAGACGATTGCATGAATAAATCAACCATTACAGGTGGGGGCTTCTTCAGAAGGCTGAACAATAAGCACAGATGCGTTACAAGCAAAGCGCCTTTACCAAGCGCTTACTTTCGATAAACGTATGAAGCACAAACAAAAAAACGGCCTGAGCGGATTCAGGCCGTCGAAGTGTTGCGGAAAGTTACTTAAGCACAGCCAATGCAGCGTCGTAGTCGGGTTCGTGAGCGATCTCTGTTACCAGTTCGCTGTGCAGCACTTTATCGTTTTCGTCCAGAACAACCACCGCACGAGCGGTCAGACCTTTCAGCGGACCGTCTGCAATTGCAACACCGTAATGCTGGCTGAAATCGGTTGCGCGGAAAGAAGACAGGTTCTTGACGTTTTCCAGACCTTCGGAGCCGCAGAAGCGGGCCTGGGCAAACGGCAGGTCAGCAGAGATACACAGAACAACGGCATTGCTCAGCTCGTTTGCCTGGGCGTTGAATTTACGTACCGACGTTGCACAGGTCGGTGTATCGACGCTCGGAAAAATGTTCAGCACCTTGCGCTTGCCAGCGAAGTCAGCCAGGGTCTTGTCGGCAAGACCTTCACCCACCAGCGTGAAGGCAGGTGCCTTGCTGCCGACTTCAGGCAGCTTGCCATTGACTTGAACAGGGCCGCCTTTGAGGGTTACTTGAGCCATGAAACACATTCCTTTTTTGAAATGAATAAAAGAACCGGAAGTTAAACACGAAAGTGTGCCGTGTCCTATATCGGATAATTCCGAATTTTCTCAGGAAACCAGCCTGTCCCTGATATCTGGGTGGGCACATAATTCCACCAGCCAATCGACGAATACCCTGATGCGTCGTGACAACTGACGATGAGGTGGGTAAAGCACCGTCAACGCCAGCGGCGGCGGACGATGTAACCGCAGCACCTCGACCAGTATGCCGCTGCGCAACTGTGCGGCGACATGGTAACGCGGCACCTGTATCAGGCCGAAACCCGCCTCGCAAGCCGCTACATAACCGTCGGCACTGTTGACCGAGATAGAACAGGCCAACGCTTGATCGACCTCCACGCCATCGGCCATGAACTCCAGGCCATAGCGTTTGCCGGTGCTGGTCGAGAAATATTCGATTACCTGATGTTGCGCGAGGTCCGGCAGGTTCAGCGGCGTACCGTATCGCTGCAGGTACTCGCGACTGGCACAAGTGATCTGGGTCAGGCTGCCCAGCGGCCTGGCGACCAGCGTTTCATCCAATGCTGCTCCGGCGCGCAAGACACAGTCCACGCCCTCGCGGATCAGGTCGACCGGTCTGTCGCTCATGCCGATCTCCAACCGGATCTGAGGGTATCGCCGTGCAAATTCAGGCAACGCGGGTATCACGACCATGCGCCCCAGGCTGACCGGCAGGTCGACGCGCAGCAGCCCCTTGGGCTCGGCACCCGCCGCTGAGAAGGACGCTTCGGCGTCGTCCAGATCGGCCAGCAGGCTTACGCAGCGCTGGTAATAGGCCTTGCCGTCAGGCGTGGTGCTGACCTGACGCGTAGTGCGCTGCAAGAGCTGCACACCCAGGTGAGCTTCCAGTTGTTTGATCAGAATCGTCACGGATGCACGGGGCATGTGCAAGCTCTCGGCCGCCCTGGCGAAACCGCCCAGCTCGACGATACGGGTGAATACGCGCATGGCGTTGAATCGATCCATGATTACCGGCAGCCTGAATAGAGAGAGCGTGTGATGGGTCACACTGTTTTAACAGGGTAAACCGGTTGAACGCAGGCCAGTGCCATTACAGCCGCTGGCCAGTATTCAGAAGTCTCTTTTATAGAAAATATCCAGCGAACTGGCAACACCGCTTGCCGCCTCAAGGTACACGCGCTTGCTGAGCAGATAGCGCAACGCAATGGTATTGGCCGGTTCAAAAACGCCGACGCCATAACGCAGGCTGAGCTTCTCGGTGATCTTTCCACTGGCAACCACATTGGTCTTGTCGCCGGTTCCCGAGGTGTCCAGTTCGAAGTCTTTGATACCCAGATTGTCCGCGAGCTTGCCGGTGGTCGACGAGCTGCCGGCAACGCCTAGCGCCAGTGCAGCCTGAGCGACCATGTTGTTGTCTTCGCCCGAGGTACTCAGCGGTCTGCCCATGACCAGATAGGAGAGCGCCTGCTCCTGGCTCATCGCGGGTTCGGAAAACACTTCGGTTGTGGGTTGCTCGGCACTGCCGGTCAGACGAATGCCTGCGATCACATCATCTGTCTGGCGAATGGCCTCGATATCCAGATAGGGCTGGTCCACAGGGCCTGCAAACAGCAGGCGCGCCTTGCGGATGGTCAGCCGCTGTCCATAGGCACGATAGCGGCCGTCGTTCAGGTTCAGCTCGCCACGGGTGTCCAGGTTGTCGCCAATGTGCACACGTCCGACCAGATTGGCGGTGAGCCCGAAACCGCTGAAACCGAGTTTTTCCTGGCCGACTTCCACATCGATATCCATGGCGACTGCCAGCGGTGGCGCGCCCTCTTCGGTCTGCTGCCCGACGATCACCGTGTCGCCCGACAGCTTGACCGTGGACGGCGGCAGCTCACGCACGGTGATCGCACCTTTGGGCACCAGCACCTTGCCGGAAATGGCCAGCCGCTCACCCTGCATGGAAATTTTCAGGTCAGGCGCTACCTCCACTTCCGCGTAGGGCTCGACATTGATCGGTAGACGCGCGCCCTTGAGGCTCACATCAACGTTCAGATTCTGCCCCCAGGCCACCTGACCGCCGATGCTCCCCTGCCCGGTGCTGCCACTTTTCCAGCCACCGGTTAGCTGTACGCTCTCCCCGGCGATCAACGCCTGCACCTTGAGGTCATGCAGTTCCATCGGCAACTCGGCACCCGCCACTTCACCGCCTTCAAGTGTCACGCTGCCGTTGACCAGAGGTGCCAGCAAGCTGCCTGACAATCGACCATTGCCGTTCAGGCGGCCATTGAGTTTCTGCACCATTGGCGCAAAGGGTCGTGCCACCGAGATATCCAGCCCGGAGAGACCGAAATCGCCTGACAGAGGCTTGTCTTTGGCCAGCGGATCGATCTGCGCATTGAGCAGCAACCGGCCCAGCTTGCCGCCTTCGAAATCCAGCCGCGTATCGATACGTCTGGGTGCCAGTGTGGTGTCGAGTTTGAGTGTCTGATACGGAAAGTCCAGCCACTGGTCATTGCTGCGCACCCGCAATGTGCCGCCTCCCGCATCAATCGTAACCTTGCCGGTGGGACCTGCTACCGGAAGATCAAGCTGAACGTCGGCATTCAGCGCGCCCTTCCAGGCAAAGTCCTTTGGCATCCATTGCGCCAGGCTGTCGAGCGGGAAATTCTTCAGCTGATAGCGCAAACGTGGCTCCGGCATCAGTCGTTGATCGCCACCGCACAGGCTGGAAGCACCGGACAGCCAGCAATGCGCACCGAAGTTCAGCCGACCATCGGCCAGACGCTCGATCTTTGCCGGTTGCTGCAAACGCCAGTTTTGTCCGCCGCTCTGTACCGTGCCGCTGGCCAGCCGACCGCGCCAGTCGCCCTTGTCCAGGCCGCCGTCCAGTGCGATAGCAAGCTTGAGCAACGGCCCTTGCAGGTCCAGCTTCAATTGTTGCGCCTTGAGCGTACCCTGACCGTCCACCAGCAACGTCCCCAACCCGGTGTCGCCAGCCTGAATGCCAACGCCCTTGAGGTTGATGGTCGCGCGCTGCGACTGATCCAGACGGGCATTGAGTGTCAGGTTTTGCAGGCGATTGTCCTGCAGCGCTAGCTGACTGCCCTGCAACGACAGTTGCCCTTGTGGTGCCTGAAGCGTTCCCGTCAGGTCAAGCCTGCCTTTGGCCTGCCCCTGCAAACGCGGCCACAATTGAGCCAGACGCGGCAGATCAAGATCCAGTTGCCCTTTGAGACGCTCCTGCAAACTGCCATTACCCTGAACCCGATTGTCACCCAATCGAATGTTCAGGTTGCTGACATTCCACTGCTGATCACGACCGTCAGCCTTGGCTTGCAGCAGCGCGGGCTGGCCACGCAGACGTCCCTTGAGGTCCAGGTCGGCGGTAAGTTCGAGCTGCTCGTTGACCAATTGACCTTTGCTGCGCAAGGGCCCTGCCAGCGTCCCGGGCAGTTCGGCAACCCAGAATGAAGGGTCCAGCGCGCTCAGGTCCAGTGCGGTGTCCCAGCCAACGCCATTGGCAAATTGCAGGTTCAGGAAACCGCTGGCCTTGCCCTGCCCTGCGACCAGCTCCAGTTGCGGCAGATGGACTTCCTGCAAATTGCCACTGAAGGGGCTGATCAGCGTGAACGCGCCAGCAGGCCCTTTGAGGCTGGCGTTGAAATTGCCAAGATAATTGCCGTCGGTGTAGGAAATCTCACCTTTGAAGGCGTGCAACGACACTTGCGGTTCGGACTCCAGCGGATACAGACGCTGCCAGGGGAAATCCAGCCAGTCGATGCTCGCATCAGCCGAGAGACCACTCTGCCAGTTCAACGTGCCGTTGATGGCCAGACGCTGTTGATCGTTGGCGGCCAGATCAAGCGCTGCGATAGTTGCCCCATTAGCATCCGCACGCCCCTGCAACGACAACGCCACAGGGCCTTTTTCTGCGGGCAGGCTGGCAGTGCCGTTGATCTGGTAACCCGAGTCGAGATCGCCTTCGGCAGTCAACAGCAGTTGGTCGAGTTGCAGGGTATCGGGCAATGCCGCGCCGGGTTTGAAATGCTCTGCAGTCAGTTTCAATCGTGCTGGCACATGCTCAGCCAAAGGTTGCAGTTCACCGGTCAGTTGTCCTGGTAGATAGCCGCTACTGTCAGCCTTGAGTAGCAGGGTCTTGAGCACGTCACCTTGAATATCCAGCGCCAGCGTCCAGGGCTTACCGTCCTGAGGCGGCAGTTGCAGTTGACCTTTTACGCTCAATGGCCAGTCGCCCTCAGGCTTCAGCAGACCATTGAGGTCCAGCACCAACGCATCGCGTTGCAGGTGCGCGCTGTCGATCTGTAATCCTTCGGCGGTCCAGTGCGCAGCCAGCTTGAGGTCGCGCAGCTGTTCGACGCCATCCAGTTGCAGACTGCTCAGCTGTATATCACCCAGGCGCAGGGCAAGCGGCAACTTGACGACTGGCAAATTCACGGGGCCCTCGTTGCTCGGCGCACCGCTCGGAGGAAAACGCAGCAGTACCTGCCCCGCGTGCAGGCGATCAATGCATAAGGTCATCTTCAGCAGGCAGGCGGGCGTCCAGGCGAAATCGACAGAATGCACCTCGACACGGTCTGCGCCTTGCTGCCACACCAGGCGCTCGGCACTCCACTGCCCGCCCAGGCGACCCTGGAAGTTTTCCAGTTGCACGCTGGGCACGCGGGCCAGCGCCCATTGGCTGCCTGCCTGGGTTCCAAGCAGTACCCCGACACTGACGATCACCAGCAGCAATAACGCGATCACGCTCAGTCCGGCAATCGTTGCAACACGCTTGATGTTCATCCTGTTCAAAGTTCCGGCCCCATCGAGAAGTGCAGGCGGATGCCACCCTCGTCATCCAGCGCGTGCGCCAGGTCGAGACGCAACGGACCCACCGGAGATACCCAGCGCACCCCGAAACCGACGCCGGTTTTCAGGTCTGGCTTGTCCAGACTGTTGAATGAGTTGCCCTGATCGATGAAGGTCGCGAGCCGCCATTTATCCGCAATGGAGTACTGGTACTCGACGCTCCCGGCAAACATGTAACGTCCACCAATGCGGTCGCCGTCAGCGTTGGTTGGTGACAGTTTCTGGTAGTCATAACCCCGTACGCTTTGATCGCCACCGGCAAAAAAACGCAGCGACGGCGGTATCGAGGTGTAACCATCAGTAAGGTTGCCACCCAGTTGCACACGGCCGAGAAGGCGATGATTCTGAGCGACTGTCGTCAGACCTTTGAGCAGCACATTGGCATGCACCAGATTGGCATCCGACAACATGCCCTCCTTGGCCACTTGGGTGTCGAATTGCAAACGGTAGCCTTTGTGGGGGTCGATACTGTTATCGCTGCGCAGGTACGAATAACTGATACCGGGCATCAACAGCGTGCTCAGGCCCGAATCGTCGCCCAGCCGGTACTCTTCACGCTGCCATTTCAGCGAGATGACTCGCTCCCAGCCGCTGGGCAGTTTGCTGTGCCATTCAGGGCCTGCAGTCAACAGCTTGCTGAGGCTGTCGGTTCCGGCAATCTCTTCGTATTGATAGCCACCGGCATAACGCAGTTTATCAGTCAACGGCGGATCGAGCGGCACGTCGTACCACAGGCCGACATTCTGTCGAGGCGCGGATATTTCCGACTCGAACCCGTAGCTGTGGCCCTGTGGATTGGCCCAGTGCCGGGTCCAATTGGCTTTGCCACGCGGGCCGACATCGGTCGAGTAGCCCAGGCCAAGGCCCATGGTGCGGGGTTTGCGGGTTTCGAGCTGAACGGTCACCGGAATGACCTGATGTTCAGCTGCCGTAGGCGCGGCATCGACCCGTACGCCTTCAAAATAGCCACTGCCCTGCATGGCCTGGGTCAATTCGGCGATCAGTTGTGAGTCGTAAGGGGTATTTTCCTTGAACGGCACCATGCGCTTGAGCAAATCGTCATCGAAGGGCGCATTGCCACTGAACATGACCTTGCCCAGCGAGTAGCGCGGACCACTGTCATAGACCAGCTCGATGTCGGCAACCCCGGCTCGCGGGTCAATAGCCAGGCGCTGGCTGGTAAAGTGGCCGCTGAAAAAACCGTAACGCGACGCCTGATTCTGGATCAGGCGTTTGGCATCTTCATAATTGCCATGATTGAGCACCGCGCCGGTTTTCAGCGCGTCGCTTTTGGGTACCCGAAAGGCTTTCAGCGATGCTGCCGGACCCTCGACGCGGATTACCACATTGCGCAGGTGAATCGGCTCGCCCGGCTGGATATTGATCACCAGACGTGGCTGGTCTTCGTCCTTGATCTCGCTGTCGATCTGCGCCTGATAATAACCAAGCGCCTGAGCCGCTTTCTCTGCCTGCTGCTCGGCACCCAGGCTGAAGTTGCGCAATGCCGGAACGTCACGCTCGCCCAAGTCCCCCACATACCCTTGGACGTTGGCCTTGAGTTCCGGGTTGGCGGGCTTGATCCTGACGTCAAGACGGGCCTGGGCAAGCGCCGCTGCACTCATGGTCATCAGAAACAGGCTGCTGAATAGTCTGAAAAGCTTCATGGGCGTAGATGCTAACACGATCGAAGGGCGGCACTGGAAGCCCATGAATTGTCGGAGATTCAGACCGTTACGTCGGGGACCGGCAGTGAAACCTGAGGATTGGGATGAAAGAACACATGCTCTCGGACAGGTCCTACCGCAATCTCGCCGATTTCCTCATAGCCTTGTCGCTTATAGAACTCGAGATAACGAGGATTTCCCGTGTCTACGACGATGCCCTGAGAGTGCTCATCCACCGCGCACCAATCGTGCAGCGCCCCAAGCAGTTGTTCGCTCAAATCCTGCCCCAGCTTCTGGCCCTGAAATTCCGGATCCAGGCCTATCAAGGGCAGCACATGCACGGTTTCGGACGGCACACAGGCCAGCACCGCGTTGTAATAAGCCAGATAACGCTGGGTGCAACCCAGGCCGGTGTCCATCACCATGCGCAGACGCCATGCCCAGCTTTCAGTCACACCCAGACGACGTTGCGGTGGCGCGATCAGCGCTACGCCGACCAGCCGATCCTGCAGAAACAGACCGAGTGCAGGCTGGTCTTGCAGGAAGTGTTGTTTGACCAGTTGGCGAATGGTCGCCAACACGCGTTGCTCATATCCCTCACGCTCGGCGTTGAACAGATAGGCAAACGTCGGATCGTGCCGATAGCCCCTGAACAGCAAGGAGCGGGTTTCACGGGAATAACCACTGTCGAGTTGGCGAATTTCACCCGTGATGGCAGCAGGTAGGGACATAAAGGGCCTCGTGTTAACGGAACTGCGTCTGGCGCAGCAGTTTTGGCAAGCAGGCTTTCGAGTGATGGCACTTGATAACAGTTCCAACGATTTGTCCGGGCCTCTGTTTGGGCGGTGTCTGACACGGTGCTGGTCCTGAAACCACAGGTCAGCTAGCATCGCTGTTTGTTTTTGCTCAGGACCGCTGTTTTATGAAAATCGTCTCGTTCAACATCAATGGTCTGCGCGCTCGACCTCATCAGTTGGCGGCGCTGATCGACAAACACCAGCCTGACGTGATCGGTCTTCAGGAAACCAAGGTTTCTGACGAGCAGTTCCCCCACGCTGAAGTCGAAGCGCTGGGCTATCACGTGCATTTCCACGGCCAGAAAGGCCATTACGGCGTTGCCCTGCTATCACGCAACCCTCCGCTGGCCCTGCACAAGGGTTTTGACGGCGACGACGAGGAATCGCAGAAGCGCTTCATTTGGGGCACGTATGCCGACAGCAATGGGCAACCGGTCACCATCATGAATGGCTACTTTCCGCAGGGCGAGAGCCGTGATCACCCGACCAAATTTCCAGCCAAACAGCGTTTTTACGAGAACCTGCAGACCCTGCTGGAGAGCTGTTTCAGCAATGAACAGCCGCTGATCGTGATGGGTGATGTGAACATTTCTCCGCAGGACTGCGACATCGGCATCGGCGCAGACAACGCCAAGCGCTGGCTGAAAACCGGCAAGTGCAGCTTTCTCCCCGAAGAGCGCGAGTGGATGGAACGCTTGAAAAACTGGGGCCTGGTGGACAGCTTCCGCTATCTGTACCCGGAGGTCGTCGACCGATTCAGCTGGTTCGACTATCGCAGCCGCGGCTTCGAAGACGAACCCAAACGCGGCCTGCGTATCGACCTGATCATGACCTCTACCGGCCTGCAGCCACGCATCAAGGCCGCCGGGGTGGACTACGATTTGCGCGGCATGGAAAAGCCGTCGGACCACGCGCCGATCTGGCTGGAACTGAACTGAAAAAATGCCCTCGCGCGCGACCCGGCTTTATGCAGAAACGGGTCGTGCGCGCAGTGGTCGAGCAATCGTCATATTCCGGAAATCTTTCTGTCTTATTCTCCCGGCACCCTCCCGTGACTCATGGTGACGCCGATGTTGCGCGCTTTGCTAACGGCGCTGACTCTGTCGAGCGCCACCCTGCCCGCCCTTGCGCTGGCAGCACTGCCGCTGCCCGCGGGCGAAATACCTGCCTTGCGCATTCAAGGTTCAAACACCATCAATGCTCAATTGGGCCCCGCGCTGGTTGAGGGATTGATGCGCAAGCAAGGCCTGCAATCGGTGCAGACTGTTGCTGGCAATGCCATGAATGAACAGCGCGTCGTCGGCACTACCGCCACAGGGCAGACGGTCAGCATCGAAATCGCCGCACATGGTTCAGGCACCGGTTTTACTGCGCTCAAAGCAGGTAATGCCGATATCGCCGCCTCTTCCCGACCTATCAAGGATCAGGAAGCCAAGGACCTGACCGGCCTGGGCGACCTGAAAAGCGCAGCAAGCGAGCAAACCATTGCTATCGATGGCGTTGCCGTGATTCTGCATCCAGGCAACCCGGTAAGACAGTTGGATACGCTGCAACTGGCGCGCATTTTCAGCGGGGAAGTCAGGGACTGGGCAGAAGTGGGCGGAAATCCGGGAGCTATTCATCTTTATGTTCGCGATGAGAAGTCCGGCACCTACGAAACGTTCAAGGACCTGATACTTGCAAAGTACGGCAAGAACCTGTCCGGCACAGCCGCCCGCTTTGAATCCAGCGAGCAGCTCTCCGACGACGTCAGCAAGGACATCAATGGCATCGGTTTTATCGGGCTACCGTCCATCAGGCGTGCCAAAGCGGTGGCCATTGCCGATGGTGATTCCAGCCCCATGCTCCCGACTGTCAGTCTGATTGCCACCGAAGACTATCCTCTGTCGCGACGGCTCTACTTCTATGTGCCCACCTCAGCTCATCAACGCTGGGCGCAGGCGCTGGTCCGTTTCGCGCAAAGCGCCGAGGGTCAGGCCATCGTGGCGCAGAGCGGCTTTGTCGCGCAGACCGTGCAGGCACTCAAGGTGCAGCCTACCGCGCAGATGCCTGCGGATTACCAGGCGCTGGCGCGCAAGGCCGAACGGCTGTCGGTCAACTTTCGCTTTGCCCAGGGCAGTGCGAAGCTGGATAACAAGGCGCAGCAGGACCTCAAGCGAGTGGCGGAGTACCTGAAAACCAGCGACAAGCTCAATCAACACGTCACGCTGGTCGGCTTTGGTGATGCCAAAAGCGACCCGGCCCGGGCAGCCCTGCTATCAAGGCTGCGCGCCATGGCAGTGCGCCGCGAGCTGCTGAAAAGCGGCGTGACATTTCGCGATATCGTTGGCCTGGGGGATGAGATGCCGGTAGCTACCAATGACATTGATGACGGCCGGATCAAGAACCGTCGGGTCGAAGTCTGGGTGCAGTAGCCTGGGCGCAGTTATCGGCTACCGGCTGAGGACTGGCTGCGTTCCCTGTCCGCCGGCAGATATTTGCCCAGTTCATACTTGCCGACAGCGGCGCGATGCACCTCATCCGGACCGTCCGCCAGACGCAGTGTGCGCTGCATGGCGTACATATAGGCCAAGGGGAAATCATTGGAAACACCCGCCCCGCCGTGCATCTGGATCGCCCGATCTATAACCTTCAGCGCCACGTTCGGCGCTACCACCTTGATCTGCGCGATTTCACTTCTGGCGACCTTGTTACCTGCCGTGTCCATCATGTAGGCCGCCTTCAGGGTCAGCAGGCGGGCCATATCGATCTCCATGCGTGAATCGGCGATCCTGTCGATGTTGCCACCCAGCCTGGCCAGCGGCTTGCCGAAGGCAACCCGGTCGACGGAGCGCCTGCACATCAACTCAAGTGCCCGTTCAGCCATGCCGATGGAGCGCATGCAGTGGTGAATGCGGCCAGGCCCCAATCGGCCTTGGGCGATTTCAAAGCCGCGCCCCTCACCCAGCAAGACGTTTTCAAACGGCACCCTGACGTTATCGAAGACCACTTCGGCATGCCCGTGGGGCGCGTCGTCGTAGCCGAACACAGGCAGCGGCCTGACAATCTTCACGCCCGGCGTGTCGACCGGGACCAGAATCATCGAATGCTGCTGATGGCGTGGGCCGTCAGAATTGCTCAGACCCATGAAAATCAGGATTTTGCAGCGTGGGTCGCAGGCACCGGAAGTCCACCATTTTCGACCGTTAATTACCCATTCATCACCATCGCGCTCGGCGCGCGCGGCCATATTGGTGGCGTCCGATGACGCCACGTCGGGCTCCGTCATGGCAAAAGCAGAACGAATCTCGCCGCGCAGCAACGGTTCCAGCCAGCGAGCTTTCTGTTCATCGCTGGCATAGCGAACCAGCACCTCCATATTGCCGGTGTCGGGTGCCGAGCAGTTGAATGGCTCGGGGCCCAGCATCGAACGCCCCATGATTTCCGCCAGCGGCGCGTATTCCAGATTGCTAAGGCCGGCACCGAGCGCAGACTCCGGCAAAAACAGATTCCACAACCCCTCGGCTCTTGCACGGGCTTTCAGTTCTTCCATGATCGCGGTGGGCTGCCAGCGGTCGCCTTCGGCCACTTGCTGTTCGAAAACCGGCTCGGCCGGATAAACGTATGCATCCATGAACGCGGTGACGCGCTCACGCAATGCCTGCACCTTCGGGGAATACGCGAAATCCATGGGCCACTACCTTCTCGATCAGGGTGTCGAATGCATGATCCTGATGCTAGAGAAACGCCGTACATTTATCTAATCTATTCTCGGCGTGTATAAACATTCATAACCGATATATGATCCATCACCGCTGCGGCGTCCCCAGCCTGCCGAACAGCGAATCAAAATAACAGCACGAGGCGCCCATCAATGAACCTGAGCAAGGTCGATCTCAATCTTTTCATTGTCTTCGACGCCATCTACACCGAAGCCAATCTGACCCGGGCCGGGCAGATCGTCGGCATTACCCAGCCTGCGGTGTCCAACGCACTGGCGCGGCTGCGAGAGACCTTCAACGACCCGCTGTTCGTGCGAACGGCCCAAGGCATGGTGCCGACACCGATGGCGCAAAACATCATCGGCCCGGTGCGCAACGCACTCTCATTGCTCAGGGTCTCGGTGCAGGAAAGCCGTATATTCAACCCGTTGCAGGCCAACAAGAACTACCGCATCAGCATGACCGACCTGACCGAGGCCGTGATCCTGCCGACGCTGTTCCAGCGGCTGCGGCGCCTTGCGCCTGCCGTGACCATCGAAAGCTTTCTGTCCAAGCGTCGGGAAACCACCAAGGAGCTGGCTGCCGGGCGCCTCGACTTCGCCGTGGATGCACCGCTCAATACCGACCCGCAGGTTCGCCACGTCAAGCTGCTGGAAGACCGCTATGTGTGCGGCATGCGCAAGGCGCATCCGCTGGCGAACAAGGCCACGCTGACGCTGGATGATTACATGAGCCAGGCACACATCCATATTTCCAGTCGGCGCAGCGGACTGGGGCATGTGGACCTGGCGCTGGGCAAGATGGGCATTCAGCGCAGGATTGCGTTGCGCTCGCAGCATTACCTGATGGCGACACAGGTGCTGCAGCAGACCGATATGGTCATGACCATACCGGAACGCTTCGCCCGCCGTAACGATCTGCACTATGTCTACCTGCCGGTCAACGATGTGCCTTCGGTCGAAACCCATCTGTACTGGCATGAAAGCACTGATCAGGACCCGGCAAACCGCTGGATGCGCGAGCAGATCATCGAGCTTTCACAGCGAGTCGTGGCGCAGGAACAGAGCCTCGATAAAGCATGAGATAAATCTAATAAGTAATTGTTTTCAAATAAAATATATTAAATTATTAAAGTCGTTTCTAACCTGGCGGGCGCCTCTTGGCGCGCCCTGACAACACGACTTCTGCTTGACGCTTACGTAAAGCAAGCCGTAGGTTGAGTGCTGCATACCTCGCCGAGCGACACCATGAACAGTCAGACCTACAGCATTTCCGAGCTCGCCCGTGAGCTGGATATCACCACCCGCGCCATCCGCTTTTACGAAGAGCAAGGCATGCTCTGCCCCGAACGCAAGGGCCTGGAGCGCATCTACACGGCCCGTGACAAAGTCACCCTGAAACTGATCCTGCGCGGCAAACGCATCGGTTTTTCGCTGGCTGAATGCAAGGACCTGATCTCGCTCTACGACCCTGCCGGTGGCAACCAGAAACAGTTGCAGACCATGCTCGGCAAGATCGCCGAACGACGTGAACAGCTCGAACAACAATTGCTGGACATCCGGCAAATGCAACTGGAGCTGGACACCGCCGAAGAGCGTTGCCGGGCTGCGCTCGATAAAACTGCTGCCACTTCACACTGACTACCACAAGGCGCTGCCATGTTTCTTCCACAAAAGGTAAATATCGTTGAAGTCGGCCCGCGTGACGGCCTGCAGAATGAAGCACAACCCATCAGTATCGGCGACAAGGTGCGTCTGGTGGATGACCTGACGGCAGCCGGACTGAGCCACATTGAAGTCGGTAGTTTTGTTTCGGCCAAATGGGTGCCACAGATGGCTGGCTCCGCCCAGGTGTTCGAAAATATCCAGCGGCGTGAAGGCGTTATCTACTCTGCCCTGGCACCCAACCTGCGCGGGTTCGAAGATGCTTTGGTGGCGGGCGTCAGAGAGGTCGCGGTGTTTGCAGCGGCAACCGAAGGGTTCTCCCGACGTAACCTCAATTGCTCGATCAGCGAAAGCCTGGAGCGCTTTGCGCCCATCATGGCGGCGGCGCGGATGCATGGTGTGCAGGTTCGGGGTTATGTGTCGTGCGTGTTGGGCTGTCCTTATGAGGGCAGTGTCTCGCCTCAGCAGGTCTCCGCCGTTGCCAACGAACTCTACGCAATGGGCTGCTATGAAGTTTCGCTGGGCGACACCATCGGCACCGGCACGCCGGGTGCCACGCGGGCATTGTTCAACGCTGTCTCTGCGCAGATCCCGCGTGGCAAGCTCGCCGGGCACTTCCATGACACTTACGGCCAGGCGCTGGTGAACATCTACGCCAGCCTGGAGGAAGGTATTCAGGTCTTCGACAGTTCCGTGGCAGGCCTCGGCGGCTGTCCGTACGCCAAGGGTGCCAGCGGCAATGTTGCCACCGAGGACGTGCTGTACATGTTGCAGGGCATGGGCATTGAAACCGGGGTAGATCTGGACCAGGTCATTGCCGCAGGCCAGCGCATCTGCGACGTACTGCAACGCAGCAATGGCTCGCGCGTGGCCAAGGCGCGGTTGTCTGCTTAACGACTGTCACCTGTCGGTAACAGGGTGCGACAACTTGTCACACAGTGTTACCCTGCCCCGCGTCCAGTCTAGACAAACGGGTAACACGGAAACACTCGACAACCGAATCAGATGGCCCGATGCCCGAAAAAGACGTTCAGCTCCCGGTATTACGGGGCTTTTAAAAAACTGGCACGGGTCCTGCTATATCACTTGTACAACAAAAATAAAAACACGCAGCAACCCAATAAAAACAACACGTACCGGCTCTGACATAACAAGAACAACACGGACAGAGACGTAGCTAACAGATTTTTTTGAAGTGGACAGCTTTTCTGAACTGCTTGCATTGCAAGTCGTTCTGCAGCCAGACAGAGAACAACAAAACTGCCCTGAGGCAGCTCCGGAACTGGTTGGATCAACATGATGAAAGCTTGATCAGCGCTCAAAAAAATACGTTTGCTCTTGGTCCCGCATGCGGACCGCTCAAAAAAGCAGTGAAGGGCCAGGTCGCCAAAAACAACAACAGGCCACCCGAAAAACAAAAAAGAGCATAGATACATACCTTGAAGGGGAGCCCAGGCTCCCCTTCGTGCTTTCCAGCGTTTGCTTTTGCCTCCCGACCCTCCCCCACCCTCCGCGCACAAGCCTGATTGACAGCACACACCCGCAGGTTTACGTTAACGTAAAGGTCATGGCCAATCCACATAGAACCATCTCCAAGAATAAAACAGGAACGCTACCCATGAGTTACCCCAGCCTGAACTTCGCCCTGGGCGAAACCATCGACATGCTGCGCGATCAATTGCAATCCTTCGTCGCCGCAGAGCTTGCCCCTCGCGCTGCGCAGATCGACAAGGACAACCTTTTCCCTGTCGACATGTGGCGCAAATTCGGTGAGATGGGCGTGCTCGGCATCACCGTCAGCGATGAATACGGTGGCGCAGGCCTGGGTTATCTGGCGCATGTGGTGGCGATGGAAGAAATCAGCCGTGGCTCGGCATCGGTGGCGCTTTCCTACGGCGCACACTCCAACCTGTGCGTGAATCAGATCAACCGCAATGGCAGCCCGGCACAGAAAGCCCGATACCTGCCCAAGCTCATCAGCGGCGAGCACGTTGGCGCGCTGGCCATGAGCGAACCCAATGCAGGCTCGGACGTGGTATCGATGAAGCTGCGCGCCGACAAGCGCGGCGATCACTACGTACTCAACGGCAGCAAGACCTGGATCACCAACGGGCCGGACGCCAACACCTATGTGATCTACGCCAAGACCGATCTGCAAAAGGCTGCGCATGGCATCAGCGCATTCATCGTCGAGCGGGACTGGAAAGGCTTCTCCCGCGGCAGCAAGTTCGACAAGCTGGGCATGCGCGGCTCCAATACCTGCGAGCTTTTTTTCGATGATGTCGAGGTGCCCGAAGAGAATCTGCTGGGCGTGCTTGATGGTGGTGTCAGAGTCCTGATGAGCGGCCTCGATTATGAACGGGTGGTGCTGTCTGGCGGGCCGACCGGCATCATGCAGGCCTGCATGGACGTGGTGGTGCCGTACATTCACGACCGCAAGCAGTTTGGCCAGAGCATCGGCGAGTTCCAGCTGATTCAGGGCAAGGTCGCAGACATGTACACCCAGCTCAACGCCAGTCGCGCCTACCTGTATGCGGTTGCCCAGGCCTGTGATCGTGGCGAGACCACGCGCAAGGACGCAGCGGGCGTGATCCTCTACAGCGCCGAACGCGCCACGCAGATGGCGCTGGATGCCATCCAGATTCTGGGCGGCAATGGCTACATCAACGAGTTCCCGGCCGGTCGATTGTTGCGCGACGCCAAACTCTACGAGATCGGTGCAGGCACCAGCGAGATCCGGCGCATGCTCATCGGTCGCGAACTGTTCAACGAAACCCGTTGATTGCGGAGCTACCATGACTATTCTGCAGACTCGCATCAACGTCCGCTCGCAGGAATTTGCCCTTAATCGCACCGCGCTGCTCAAGCAGGTCGAAGAACTCCGTACGCTGCTGAGCATCGTTCGCCAAGGCGGCGGGCCCAAGGCCCAGGAGCGCCATACGTCACGCGGCAAGTTGCTGCCCCGTGAGCGTATCAACCGTTTACTGGACAGCGGATCACCGTTTCTGGAGATCGGCCAACTGGCCGCCCATCAGGTGTATGGCGAAGAGGTTCCGGCCGCGGGGGTAATTGCCGGTATCGGCCGGGTCGAGGGCGTCGAATGCATGATCATCGCCAACGACGCGACGGTCAAAGGTGGCTCCTATTACCCGCTGACCGTCAAAAAGCACCTGCGTGCGCAGACCATTGCCCAGCAAAACCGCCTGCCGTGCATCTACCTGGTGGATTCCGGTGGTGCCAACCTACCGCGCCAGGACGAAGTGTTTCCGGACCGCGAACACTTCGGGCGCATCTTCTTCAATCAAGCCAACATGAGCGCACAAGGCATTCCCCAGATTGCCGTGGTCATGGGTTCCTGTACCGCAGGCGGGGCCTATGTTCCAGCCATGGCCGACGAAGCGATCATGGTGCGCCAGCAAGCCACCATCTTCCTCGCAGGCCCGCCACTGGTAAAAGCCGCCACCGGCGAAATAGTCAGCGCTGAAGACTTGGGCGGTGCGGATGTGCATTGCCGCACATCCGGGGTGGCCGACCATTATGCCGACAGCGACGAGCACGCGCTGGCATTGGCGCGACGCAGCATTGCCAATCTGAACTGGCGCAAACAGGGCCAGTTGAACGCTGTCACGCCCATTGCGCCGCTGTACGCCAGCGAGGACCTGTACGGCATCATTCCAGCCGACACAAAACAGCCGTTTGACGTACGCGAAGTCATCGCGCGCTTGGTGGATGGCTCGGTACTGGATGAATTCAAGGCGTTGTTTGGCACCACGCTGGTCTGCGGCTTCGCCCGCCTGCATGGCTACCCGATCGCGATTCTGGCCAACAATGGCATCCTGTTCGCTGAAGCCGCCCAGAAAGGCGCGCACTTTATCGAACTGGCCTGCCAGAGGGGAATTCCCCTGCTCTTTCTACAGAACATCACCGGCTTCATGGTCGGTCAGAAGTATGAAGCCGGGGGTATCGCCAAGCATGGGGCCAAGCTGGTGACCGCCGTTGCCTGCGCGAAGGTGCCGAAGTTCACGGTCATTATCGGCGGCAGTTTCGGTGCAGGAAATTACGGTATGTGTGGCCGCGCCTACGACCCGCGCTTTCTATGGATGTGGCCCAACGCGCGAATCGGCGTGATGGGTGGCGAGCAGGCAGCGGGCGTGCTGGTGCAGGTCAAGTGCGAGCAGGCGGAACGTGCCGGCCAGGCCTTCAGCGCCGAACAGCAGGCCGAACTGAAGCAGCCGATTCTCGATCAGTACGAGCATCAAGGCCACCCTTATTACTCCAGCGCCCGCCTGTGGGACGACGGAGTAATCGACCCGGCACAAACCCGCGACATTCTTGCGCTGGCCCTGTCCGCCTCGCTCAATGCGCCCATCGAACCTACTACCTTCGGCCTGTTCCGGATGTAAGACGGGAAATCACCATGACGTCGACCTCATTCACAACCGTAGAGTTGATCACCGACCCACGTGGCTTCGCCACGCTGTGGCTGAATCGAGCGGACAAGAACAATGCCTTCAATGCGCAGATGATTCGCGAGCTGATCCTCGCGCTGGACCAGGTACAAAGTGATGCCAGCCTGCGCTTCCTGCTGGTGCGCGGGCGTGGCAGGCATTTCAGCGCGGGTGCCGATCTGGCCTGGATGCAGCAGGCAGCAGAGCTGGACTACAACACCAATCTGGACGATGCCCGTGAACTGGCAGAGCTGATGTACAGCCTCGCCAAATTGAAAATTCCGACGCTTGCGGTGGTGCAAGGTGCAGCTTTCGGTGGAGCGCTTGGCCTGATCAGTTGCTGCGACATGGCCATTGCGGCAACGGATGCGCAGTTCTGCCTGTCGGAAGTACGCATCGGCCTGGCTCCAGCGGTTATCAGTCCGTTTGTGGTGCAGGCAATCGGCGAACGCGCGGCGCGGCGCTACGCGCTGACCGCCGAGCGTTTCGATGGCCAGCGAGCGCAGCAGATGGGGCTGATAGCCGAGTGCTACCCGGCTGCCGACCTGCAAGCCCGCACGCAGGAGTGGGTCGACAACCTGCTGCTCAATAGCCCTCAGGCCATGCGAGTCAGCAAAGAGTTGCTGCGCGAAGTCGGCAGCGGCGAACTCACACCTGCATTGCGTCGCTACTGTGAAAGCGCCATCGCGCGCATCCGCACCAGCGCCGAAGGCCAGGAAGGCCTGCGCGCCTTCCTGCAAAAACGCACATCCGCCTGGCAGCCAGGCTGCGATCAATCGCCAGCAAAGCTTGCAGCCCGGCAAGAATCACAGAAGGACTCGCAATCATGAGCACTCCCGAGCTGACCACGCTGCTGATCGCCAACCGCGGTGAAATTGCCTGTCGCATCATGCGTACCGCGAAAACCATGGGGCTCACCACGGTCGCCGTGCACAGTGCCATTGACCGTGATGCTCGGCATAGCCGTGAGGCTGATGTCCGTGTGGACCTTGGAGGCAGCAAGGCAGCAGAAAGCTACCTGGCTATCGACAAGCTTATCGATGCGGCCAGGGCAAGCGGTGCGCAGGCGATTCACCCCGGTTATGGTTTTTTGTCCGAAAATGCCGACTTTGCCCGCGCCATCGAAGAGGTCGGGCTGATTTTCCTCGGTCCACCCGCCTCGGCCATTGACGCCATGGGTAGCAAATCTGCCGCCAAGTCGCTGATGGATCAAGCTGGCGTGCCGTTGGTGCCTGGCTATCACGGCGACGCGCAGGACATCGAGACGTTCCGCAGCGCCGCTGAACGCATCGGTTATCCCGTGCTGTTGAAAGCCACGGCAGGCGGTGGCGGCAAAGGCATGAAGGTGGTGGAGTACAGCGGCGAACTGGCCGAAGCGCTGGCCTCTGCTCAACGCGAGGCGCTTTCTTCGTTCAGCGACGCGCGAATGCTGGTGGAGAAATACGTCCTCACCCCGCGCCACGTCGAGATTCAGGTGTTTGCCGACCGCCATGGTCACTGTCTCTACCTCAATGAGCGCGACTGCTCCATTCAGCGCCGACACCAGAAGGTCGTCGAAGAGGCACCTGCGCCCGGCCTGACACCCGAACTGCGCAAGGCCATGGGTGAAGCGGCGGTCAGGGCCGCACAGGCCATCGGTTACGTGGGCGCAGGCACGGTGGAATTCCTGCTGGACGCGCGCGGCGAGTTTTTCTTCATGGAGATGAATACCCGCCTGCAAGTCGAACACCCGGTGACCGAGTACATCACAGGCCTGGATCTGGTGGAATGGCAGATTCGGGTGGCCAGAGGCGAACCACTGCCCATTACTCAAGAACAAGTGCCACTGATCGGCCACGCCATTGAGGTCCGGCTATATGCCGAAGACCCGGCCAACGATTTTCTGCCCGCAACCGGCACGCTGGCGCTCTACAGAGAATCCACGTCTGGCTCCGGCAGGCGTGTGGACAGCGGCGTTAGCGAGGGCGACAACATTTCACCCTTCTACGACCCCATGCTCGGCAAGCTGATTGCCTGGGGCGAAAACCGTGAGCAGGCCCGTTTGCGCCTGCTCGGCATGCTGGATGAGTTCGCAGTGGGCGGTGTCAGAACCAACCTGGCATTTTTGCGCAGAATTATCGCCCATCCGGCGTTTGCCGCCACTGAACTGGACACTGGCTTCATCCCCCGCCATCAGGATCAATTGCTGCCGCAAGCGGGTGAACTATGTGAGGAACTCTGGCAGGCCGCCGCCGAGGCCTTCAGCCAGAGCGAAACGGCACGCGTCGATCAAGCCGACCTGCACTCGCCCTGGGCGGTCACGACAGGCTTTCGCGCAGGCCTGCCTGCAGAGACGGATCTGCGACTGAACTGCAATGGTCAAACCCGAACCGTCTACCTGCGCAACAGCAGCGACTCACCGTTCAAACTCAGCAACGAGCATCTGACTGTCGAACACAACGGCGTGCGCCGCTCACATCTGGCGATACGCCGTGGCGATGCGCTTTACCTCAAATGGCAAGGCGACCTGCACATCATCACCCGACTTGACCCCATCGCGCAGGCCGATGCCGGTTATGGCCAGCATGGCGGCCTGACAGCGCCCATGAATGGCAGCATCGTGCGCGTGCTGGTTGACGTGGGTCAGGCGGTCGAGATCGGGGCGCAACTGGTGGTGCTGGAGGCCATGAAGATGGAACACAGCATCCGCGCTGCCAGTGCCGGCGTTGTCACAGCGCTTTACTGCCATGAGGGAGAGATGGTCAACGAAGGCGCAGTACTGGTGGAACTGACCTGACCATCAGCGACGGCCGCACACGAAAACGCCCTGAACAGTCAGGGCGTTTTGCGCAGCAGAGAACGGCTTAGTAGTAAGCGTTTTCTTTCTGCGTATGGTCAGTCACATCGCGAACGCCCGACAGCTCGGGAATGCGCTCAAGCAACGTACGCTCGATACCTTCCTTCAACGTGACATCAGCCTGACCGCAACCCTGGCAACCGCCACCGAATTGCAGAACGGCAATGTTTTTCGCCTCTTCTTCGACCACATCGATAAGCGTGACCTGGCCACCGTGACTGGCAAGGCCCGGATTGATCTCGGTTTGCAAATAATAATTGATGCGCTCGTTGATCGGGCTGTCGGCATTAACCATCGGCACCTTGGCGTTTGGTGCCTTGATGGTCAACTGGCCGCCCATGCGATCAGTGGCGTAGTCAACCACGGCATCATCCAGAAAGGCTTCGCTGAAACCATCGATCCAGGCTGTGAAGCTCTTCAGGCCGATAGCCTTGTCTTCCGGCTTTTCTTCACCCGGCTTGCAGTAGGCAATGCAGGTTTCAGCGTATTGAGTGCCGGGCTGGGTAATAAATACGCGGATGCCAATGCCCGGGGTGTTCTGCTTTTCCAGCAGATCGGCCAGATAATCGTGGGCGGCATCGGTAATAGTGATAGCGGTCATGAAAATTCCTCGCAGACGTGCTGGCAGTTTACGCCAATCGGCACCGCCACACAAAGTCCTAGTATTTTTGTCAGGTTAATGCCTGCGCCTGGCTGACCGCTCGGCGCCCGTCCAGCCAGCTCTTCATCCGTCGGTAAAGGCCCTTCTCGATCCATTCATAACTGACCCAGGCACCGATGGCGATAATCGGCACACAGAACGCGAACACCACATAAGGACTGAGGCCAAAGCGTTGCGCCATCAGCAACCCGCCGTACAGCACCAACACATGCAGCAGGTAGACCGAGTACGAGCAGTCGCCCAGTACCTTGAGCAGCCTGTTGCCTTGGAAATACGGTTCCAGCGAGATGCACGATAGTACGATCAAGGCACTCGGCAGGCCCCAGTTGAGCAGACGCTGCTCGTTGGTCAGGTTATTGATCGCATACAGCCCTACCGCAATGCCCGCCAGCGGCAGCCATAGCGCCTGTTTGATCCAGCCACGGCGATAGAGAATGCCGATGCCGATCCCCAGCAGGAATTCGTAAATGATGTCGTTGCCGTAGAAGCGGCTGATCAGCCCGGCGCGAGCCAGAACCTCGCTGACCGCAAACAGCGCTGCGGCAATGATCAGCGGCCGGTGACGCTGTTGGAAGAGGAACACCATCGAGAACAGCAGGTAGAAAAACATCTCATAGTTGAGCGTCCAGCCGACGTTAAGCGTTGGGTAGAGGCCATAACCACCGGGGTTTTCGGAAGGAATGAATACCAGTGACAAGAGGAAGTTCTGCCAGCCGATGACCTGATGCGGGAGCATCGGCGCTGCAATCAGCAACAACAACGCCATGGCGGCGGTGTACAGCCAGTAGGCCGGAACGATGCGAATCAGACGATGCAGAATGAAGCGCCGTGCAGGCATATCGCTGTTCTGCGTAGACAAAAAGATAACCAGACCACTGATGACGAAGAAGATATCAACGCCGACCGCGCCCTTCGAGACAAAGAACTGCCCTACCGGGCTGCTCGCCTTGAAATCGAAAAAAATCTGCATGAAGTGATGACACACCACGACCCACGCTGCGAACGCCCGTAGCGCCTGAACTGAAATCAACATCACAAAAAACCTCTACTTCCTGACTTTCAATCATGAGCCGCTGAATAAACCGGCCTATGACGCGCACCATTTCGGACCACCTTTTTGGAAAAAAGGTCGCGCAAGATACATTTCGTTCAGGAAGTAACGATGGCCGCAGGCCATGTTTTATATGGCCTGCGGTTGAATGACGCCGGTTTTAAAGGTTCTCGTAGCGGTTCATATCCAGCACGCCTGCTTCATGCGGTTCAGTTTCCTGAATATAGCGATTCAGATCGTGGAAGTAGGTCCAGAACAACGGATGAGTCCGCCGCACGCCCCAACGCTGGACGATCTGCTCAAAGCTTGCCTGGTCCTTGCTCTGCTGCATGGCGTCGACAAAAGCAGGCACCTGCGTGACAGGAATGTTGAACATGAAGTTCGGGTAACTGCTGAGTACGCCCGGATAGACTGTCAGTGTGTCCAGCCCCGGGATATAGCGATAAGACTCGCCCAGCAGAAACGCGACATTACTGTGTGCACGGTTGCGCAGCATGCTGTAGATCATGCGTTTGCCGTTGCTGCCCTCGATACGCAGCATGCTTGCTTCCGGTAATTGATCGATGACTTTCAGGCCCGCCGCCGGGCGTGACGTCAAACGGCTCAGTGCCTGTTCCGCCTGGGCAAAACTGCTATCGAGGTTCGGCCTGGAGCAATAGGCCCCGCTGCAGCGATTGATCGGATCAGGCGCGGCATTCAGGCTGCCGGAACGCTCGATCAGCTTGAACGCAAAGTCGCGCTGCGCGGCCTTTTCATCGAGCTTGATACCTGTCGGCGTATCGTCGTCGATCTTCTGGTAATCCAGCCACATCTTGATCTTGCCGCCATCCTGATAAAGATCGCTGAGTATGTCTTCCCGGCGATCGGCAGGCATCAGGCGCAGGAAGTTGATTTCAGCGCCGTTGCGGATCAAATCGAAATACAGCCGGGTCTGTGCCTGATGTGAAACGTTGCCATAGACATCGAAGTTCACCGCCAACTGATAATAGGTGCGTTCCAGCAGCGGGAAGTCGAACAACCACATGGAATGCGGCACGTCGCCGATCAAGCCTTTATTGACCGAAGCGCTGTCGAAATGACGGAAAACGGTCAGCAAGGCATTGTCATTGCCAGCCCACAGCGTGCTCCACCCCGGCGCTGGCATTTTCGCGTAACTGTCGCGGCGCAGGTCTTCATACTCATTGCGTCGGTCGCGGTAGGACAGCCACAGGCCCAGCACGCTGCCCACGTCATCGTTCTGACCCGGCATGGCCAGCAATGGCGTGACCTCCCCGCGATACGTCGCATCGGTGATGTAGCGATCGTGCGACGGGTCCTGGAACAGCACCCAGAATTGATCGCGAATCACGTCTGTGGCGATCTGCCCGCGACAGACCGGCCCGCGAATGAACGTACGAACGAAATACTCGGCGTTGTCGAGCATGAACTGATAACGCGCCGCCGCAGGGATGGCTTCGAAGGTCAGAAACGGATTGGCACGATGGCCAGGGCCGTAACCCGGCAATGCGCTGACTTTCCAGTCGGCCCCGTAGAACAACTGCCTGACCCGCGCCAGTTTCTGCGGGCTCATGGCGTAGGTAATGTGGGTCTTGTGAACGATCACACCTTGCACGGGGATCAACCGGTAATAGAAGTCGCTGCCCGGATCGTCGTCGGGACGACGGGTAGCGATCAGGTCCACAGGTTTGCCGCTCGGAGTTCGCGAGCGCACCCACTGGAAGAAGTGCCCCGCCTCACTACCCTCGAAATAGATGTGCGCCAGGAACAGGTGCTCGAACAGCCAGCGACCGACCAGCGCCTGATTCGCGCCAGGCTCGTTGAGCTGCGCCTCCCAGGCATTGATCTGCGCGGCCTCGGTGACACTCAGGGTAATGGTCTGCTGCTCCACCGGCGCACCGGCAGCCAGCCAGCGCTGCAGGGTCTGGTATTCGGCATCGGTCAGGCCGGCGACCGCCAGTGGCATGCCTTGTTGCGCATGAGCTGCGGCATAGGCGTTGAATTCGCCGGGCAGCGGGCAGATATTTTCGCGATTGATGCCCAGTGCGATCTCGTCCGGAATTTTGCTGTTGGCCGGCAACGGCGCGCTGCGCCCCAGATCGAGCATGCGCGCCATCAGGGCTGCCTGACTGCCCTGGGCCTCCAGCACCGAGTAAAAACCCTTGCCGCGCCAAGCCTCGGTATCACGCGCATCATAAAACAGTCGGGTTGGCGCTACCGCCTCACTGCGCTCGCCTTGGTAGACCGGGATCTTGCTGGCACCACGGCTCACGCCTTCCCCGCTGCCCAGGTTCAACTGGCAGGGAGCGTCGTTGCAGGCATGGCAAGCAACGCATTTCTCGGTAAGGATCGGCTGAATATCCTTTACGTAGGAAATAGCCGGGGTTGCCGGTGTGGCTGAAGTTGTCTGGGCCTGTGCAGCACAGCATATAAAAAGCAAGGCGATGCTTGCCAACAAACGGTGCGGCATATCCCGTAGGCTCTGCTATTAAAATCGGACAATTCTACAAGGCCGTAATCGACTCCAACATGAATGATTTTCATGCAAAAGCCGCAGCACCACCAAAACCGTTCCGGTTTGCTATCATCCCGTCCTTTAAAGTATCGACCTTCTCAAGGTAGCCCCCATGTCTGACCGCAGCGCCCGCCATCAAGCCTTTCTCACTGCTCTGAAACAGAGGATTCTGATCCTCGATGGCGGCATGGGCACCATGATTCAGAGCTACAGGCTTGAAGAGCAGGATTATCGGGGCAAGCGCTTCGCCGATTGGCCAAGCGATGTGAAGGGCAATAACGACCTTTTGATCCTGACCCGCCCTGACGTGATCGGCGCCATTGAGAAGGCTTATCTGGATGCCGGCGCCGACATCCTTGAAACCAATACCTTCAACGCCACTCAGGTCTCCCAGGCCGACTACGGTATGGAGTCGATTGTCTACGAGCTGAACGTCGAAGGCGCACGCCTGGCGCGCAAGGTCGCAGATGCCAAGACCCTTGAAACCCCGGACAAGCCACGCTTCGTCGCCGGCGTGCTCGGCCCTACCAGCCGCACGTGCTCGCTGTCGCCGGACGTCAACAACCCTGGCTATCGCAACGTCACATTCGACGAGTTGGTCGAGAACTACAGCGAAGCCACCAAGGGGCTGATCGAGGGCGGTGCCGACCTGATCCTGATCGAAACCATTTTCGACACCCTTAACGCCAAGGCGGCGATCTTTGCCGTGCAGGGCGTGTTCGAAGAAGTGGGTTTTGAACTGCCGATCATGATTTCCGGGACCATCACCGATGCGTCGGGACGCACCCTGTCGGGACAGACCACAGAAGCCTTCTGGAACTCGATCAGCCACGCCAAACCAATCTCGGTCGGCCTGAACTGCGCACTGGGTGCCAGCGAGCTGCGCCCTTACCTGCAAGAGCTGGCCAACAAGGCCAACGCCCATGTATCTGCGCACCCCAACGCCGGTCTGCCCAACGCCTTTGGCGAATACGACGAGCTGCCGAGCCAGACGGCGAAGATCATCGAAGAGTTCGCGCAAAGCGGCTTCCTGAACATCGTCGGTGGCTGCTGCGGTACGACGCCAGCGCACATCAAGGCGATTGCAGAGGCTGTTTCGGGCTACGCGCCACGCGAAATTCCGGACATTCCAAAAGCCTGCCGCCTGTCGGGCCTGGAGCCGTTCACCATTGATCGTCAGTCGCTGTTCGTCAACGTCGGCGAGCGCACCAACATCACTGGCTCTGCCCGCTTTGCCCGTCTGATTCGTGAAGACAACTACACCGAAGCGTTGGAAGTCGCCCTGCAGCAGGTCGAAGCCGGCGCCCAGGTGATCGACATCAACATGGACGAAGGGATGCTCGACTCGAAGAAGGCCATGGTGACCTTCCTCAATCTGATCGCAGGCGAGCCGGACATTTCCCGCGTACCGATCATGATCGACTCCTCCAAGTGGGAAGTGATCGAGGCCGGTCTCAAATGTATCCAGGGCAAGGGCATCGTCAACTCCATCAGCATGAAGGAAGGCGTCGAGCAGTTCATCCATCACGCGCGCCTGTGCAAGCGCTATGGTGCGGCCGTGGTGGTGATGGCCTTCGATGAACAGGGGCAGGCCGACACCGAGGCGCGTAAAAAGGAAATCTGCAAGCGCTCCTACGACATTCTGGTCAACGAAGTGGGCTTCCCGCCAGAAGACATCATCTTCGACCCGAACATCTTCGCCATCGCCACCGGTATCGAAGAGCACAATAATTATGCCGTGGACTTCATCAACGCCTGCGCCTACATCCGTGACGAGCTGCCGTATGCCCTGACCTCGGGTGGAGTATCCAACGTTTCGTTCTCGTTCCGCGGCAACAACCCGGTGCGCGAGGCGATCCACTCGGTGTTCCTGCTGCATGCGATCCGCAACGGCCTGAGCATGGGCATTGTCAACGCCGGCCAGCTGGAAATCTACGACCAGATCCCGGCCGAACTGCGTGACTGCGTCGAAGACGTGGTGCTCAACCGCAACCCCGAAGGCACCGACGCACTGCTGGCAATTGCCGACAAGTTCAAGGGCGATGGCAGCGTCAAGGAAGCCGAAACCGAAGAATGGCGCAGCTGGCCGGTCAATCAGCGGCTGGAGCATGCGCTGGTCAAGGGCATCACTACTCATATCGTGCAGGACACCGAAGAGTCGCGTCTTGCTTTCAATCGCCCCATTGAGGTGATTGAAGGCCCATTGATGTCGGGCATGAACGTGGTCGGCGACCTGTTTGGCGCAGGCAAGATGTTCCTGCCTCAGGTGGTGAAGTCCGCACGGGTCATGAAACAGGCAGTGGCGCACCTGATCCCGTTCATCGAGCTGGAAAAAGGCGACAAACCCGAAGCCAAGGGCAAGATCCTCATGGCCACAGTCAAGGGCGACGTCCATGACATCGGCAAGAACATCGTCGGCGTGGTGCTGGGCTGTAACGGTTACGACATCGTCGACCTCGGGGTGATGGTGCCTGCCGAGAAAATCCTTCAGGTAGCGCGCGACGAAAAGTGCGACATCATTGGTCTGTCAGGCCTGATCACGCCATCGCTGGACGAAATGGTCCATGTTGCCCGGGAAATGCAGCGTCAGGACTTCCACCTGCCCTTGATGATCGGCGGCGCGACCACTTCCAAGGCGCACACGGCGGTCAAGATCGAGCCTAAATACAGCAACGACGCAGTCATCTACGTCACTGACGCTTCACGCGCGGTGGGCGTGGCGACCCAGCTACTGTCGAAAGAATTGAAACCGGCCTTCATCGAAAAGACCCGTCTGGAATACGTCGAAGTACGTGAGCGTACCTCGGCACGCAGTGCGCGCACCGAGCGTTTGAGTTATGGCGCGGCAGTGGCGAAAAAGCCGCAATTCGACTGGGAAAACTATACCCCTGCCCAACCGACCTTCACCGGAACGCGGGTCTTGCAGGACATCGACCTGAACGTGCTGGCCGAGTACATCGACTGGACGCCGTTCTTCATCTCCTGGGACCTGGCCGGTAAATACCCGCGCATCCTGACCGACGAGGTAGTTGGTGAAGCGGCCACCGCGCTGTATGCGGACGCCACCCAGATGCTGCGCAAGCTGATCGACGAGAAACTGATCAGCGCCCGTGCGGTGTTCGGCTTCTGGCCAGCCAACCAAATCAATGATGATGATCTGGAAGTTTACGGCGACGACGGCAAGCCGCTGGCGAAGCTGCATCACCTGCGCCAGCAGACCATAAAGCCTGACGGCAAGCCGAATTTCTCGTTGGCCGACTTCGTCGCACCGAAAGACAGTGGCCTGACCGACTACATCGGTGGCTTCATCACCACCGCCGGCATTGGTGCCGAAGAAGTTGCCAAGGCCTATCAGGACAAGGGCGACGACTACAACTCGATCATGGTCAAGGCTCTCGCCGACCGTCTGGCTGAAGCCTGTGCCGAATGGCTGCACCAGCAGGTGCGCAAGGAATACTGGGGTTACGCCAAAGACGAGGCGCTGGACAACGAGGCGTTGATCAAGGAGCAATACTTGGGCATTCGTCCGGCTCCTGGCTACCCGGCCTGCCCCGATCACACCGAAAAAGGCACCCTGTTCGCCCTGCTCGACCCGCTGCCGGAAGGCACACCCGAACATACGCCCGGCAAAAGCGGCGTGTTCCTGACCGAGCACTACGCAATGTTCCCGGCTGCGGCCGTCAGCGGCTGGTACTTTGCCCATCCTCAGGCGCAGTACTTTGCGGTAGGCAAGGTGGATAAGGATCAGGTCGAAAGCTACACCGCCCGCAAAGGCCAGGACCTGAGCGTCACCGAGCGCTGGCTGGCACCCAACCTGGGTTATGACGAGTAAGCACTGACCGGTTACTTGCCGCCTGGGCGATCAGGCGGCAACATGCTTTTCAGAGAAAATGGTGAGTCCTCGCCAAAAGCCCCCACGTTGAATGCCTGGATATCAAGCCGGTAGCTCTCCTCGCGGGTTGCGTTCAGAAAGCGTTGCGTGTCCTGCGGCTCGACCAGGTGCAACACATCGATAGTGCGTGCGCCGACCTGTTGCCGGGCTTGCCGCTGGGCAGTGTCATAGCGGTGCAACAGGATGATTGCCCATCCGCCCAGGGTGAAATGCCCGGTAGCAACCACGCTCAGGTTGCCATTGAGCTGGGCCTGCAATGAAAGCGAGGTGCCATTGATGGCGCTGAACAACACATCTTCACCCGGTTTGCCGCCTTGTTCCCGCAATGCATCCATCGCACCGAACGCCATTTGCTCGTTGGCAGCCCACACCAGGCGTGTCTGCGGATAGCGTTTGAACAACACGCGCGCCTGCTCAAGTGCGCGATCCCGACGCCATCCTCCCAACGCAATTTGCCGCAAGTGCACCTCCGGGTGCTCTGACAGGGCGCGCAGCATGCCTTTTTCACGCAACAGGGACACTGGCGTAGTGTTAGTGCCGGAGAACGCGAGCATTTCAAGCCCCTGACCATCCATGACCGGCTGAGCAAGGCTGATAAGCCTTTTCGCCGTCAGGTAACCGCCCTGCTCGTCGTTGCCGACCAGGCTGCCAATGAAATCCGGATAACGCGACGGCAGATCACCCAGAATACGAATCTGATCCGCCGTCAGTGTATTGTTGACGGCAAACAGCTTGACCCCGCTGCCTGTAGACATACGCAGGATTTCAGGGGCGACATTCAGCTCATTGGAAAACATCAGGTAATCCGGACGTACATACCCTTGCAGCGTCTCGCGCGCCATGGCCAGCAATTTGCGGGTGTCACGGTCGGTATAGAGAATTTTGAGCGACATACCGGTGGTATCGGCGGCCGTCTGCATCACCCGGGCATGGCTCTGCCAATAGCCATCGGTTTCTGTACCGGGACTCAGAAATACCACCGAGGCAGCACATGCAGATCCGGTCCACAGAAAGCCGGATAGCACCAGCCAGCCAACAAATAGCGCCTTCATATCAACGAACCTTGAAGTAGCAGGAATTTATCGCTACACGCGAGTTATCGGCTGCTACAGCAAGGTTCTGGAGACTCCGGCAAATTCTTTGTTCAGCCTGTCACTGGCTGCTGGCCCAGAACATCGCGGCGCCCACGGCCAGTATCACAATGAACAGAATGGCCCAGGTGTCCACGGATCTGCCCGGCTTGGTTACTTTCGGGTGCTTGCTCATCGCATCGCCTCTTGTCGGTCTTATGGGTGATTGCATATGAAAGGAAGGGTTACGACACTCATTCGGCATCGGTCAATGCACAGTTAAGTCGAGTCTTGCCCACACGGCAAGCAGGGATATGATCAAACCTTTTTTGCTTATCGCTTTTAGTGATTTGCATATATATAAACATCACTTTTATCGATATCTGCAAACTGCTATCGTCGCCTTCGCTCCCGACGGAGTGCGCGGCCGTGCGCGCAGAATTGACCAGATGAAGCAGGCTACCGCGAGTGACGGGTGTGTGCCTGGACTGACGCAGCTGCCCTGCTTCATGACGAAGCCTGAGAACAGGACCTATATGTACGTATACGACGATTACGATCAGAAGATCATCGAGGACCGCGTCAAGCAGTTCCGGGATCAGACCCGACGCTATCTGGCCGGGGAACTGAGCGAAGAAGAATTTCGACCGTTGCGCCTGCAAAACGGTCTTTATGTACAGCGCTTTGCGCCGATGTTGCGTGTGGCGGTTCCATACGGCCAGCTGACCTCGCGTCAGGCGCGCATGATGGCCAAAATTGCCCGTGACTACGACAAGGGTTACGCGCACATCAGTACCCGCCAGAATGTACAGTTCAACTGGCCTGCGCTTGAAGATGTACCGGATATTCTCGCTGAACTGGCGACCGTGCAGATGCACGCGATCCAGACCAGCGGCAACTGCCTGCGCAACGTGACCACCGACCAGTTTGCCGGTGTTGCCGCAGACGAGCTGGTGGACCCACGTCCATGGTGCGAAATCGTCCGTCAGTGGACCACGTTCCACCCGGAGTTTGCCTACCTGCCGCGCAAGTTCAAGATCGCAATCAACGGCTCGACCAGTGATCGCGCCGCCATCGAAGTGCATGACATCGGTCTTGAGCCGTTGCGCAACGAAGCCGGCGAGCTGGGCTTCCGTGTCCTGGTGGGTGGCGGTCTTGGCCGTACGCCGGTTGTTGGTGCCTTCATCAACGAGTTCCTGCCGTGGCAGGACCTGCTGAGTTATCTCGACGCCATCCTGCGGGTCTACAACCGTTATGGCCGTCGCGACAACAAGTACAAGGCGCGGATCAAGATTCTGGTCAAGGCACTGACGCCTGAAGTTTTTGCCGCCAAGGTAGACGCCGAAATGGCTCACTTGCGTGGCGGTCAGACCACCCTGACCGAAGCCGAAGTGCAGCGCGTTTCCCGGCACTTCGTCGACCCGCAATACAAGGCTCTCAGCGACCAGCACGCCGAACTGGCAGCGTTGGACGCTCAGCACCCAGGCTTCGCTCGCTGGCGTCAACGCAATGTGCTGGCCCATAAAAAGCCTGGCTACATTGCTGTGACCCTGTCGCTCAAGCCAACCGGCGTTGCGCCGGGCGACGTGACCGACAAGCAGCTGGACGCAATCGCCGATCTGGCCGATCGCTACAGCTTTGGTCAACTGCGCACTTCCCACGAGCAGAACATCATCCTGGCCGACGTCGAGCAGGCCGAGCTGTTCACTCTGTGGAACGAGCTGCGCGACAATGGTTTTGCCACACCGAACATTGGTCTTCTGACCGACATCATCTGCTGCCCTGGCGGGGATTTCTGCTCGCTGGCCAACGCCAAATCGATTCCGATTGCAGAATCCATCCAGCGCCGCTTCGACGATCTGGACTACCTGTTCGATATCGGCGAGCTGGACCTGAACATTTCCGGCTGCATGAACGCTTGCGGCCACCACCATGTCGGCCATATCGGCGTGCTGGGCGTGGACAAGAAAGGTGAAGAGTTCTACCAGGTCTCACTCGGCGGCAGTGCCAGCCGCGATGCGAGCCTCGGCAAGATCCTCGGTCCTTCCTTTGCCCAGGAGGCGATGCCGGACGTGATCGAGAAGCTGATCGACGTCTACGTTGAAAAACGTACCGAAGACGAGCGCTTTATCGACACCTACCAACGTATTGGCATTGACCCTTTCAAGGAGCGCGTCTATGCAGCGAATCATTAAGAACAACGAAGTCATTGATGAAACCTGGCACCTGTTGCCGAAGGAAACCACCTTTGACAGCCTGTCGAACGCTGATGACCTGATCGTGCCGCTGGCGCTGTGGCGTGAACACGCTCACGCACTCAAGGCACGTGACGGCGGCCTTGGCGTATGGCTGGACAGTGATGAAGAAGCTGAAGAGATTGGCGCAGATGTGGACCAGTTTCAGGTCATCGCCCTGAACTTTCCGGCGTTCACTGACGGTCGTAGCTTCTCGAACGCGCGCCTGTTGCGTGATCGTTTTGGCTACAAGGGCGAATTGCGCGCCATCGGCGACGTGTTGCGCGATCAGTTGTTCTACATGCGCCGCTGTGGCTTCGATGCGTTTGCGGTACGTGCCGACAAGGATCCGTATGAAGCGCTGGAAGGTCTCAAGGACTTCTCGGTCACCTATCAGGCTGCAACCGATGAGCCGCTACCGCTGTTCCGGCGCCGCTGATTCAGGCACCTTTGAGTCATCGCTCACATAAGATGACTATCGTTCCCACGCTCCGGTGTGGGAACGCAGTTGTGGGCGCTCTGCGCCCTCGTTTGTGGCGCTGCGCGTCACAAAAGGGTTCTTCGATGTCAGGTAGATTCAGATAAGACTCAAGCCCCCTTTTCGCCTCTCGGCGCCCTACTTTGAGGGACCAAAGCAGGCAAAGTCCTCGCTCCTGTTTCCGGCCCGACTTCGTCGGGTTCCTTCGGTTGAAAAGCACTTTAAAGCAGGTGGCTAAAGCACGGCTTAGATACTAATGACGATCGTGCCGACGCTCCGCGTCGGCATGCAGTTCGTGACGCTCTGCGTCACACAGCGGTTCTGTGATATCGGGTAACTTGAGGCTCGACTCAGGCCACCTTGCCATCCACACCTACCAAAACCGCTGCTGAGTCAAACGTCCCCACCACTTAGCAGCCAGTTGGTCCGCCGAGGTTGCAGCTGCCATTCCCATGCGTTCCTGAAGGCTTTTGCGTTGCACGTAGTGCAGGTGGAACACGTCGGCATCCTTGGCGCGCTCGGCCAGGTACTCGTCGCTGGTCTTGAGTTCGTCGACCAGCAGTTTATCGACCGCGGCCATGCCGAGCCATACCTCGCCCGTCGCCACTTCGTCGATGGACAATTGCGGGCGGTAGCTGGCAACGAAGTTCTTGAACAGGTCGTGGGTGATGTCCAGGTCCTGCTGGAATTTCTCGCGACCCTTCTCGGTGTTTTCGCCGAACACCGTCAGGGTTCGTTTGTATTCGCCTGCGGTCAGCACTTCAAAATCAATGTCGTGCTTCTTCAGCAGTCGATTGACGTTGGGCAACTGCGCAACAACGCCGATGGACCCGAGAATGGCGAAGGGTGCGCTGATGATCTTGTTGCCGATGCAGGCCATCATGTACCCGCCACTGGCCGCGACCTTGTCGATGCATACGGTCAGCGGAATACCGGCCTGCCGGATGCGCGCCAGTTGCGAGGACGCCAGACCGTAGCTGTGCACCATACCGCCACCGCTTTCCAGACGCAGGACCACTTCGTCCTTGTCGGTGGCCAGCGTCAGCAGCGCGGTAATTTCATGACGCATGCTTTCAGTGGCCGAGGCCTTGATGTCACCGTCGAAATCCAGCACATAGACACGGGCTTTGGGCTCGGCCTGCTTTTTTTCTTTTTTCAGGGCCTTGCCCTGCTCTTTGCGCAGTGCCTTGAGGCGCTCCTTGTCGAGCAAGGATTGCTCAAGCCGCTCACGCAGGCCTTTATAGAAGTCATTGAGCCGGGTGACCTGGAGCTGCCCCGCCGTTTTGCGACGCCCCTTCCCACGCATGGACGCAATGGCAACCAGCACCACCACGATAGCGATTACCAGCGTCACGGTTTTAGCCAGAAAACTTGCGTAATCGACAACGAAATCCACGAATATCCCTCATTTGCGTCAGGCCCTTACCAATCAAGGGCCGCAATGAATGCAGCATACCGACGCCCTGTGCGACGCACCAGCTATCGAGGCGTTACAAACCATTAAAACGATGATTTCAAACGAGCGTATGTTTTTTCATTGACAGTCGCCCGGCATCCCTCATAACCTCGACCGACCTTCAACGTACCGAGACGACACGGACGTGGGCAGCATCTACCTGATACGACATGGCCAGGCCTCATTTGGTGCAGACGATTACGACGTACTGTCGCCTATGGGTGTTCGTCAGTCACAGGTGCTGGGTGCTCACCTCGCGCAGTCGGGCATAACCTTTGACCGGTGTGTATCGGGTGAGCTTCTGCGCCAGAAAGATACCGCACAGCATGTGCTGGGCCAGTACACCGAAGCAGGTATCGAAACGCCTCCCGTGCAGCTCGACAGCGCTTTCGATGAATTCGACGCTGAAGGCGTGATCAGGGCGTTGATACCCACGATGCTTGTCGATGAGCCGCAGGCGCTGGATATTCTGCGCGACGTCGCTGGCAACCCCGCAGGGTTTCATCGGTTGTTCAACCTGATCACCAAACGCTGGCTGAGTGGCGAGCACGACACGCCGGGGCTGCAAAGCTGGCAAGGTTTCGTGGACCGCGTCAAGGCAGGCCTGGACAGAATTCTTCAGGACGCAGGTCCGCATGAGCGTATTGCCGTGTTCACCTCCGGCGGCACCATTACCGCCCTGCTCCACCTTGTTACCGGAATGCCTGCAGCAAAGGCACTGGAGCTGCACTGGCATATCGTCAACACTTCTCTGCATCAGCTCAAATTCAAAGGCAACGACGTTACCCTGGCTTCCTTCAACGGTTACACACATTTGCAACTGCTGAAGATGCCGGAGCTCATTACCTATCGCTGAGCTCGGCCAATCACGTCCTTGCGGACGCTAGTACTCACCACAAAAGGATCAAGACATGACCTCAGTAGCAGACGCCGTACAAACCATGAAGAACAAGTTCAACCCGGCTGCTGCTGCCGGTCTGGACCTGGTCTTCGGCTTCAATATTACCGACGAAGACAAACACTACGCCCTGATCGTCAAGGACAGCACCTGCGAATTGCAGGAAGGCGAAAACCCTGACGCCAACGTGACCCTGGTAATGGACAGCGAAACCCTCAAGGGCATCGTCAGCGGCGAGACTGATGGCATGCAGGCGTTCATGGGCGGTAAGCTGCGCGCCGAAGGCGACATGATGCTGGCCATGAAGCTCAGCGAACTGTTCCCGGTGTAAACACCTGGCACTTTGCAGGCTGCACCACCAAAAAACCGAAGCCCCGCCGGCTTCGGTTTTTTTGTCTGTGCCGTTCTGTACAAAGCAGCAATCAGAGCCGCTGATTGCCCGGCAACACGCTAGTCTATAACGCTGCCGCGAGCTTGCTCGCGGATCGGACGATCATTAGATTAGTCAATAGTTTGAGCTGACGATAATAAACATAAGGTATACGCATGGCACTGACTGACCAGTCCACCGGGATTCGCAGTGGCGAAGAACTGGACGCCTCTCTGATAGATCCGTACCTGAAGGCGCATCTGGCGGATCTGCATGGCACCCCGGCGATCAGTCAGTTCCCCGGTGGCGCATCGAACCTGACCTATCTTATTCAGTACCCCGAGCGCGAGTTGGTGCTGCGGCGCCCACCGTTCGGACACAAGGCGCGATCGGCACATGACATGGGTCGTGAATATCGCATTCTCAATCAGCTCAGGAATGCCTTCCCCTATTGCCCGCAAGCGTACCTGCACTGCACGGATGAATCGGTAATCGGCTCGGAGTTTTACGTGATGCAGCGCGTCAAGGGGATCATCCTGCGCTCTGACCTGCCGTCCGAGCTGGCGCTGGATGCACGACAGACCGAAGACCTGTGCAAGAGCTTCATCAACAAACTGGTGGACTTGCACCGCGTTGACTTCCAGGCGTGCGGCCTGGGTGATCTGGGCAAGCCCCAGGGTTACGTGCAGCGGCAGATTTCGGGCTGGACCGAGCGTTATGAAAAAGCGCGAACCCCGGACGCCCCGGCCTGGGAGCAGGTCCAGGCCTGGCTGGCAGACAAAATGCCCGCCGACTCGCCCACCTCTAGCATCGTGCATAATGACTATCGCTTCGACAATGTGATCCTCGATCCTGACAACCCGATGAACATCATCGGCGTACTGGACTGGGAACTGACCACGCTCGGTGATCCGCTGATGGACCTGGGCAATACCCTCGCCTACTGGGTCCAGGCTGACGACCCGCTACCGGTTCAGTTGACGCGTCGCCAGCCAAGCAATGCCCCCGGCATGCTGACGCGCCAGGCGTTCGTCGACTATTACGCCGAGCGTTCGGGCATCCGTATCGACAATTTCGACTTCTACTACACCTACGGCCTGTTTCGTCTGGCCGGTATCGTGCAACAGATTTACTACCGGTTTTTCCATGGACAGACTCAGGACAAGCGCTTTGCCCGGTTCATTGACATGAACAGGCTGCTGGAGCAGATGAGCCTGAATGTGATCACCAAATCCAGCCTTTGACCGCTAACGCCAAGACAAGGAAACGACATGTCCAGAACCCAGCTTTTCGACCTTGATGGCAAGGTTGCTTTTGTTTCAGGTGCCAGCCGGGGAATCGGTGAAGCGATTGCCAGACTGCTCGCTCAGCAAGGCGCGCATGTTGTTGTGTCGAGCCGCAAGCTCGACGGTTGTCAGGCGGTTGCCGACGCCATCATCAGCGAGGGCGGCAAGGCCACAGCCATTGCCTGCCACATCGGCGAGATGGAGCAGATAACCAGCGTTTTTGCCCAGATTCGCGAGCAATTCGGACGCCTGGATATACTGGTCAACAACGCCGCCACCAACCCGCAGTTCTGCAATGTGCTGGACACCGACCTCAGCGCGTTTCAAAAGACCATCGACGTGAACATTCGCGGCTATTTCTTCATGTCGGTAGAAGCCGGCAAGCTGATGCGCGAAGGCGGCGGTGGCAGCATCATCAATGTTGCATCCATCAATGCAGTGTCGCCGGGTGCCTATCAAGGTGTCTATTCAATGACCAAAGCGGCGGTGGTCAACATGACCAAGGTGTTCGCCAAGGAATGCGCCGAGTTCGGAATTCGCTGCAACGCTCTGCTGCCGGGCCTCACAGATACCCGATTTGCATCGGCGCTGGTCAAGAACGATGCGATTCTAAATATGGCCCTGGCGCAGATCCCGCTGAAACGCGTCGCAGCGCCCAGCGAAATGGCTGGCGCGGTCCTGTATCTGGCAAGCGCAGCATCCAGCTACACCACCGGCGTTGCACTTAATGTAGACGGCGGATTTTTATCCTGATGGCTTGAATTGACTGTCACGCCTAGAAAATGAATTAATTTTCCATATTTTAAATTTATGGAATATATTTTCCGCACAACAACAATCCTCTCTGGAGAATGTCATGCGGGAATCCCCTTCTACGTCGCAGGCGCAACTGGGCATCGGGCTGATCGGCACCGGTTTCATGGGCCGTGCCCACGCCCTGGCCTTCGGCAATGCCAATGCCGCCCTTGATCTGCCGGCACGCATTCGGCTGACCGCCCTTGCGGATGCGGACAGCGTCAGGGCCGAGCAGTGCGCCAGCGCCTGGGGCTTCGATCACAGCCACGCTGACTGGCAGCACCTGATCAGTGATCCGCAGGTGCAAATCGTGGCGATCACAACACCCAATCATCTGCACTTCCCCATGGCCATGGCCGCCATCGCCGCAGGCAAGGCGGTGTATTGCGAAAAACCGCTGACGGTGAGCCTCGCCCAGGCCGACGAAATGCGCCGTAGCGCCAAGTCCGCCGGGGTTGTTACTCAGGTTGGCTACAACTACCAGCACAACCCGATGATTGGCCTTGCCAGGGAAATGATCGACGCGGGCGAACTGGGCGATATCGTCAGCTTTCAGGGCGAGTTCAGCGAGGACTTCATGGGTAGTCCGTCTGCCCCTTGGTCGTGGCGTTGCGAAGCGGCCCATGCGGGCGGCGCACTGGCCGATCTGGGCAGTCACTTGCTGGCGATGGCTCGCCATTTGCTGGGCGATGTCGAAGCGGTCTGCGCAGACTCCAGCACCGTACACCGCCAACGCCCTGCGAGTAACGGAAGCCAGGAAATGCGTAGCATCGCAGTGGATGACCAGACCCACGCACTGCTGCGTTTTGCCAATGGTGCGCGCGGAACGTTCAGTAGCAGTTGGCTGAAACACGGCTACAAAAACCACCTGAGTTTCGAAATCAGCGGCACCAAGGGCACACTGGCATTCGATCAGGAGCGCCTTAACGAACTGCGCATCTATCGCACTGGCGCAGCTGGGCGCGATGGTTTTCAACGTCTTCTGGCAGGTCCTGCGCAACCCGGTTACGCGGCGTTTTGCCCGGCTCCGGGTCACCAGTTGGGTTACAACGAACTCAAGGCACTTGAGGTACAGGCACTGATTCTTGCGGTATGCGGCAAGGGCAGCCGTGGTCCTGACTTCGAAGAAGCCTGGCAGATCGAGCGTCTGGCGACTGCCATTCGCCTCGCCGCCGCCGAGCAGCGCTGGGTCGCGCTCAGCGATATCTGACTTCCTGCAACGCTTGGCAAGGGGGTAGAATGCGCCACGTTCAGGCAGCCATTCTGCCCCCTCCCGCCTTTCCTATAAGCACGCTTGCCACCATGCCTTTTGAACTCAGCGTCGACCTGACCACCCTCGCCATTCTTGCTGTCGTTGCGTTCCTCGCGGGTTTCATAGACGCCATCGCCGGTGGCGGCGGACTGCTTACCACACCCGCCCTGATGACGGCCGGCCTGCCGCCGCATCTGGTGCTGGGTACCAACAAGCTCAGCTCGACGTTCGGCTCGGCAACCGCTAGTTTCACGTTCTATCGCCGCAAACTGTTTCACCCCAGGCAGTGGATACACGCAGTGGTTGGCACCGCGGTGGGTGCCGCAGTTGGCGCGGTCATTGCGCATTATCTGCCAGCCGAATGGCTGAACCAGATGCTGCCGGTCATTGTGTTCGGTTGCGGGCTTTACTTGCTGTTTGGCGGCACGCCCAAGGCACCACTGGACAGCAATACGCCGATCAAAAAGAAATGGCAACTGCCGCAAGGACTGGGACTGGGCTTCTATGACGGTGTTGCCGGGCCGGGTACCGGTGCCTTCTGGACGGTCAGCACGCTGCTGCTCTACCCGGTGGATCTGGTCAAGGCCAGCGGCGTGGCACGCAGCATGAATTTCGTCAGCAATGCCGTGGCGCTTTCGGTATTCATATTTTCTGGCCAGGTGGACTACATCATCGGCTTGAGCATGGGCCTTGCGGTAATGCTCGGTGCCTACTTCGGCGCAGGCACTGCAATCAAGGGCGGTGCCAAATTCATCCGCCCTGTGTTCATCACCGTGGTATTGGGCCTGACCGTGCGCCTAGCCTGGCAGCACTGGTTCGGGGGTGCCTGAGCGCTCGGCCAGATACGCCTCGATAAGATAGCGGGCGATAGAGCGGTTGGCCGGTAGCGGCGGCAAGTCATCGACATGAAACCAGCGTGCGTCTTCGATTTCTTCCACCTGGGGCACTATGTCACCGCTGTCATATTCGGCATGGAAGCCAAGCATCATCGAATGCGGAAACGGCCAGCACTGGCTACCCATGTATTTCAGGTTCTTGATGCGCACCTGCACTTCTTCCATCACTTCGCGGTGCACGCAGTCTTCGGCAGACTCGCCCGGCTCTACAAACCCGGCCAACGCGCTGTACATGCCGCTGACAAAACGTGGTGAGCGGGCCAGCAGTATTTCATCGCCCCGCGTGACCAGCACAATCATGCTCGGAGAGATACGCGGGTAAAGACGCAGATTGTCGTGCTCGCAGAACATCGCCCGCTCTCCGCGGATCTGCACCGTCGCACGACCACAGGCTCCGCAAAAGCGATGTTCTCTGGCCCAGGTGCTGACTTGCGCGGCGTAGCCGAGCATCTGGAAAACCGCAAAATCGCCTTCCAGCATGAACTGACGCAAGCCTTGCCACGAACAGCCCTCAACCGCAATCGAGCGCTCAAGCACCAACAGGTAGACAGGTTCCCCCTCAAAATAGCCGATGCCGTGCTCGCTCTGCACTGGCAAATCCAGCCCCGCCAGCCAGCTTCTGGGGAACATTGCCCCGTTGCTATCCAGTAAAAACCCTTGATCACTCTGGACCACAGCCAAACCACCATCGGCCTCGACATCCAGAACTGCAGTTGTCCAACGCTCCGGGCGCGCCATGGAAAAACTCCTTTGCTCAGACTCGAGCGCTATCATGAATCAATTATCGAAGACCGGCTTGTGCTTGCTCATCTGCGCAACCATCGCCAGCTTCAGGTCAGGTGATTGCAGCATGGCTGCGTTCCAGATGGCAACGTGTTCCAGGCCGTCCTCCACTCGGTGATCGCGCATGTAGCTGATCATTTGCTTGGTGCCTTCAATGGCAATGGGTGATTTTCCGGCTATCTCCCCGGCCACCGCGAAGACGCCCTGCAACAGACCTTCCAGGTCATCGAAGGTGCGATTGACCAGACCGATCCTCTGCGCCTCTTCAGCACCGACAGTACGCCCGGTATAAGCCATTTCGCGCAGCACGCCATCGCCGATGATCCGCGGCAGACGTTGCAGAGTGCCTACATCCGCCGCCATGCCCATGTCGATCTCGCGAATGGCAAACTGTGCGTCGGCGGCGGCGTAACGCATGTCACAGGCCGAAATCAGGTCGATGGCACCGCCCAGGCAATAGCCCTGAATGGCAGCCAGAACCGGCTTGCGGCAATCGGCCACCACCGTGAACGAAGCCTGCATGTCACGGATCTTGCGCCTCAACAACCGGGCATTACGACCTGGATCCTTGCCCATCTGGTTGGCAACCGAGGCCAGCAATGCCAGATCGATACCCGAGGAAAAATGTTTACCCGCGCCACTCAGTACCACTACCCGCACTTCATCATTGCGCTCGATCCAGTCGAATATGCCGATTATTTCGGTCCAGAAGGCCTCGCTCATTGCATTGAGCTTTTCAGGCCGGTTGATCTGTACGTGAGCAATGCTGTCAGCCAGCTCGACCCGGAAACTTTGATAATCGGTCACGACGTGATCCTCAGGGCATGTTGAGTGTTCAGGCGCTGGACTATAACAACAGCTGCGTAATCATCGTAACCGGGCTTAAGTGACATTTGCCGGACCGTGCCAGCCGCTCTTCTATATTCACTGTACCCGCTACCGTTAAATAGTGTGAACGGTCAGAATGCCGGGAGGTCCAGTAATCAGTGATAGCAAAACCTATATGGGTTATTAGAGGGCGATACTTGAATACGTCAAAAGCGGCAACCGGTATTGAAGGTCTGGATGACATCCTTGCGGGTGGTCTTTCACGCAGTCATGTCTTCCTCCTTGAAGGAGAACCCGGAACCGGCAAGACAACCGTGGCACTACAGTTCCTGCAGGCAGGCGCAGCAGCGGGTGAAATATCGCTTTACATCACTCTGTCCGAGACTGAAAGCGAGCTACGCTCGGGTGCTGCCTCACATGGCTGGGAGCTTGACGAGCAAATCAATATCTTCGAGCTGACGCAGCCTGAAAGCCTGCTTGATGCGGACCATCATCAAAGCCTGCTGTACTCCTCGGATCTGGAGCTGGGCGAAGCGACGCGGCAGATATTCGAGGTGGTCGAGCGGGTCAAACCTTCTCGCGTGGTGATCGACAGCCTCTCGGAAATTCGTCTTCTGGCGCAAAGTTCATTGCGTTACCGACGCCAGATTCTGGCAATCAAACATTACTTCACACGTTATAACGCGACGGTATTGCTGCTCGACGACCTGACCACCGAAGCGCTGGATAAAACCGTACACAGTGTCGCCCACGGGGTTATCCGTCTCGAAGCGCTGACACCTACCTATGGTGCCGAGCGCAGACGTTTGAAGATCGTCAAATACCGCGGCCAGAAATACCGCGGCGGTTTCCACGACTTCACCATCGCCGAGAACGGCATCCATGTATTCCCACGTCTGGTAGCGGCCGAACACCGTTCCAATTACGCTCGCACTCAGGTCAGCAGTGGCATTACGGAACTGGACGATCTGCTGGGCGGCGGCATGGAAAGCGGCTCCAGCACGCTGATTCTAGGCCCTGCCGGGACCGGGAAATCGCTCATTTCGCTGGTTTTCGCGGTGCAGGCAGTGGCACGTGGCGAGCGCGTGGGGCTGTTCATATTCGACGAAGAAATGGGCCTGCTATTCGAACGCATGCTCAAGCTCGGCATTGACCTGCGGGCGCTTCAGGAGACCGGAAATCTGGTGGTCGAGCAGATCGACGCGGCAGAGCTTTCTCCTGGCGAATTTGCGCATCGCGTAAGGCGTGCAGTGGACCGTAAGCAGATAAAAACAGTGATCATCGACAGCATCAATGGTTATCAGGCTGCAATGCCGGAAGAGAGTGCGCTGGTTCTGCACATGCATGAGCTTCTGCTCTACCTCAACCGCCAGGGTGCATCGACCTTCATGACCGTTGCACAACACGGGCTGGTCGGCGACATGCGCTCACCGGTCGACATAACCTACCTTGCCGACAGCGTTATTCTGTTGCGTTACTTCGAAGCCTTGGGTCAGGTGCGGCGCGCGATATCCATCATCAAGAAGCGCACGGGCACTCACGAGTCCACTATTCGTGAATACCGCATCAGTGCCAGCGGTCTGAAGATCGGTGAGCCGCTTGAAGCCTTTCAGGGCGTACTGCGCGGGGTGCCTTCATACTTTGGCGACAAGAAACCGCTGCTTGAGGATGACGACCTGTGAGTATTCCAGGGCTGTTGTCGGAGCGCGCAGTCATTCTGGCGCCGAGAGGACGAGACAGTCAGATCGCTATGCGGATCCTCGATGAGGCAGGCTACCTGGCAACGGTGGCCCAGGACTTGTTCGAACTGGTCAAAGAGTTGAGCGCGGGCGCAGGCCTGGCAATCATCGCCGATGAGGCGTTGCGTAATAGTGATATTAAACCGCTGCTGGACCTCATCGGTCGCCAGCCGGCGTGGTCAGATCTGCCTATCGTCCTGATGACTCATCATGGTGGCCCGGATCACAATCCGTCTGCACGGATGGGTAACCTGCTGGGCAATGTGACCTTTCTCGAGCGCCCCTTCCATCCAGTGACACTGGTCAGCCTGGTCGTCACGGCTGTGCGCGGTCGCAGGCGCCAGTATGAAGCGCGGGCACGCATGGAGGACCTGCACGAAAGTGAAGGCCGTCTGCAGAATGCGCTGAAGGCCGGCAGGCTGGGCTCGTGGTTGCTGGAAGCGGAATACCTCAAACTGACTTGTTCGGATATTACTAAAAGTCACTATGGCCGCAACGAGCAGGACACGTTCAATTACGAAGACTGGCTCGCCGCGGTGTATTTCGAAGATCAGCCCAGAATGCAGTCAGCACTTCAGCGCAGCCTGGACACAGGTGTCGATCTGATCATCGAATACCGCAACGTCTGGCCGGATGGCTCACTCAGTTGGGTCGATGTGCGCGCTCGCGCCATTCGCGGCAAAAACGGTCTGATCAGCTCTCTGGCCGGTGTAACCTCGGACATCACCGAGCGCAAGCAAGCCGAGTCGCAATTGCGACGCCTCAATGAAACACTCGAGCAACAGGTCGAAGAACGCACCTCGCAGTTACGCCATAAGGAAGACATTCTTCGTCAGTCACAGAAAATGGAAGCAGTCGGCCAATTGACCGGCGGCATTGCTCATGACTTCAACAACATGCTGACCGGTATTATCGGCAGCCTGGAATTGATAAGAAGACGCCTGGCGCGGGGCAATATCGAGGACCTCAACAGCCTGATCGACCTGGGTGTGACCTCGGCGAACCGTGCAGCAGCACTTACCCACCGCCTGCTGGCATTCTCGCGGCGCCAGTCACTGGACTCCAAGCCGGTGGAGATGAACCACCTGGTCAATGCCATGGACGAACTGCTGCAGCGCAGTGTCAACGAAAGCATTCATTTGCAACTGCGTATGGCCAATGATCTGTGGACTGCAGAAGCAGACCCCAATCAGCTGGAGAGCGCCCTGCTCAACCTCGTGCTCAATGCCCGTGATGCAATGCCCGACGGCGGCACGCTGGTGGTCGAGACCTTCAATCAGCAGTTGGACAGATCGTTTACCAATGCCCATGAGAACCTGCTGCCCGGTGATTACGTGGTGCTGAGTGTCAGTGACAATGGCTGCGGCATGCCGGAAACAGTTATCAGCCGTGCGTTTGACCCGTTCTTTACCACCAAGCCTATCGGTCAGGGCACCGGCCTGGGCCTGTCAATGATCTACGGCTTCAGCAAACAGTCGCATGGTCATGTTTCAATCAAGAGTGAAGTAGGCCAGGGCACCACGGTACAGCTGTTCCTGCCGCGCTTTAAGGGGCTTGCAGATGAAGCCGAGCAGAGCTTCCAGAGTAATGCCGCTTACGCCGAAAATGGCGAAACCGTACTGATTGTTGAAGACGACCCGGCTGTCCGGGCGCTGGTCAGTGAGGTACTGAGCGAATTGGGCTACACCTTCATTGAGGCCGGCGAAGCACTGGACGCCGTGCCGATACTGGAATCAGGCCAGCGTATTGATTTGCTGATCAGCGATGTAGGGCTGCCGGGCATGAATGGCCGGCAGCTTGCAGAAATCGCCAGGCAACTGCGACCGGAACTCAAAGTGTTGTTCATCACCGGATATGCAGAGCATGCCGCCGTCCGCGGAGGCTTTCTGGAGAACGGTATGCAGCTGATTACCAAACCCTTTGCGTTCGACCACCTGACCTCGAAAGTGCGGGAAATGATAGAAGCCTGAGAAACGCTCAGGCTGCGCATGACTCCTGCCTGTAAGACAGCCTGCTCACTCGACGGTTAAAGCGCGTCTTCAGGCCAGCAGTTCCTGAATCCGTGAATGCAGCGTTTCCATGGTGAACGGCTTGGCGAGAATGGGTGCCTTCAGCGCAATCGGGCTACCCGAATCGAGTATTTCCGCCGGATAGCCGCTGATGAAGATCACTTTCAACTCCGGCCGAAGCATCACCGCAGGCTCGGCAATCTGTACACCGGAAATACCACCCGGCAGCCGATAATCGGTGATCATCAGGTCAAGATGGGGCTTGGTCGCCAGAATCTCGAAAGCCTGTTCGCCATTTTCGGCTTTCAGGACACGATAACCCTCTCCAGACAGATAATCGGCCAGAAGCATCAGGATCAGGGGTTCGTCTTCGACGATTAATACGACGTTTTCTGCATCAGCGCTCATTGAACTGCCTTTGATCTTATAAATAGCTGCCATTACGACCACGGCATGCATGGGAGGTTGCGCCGATGTGTGATTAAACTTGATTGCCAGTGGCTATCACCTACATCGCCACCGGCCGCCACCTGTATCGACAGCAGCTGTCATCTATAAAGGCAGGCAAATACGAAAGACCGAACCCTTGCCTTCTTCGCTCTCCACCTCGATACGACCGCCATGAGCCATGACGATCTGGTCGGAAATGAACAGTCCCAGGCCAAGCCCGGCAACAGCATGGTTGCTCGATACTCGCTCGAATTGCTGAAAGATGCGCTTCTGGTTTTCAGCCGTGATACCGATGCCTTGATCCCGAACCTCAATGAAGGCCTCACTCTCCCTGCTGTACACATGCACTTCAATCGGTTTGCGCGCACCGTAGCGCAATGCGTTGGTCAACAGATTGGCAACCACTTGCTCGATACGGAACTCGTCCCAGACACCGATCACCGGCTCGTCGGCAAACCGGGTGATCGTCGAATCGGCGGCGGCGATCTGTGCGGCAAAACTTTCCAGCAATTGACTGACCAGTTCGCTCAAGTCAAACGGGCTCGGCCTGATCGACAGCTTGCCGGTGCGAATTCTGGAGACATCGAGCATGTCTTCGATCAGGCGGATAAGGCTCTGAATCTGCCGCTCGTCGCGGTCGACCATTGCCCGCAGCTTTTCCATGGTGAACGCCGACGCGTTGTCCTTGGCCAGGTGCAGCTTGCGCAGCTGGGTCTCCAGAATCAGACCATTGAGCGGCGTACGCACCTCGTGGGAAACGATGGACATGAAGTCATCACGCATACGGATCGCGTGCTCCAGTTCGCCCTGGGTCGACTGCAGACGCTTGAGCAAGGCTTCCTGCTCCTGACGACTGCGCTCCAGCTCTTCGACCTGTAGTTTCATGGCCTTGCGCTGCCGATACAGATCAACGAAAACATTGACCTTGCTCTTTACCGCATGGATATCCAGCGGCTTGTGCAGGAAGTCCACGGCACCACTTTCATAGCCCTTGAAGGCATAATTGAGCTCGCGACCGGCAGCACTGACGAAAACGATCGGTATGCTCTTGGTTTTCTCGGTGCTGCGCATCATCTCGGCCAGCTCGAACCCGTTCATCCCAGGCATCTGGACGTCGAGGATGGCCAGCGCGAATTCGTGCTGCAACAGCAGAGACAACGCTTCGTCCGCCGAGAGCGCCTTGTAGACGAGTCGATCACCGCGCTTGATCAGCGCCTCGAGCGCCAGCAGGTTTTCCGGCAAATCATCAACGATAAGCAGTTTTGCCTGAATTTCACTTAACATGCGGTTCGTTCCAACTCGACCAGCAAGCGGCCAATATCGTTCAGGGAAAGAAGGTAATCCGGCGAGTGCAACGCCAGGCCAGCCTCGGGCATGGTCGACGCCTGGGCCTGTGAGGGGTCTTGAATCACCGTGAAACCACCATACTTCTTGATCTGCAGCAAACCTTGTGCGCCGTCATTATTCGCGCCGGTCAACAATACGCCAGCCAGTCGCGGCCCATAGGCATCCGCGGCTGAACCGAACAGAATGTCGATACTGGGCCTTGAGTAAAACACCCTGTCTTCCTGACTCAATGACAGTGAAAAGTCAGACTCCACCGAGACGTGGTAACCCGCTGGCGCAACGTACAAAGTGCCCGGCACGATATCTTCCTTGTCATCGGCTTCCTTGACCGGAATCGCCAAGCGATTCTGAAATACATGGGCCAACTGGCTGCGCCGGTCATCCGGCAAATGCAACACCATCAATACAGGCAGACTGAAACCCGGCCGCAGGTCTCTGAATATTTTCAGCAGGGCCTCCACACCACCCGCTGACGCGCCTACGACAATAGCATCGACCACGGGCAACGGCCCGCAGGACACGTCATCGTCAAAGGTGGTTCTCATAATTTCCGGTAGATCCGCTCGGGTTTCACCAGCGTCTCGAAAGCCCCGCCGTACGCAGAGAAATCCAGGGTTTCCTTACTGCCCAGCGCCAGAAAGCCTCGATGACACAGCGAGTCATGAAATAACCCAAAAGCTCGGTCCTGAAGCTTTTTGTTGAAGTAAATCAGCACGTTACGACAGGAAACAAATTGCGTTTCGGAGAATACACTATCTGTGGCCAGACTGTGATCGGCAAAAGTGACGTTCTCACACAGTGTCTTGTCGAAGATCGCGTAATCGTAGGCGGAAGTGTAGTAATCGGCGAAATTGCGCTGCCCGCCCGAATTACGGTAATTCTCGGTATAGGTGCGCAGGTTATCCATGGAAAAGATGCCCTGCTTGGCCTTTTCCAAAGAGCTGGGATTGATGTCGGTCGCATAAATGATGGTCCGCTCCAGCAGCCCCTCTTCGCGCAACAGAATCGCCGTGGAGTAGACCTCTTCGCCTGTACTGCAACCGGCAATCCACACCTTGATCGACGGGTAAGTGCGCAGCACCGGCACGACCTCGTTGCGGATCGCCAGAAAGTGCGAAGGGTCACGGAACATCTCACTCACCGGGATGGTGAGAATCTGCAACAGCTGCATGAACACTGCCGGGTCGTGAAGCACACGCTCCTGCAGGGCCGAGATGGTCGCGCAATCGAACTGGCGCAACGCATGGATCACGCGGCGCTTGATTGACGCACCGGAATAGTCGCGAAAATCGTAGCTGTACTGGAGGTAGATCGCCTCTATCAGCAGGCGCAGCTCGATCTCGATGCTTCGATCAAGGTGCATGATGCCATCCGTTTTTGCGCTCCGGAAAATCCGGCCATTGAGCCCTCATTTAAATGCGCTCCATCTTCGGCAGCCAGACGCGAATCAGTGAGAACAGTCGATCCAGGTCGATGGGCTTGGCCAGGTAATCGTTGGAACCTGCCTGCAGACAACGCTCCTGATCATCTTTCATGGCCTTGGCAGTAACGGCGATGATCGGCAGCTTGCGCCAGCGCGGGTCTTTGCGGATCTCGATAGTCGCTTCGTAGCCGTCCATTTCAGGCATCATCACGTCCATCAGGACCAGGTCGATGTCGTCGACCTCATTGAGCTTTGCAATCGCTTCAAGACCATTGCGGGCAATTTCCACCACTGCACCCTTGTGCTCCAGAGCGCTGGTCAGGGCGAAGATGTTACGAACGTCGTCATCGACCACGAGGATCTTGCGTGCTTCAAAGACCTTGTCACGGCTGCGCGCGGTCTTGAGCATCTTTTGCCGCTCGTTGGAGAGTTGCGACTCGACCTTGTGCAGGAACAGCGTGACCTCGTCCAGCAGGCGCTCAGGCGAGCGTGCGCCCTTGATGATGATAGAGCGCGAATATTTCATTAGCTCGGCTTCTTCATCACGGGTCATGTTGCGCCCGGTATAGACAATCACCGGCGGAAAGGCGCAGATGTCTTCCGTGGACATGCGTTTGAGCAATTCATTGCCGAGCATGTCCGGCAGTTTCAAGTCGATGATCATGCAGTCGTAGACATTATTGCGCAGCAGGTCCAGTGCCTCCTGAGCAAAACCTACCGCAGTGATTTCAATATCATCGTCGCCGATCAGGCGTGCAATGCTGTCACGTTGCAGCGCATCGTCTTCGACCAGCAGGATGCGCTTGACCTTCTGGGTCAGTTTGGCTTCCAGCTTGGCGAACACATCCTTGAGCTCTTCGCGGGTGGTCGGCTTGACGGCGTAGCCAATGGCCCCCATGTGCAGCGCAGCTTCCTGGCGATCCTCGACAGAAATCACATGCACCGGGATGTGTCGGGTAGGTGCCAGCTCCTTGAGACGCTGCAGTACGGTCAGGCCCGAGTGATCCGGCAGGCGCATGTCCAGCAGGATCGCGTCCGGCGTGTAGCGCGATGCCAGGTTGAAGCCCTCATCCGCGGCATGCGCGACCAGACAGTCGTAACCCAGTTCATGGGCCAGATCGAAGAGGATCTGAGCGAAGCGCACTTCATCTTCGATGACCAGAATGCAGCGCCGCTGGAACGGTGCCTTGTCACGATCATCGGCGAATACAGGCACAGGTGTTTCCACCTGCAGCGGGGCCGACTGCTGGATGACCGGCGCGGCAGGAACCGGCAACGGTGGCGCGGGAGGCGCGAGTAAAACCGCAGGCTCAATGCCTGGCTCCTGAGAGCCTTGCTCGACATAGCTTTCCGGCAACACCAGACTGAAAATACTGCCCTGCCCTGGCGCGCTGGTGACACTGATGGACCCGCCCAGCAATGCCGCCAGATCACGGGAAATCGACAATCCCAGCCCGGTACCGCCATAACGCCGGTTGGTGGTGCCATCTGCCTGACGGAATGCCTCGAAAATACCCTGCTGATGCTCCTCGGCGATGCCGATGCCCGAGTCGCGCACGATAAACACGATGCCTGCGCCAGGTTGGCGCGAAACGACCATGCTGACTGCACCCGCTTCGGTGAATTTGATTGCATTGGACAGCAGGTTCTTGAGGATCTGCTCAAGACGCTGGCGATCCGTGAACAGCATGGTCGGCGCGCCTGCCTGGATGTCGACCGTGAACGCCAGCTTCTTCTCGGCAGCCAGCGGCTGGAACATGCTGCGCAGGCCTTCGACAAGACGAGATACGCTGCTGTTTTCCGGGCGCATTTCGAGCTTGCCGGCTTCGACCTTGGAAATATCCAGAATGTCGTTGATCAGGTTCAACAGATCATTACCCGCCGAATAGATTGACTCGGCAAACTTTACCTGTTCGACGGTCAGGTTTTCGCCCGGGTTTTCGGCCAGCAGTTTGGCCAGGATCAACGAACTGTTGAGCGGCGTGCGCAGCTCATGGGACATGTTGGCAAGGAACTCGGACTTGTATTTGCTGGCACGCTGCAGCTCGTCCGCTCGCGCCTGCAACTCGGCCTGAGCGATGCTCAGCTCTTCGTTGTTGCGGTCCAGCGCATCACGCTGATCGGCCAGTGCCTGACTTTGATCAGCCAGTTGCTCGTTGGTCTGTTCAAGCTCGGCCTGCTGAGTTTCCAGATGTGCCTGAGACTCCTTGAGAATACGCGACTGCTCTTCCAGCTCTTCGTTGGCTGTGCGTAATTCTTCCTGCTGTACCTGCAATTCTTCGTTGAGTTGCTGGGTCTCGGCCAGCACCTCTTGCAGACGCTGGCGATAACGGGCCGCTTCAATCGAGGTGCCGATGTTGTCCGCAATCAGTTCAAGAAACTCTACATCCTGCTCGGTGAGCTCGCGCAAAAAGCCCAACTCGATCACCCCGTTGACCTGATCGTCATTGCTGGTCGGCACTACCACTATGCTGCGCGGCGAGCCTTCACCCAGACCGGAAGCCACTTTGAAGTAATTTTCGGGCAGTTCATCCAGCGTGATGATCCGGTCCTGTTGTGCGGCCTGCCCCACAATGCCTTCAGCGCTGTGAATGGTCTGATCCTGCTGCTCCTGTTCGCGAGATAAACCGTAGGAAGCAGCACGCGTCAAGCCGCCGTGATCCTGGCGAATGTAGACCGCCGCCACCGACGCGCCCAGATACTGAGCCAGAAACTGAAGGATGTTTCGACCCAACATATTGAGTGTCAGCTGTCCCAGTACCTGTTCGGCCAGTTCGCTCTGACCGTTGCGCAGCCACGCGACTTTCTGCAGACGCTCGGCATTGATTTCCTGCAGTCTGAGGTTTTCGCTGTAGGTGGCCGAAAGCGAGAGCAAATCCCGTCGCCCGATATACGCCAGGATAGCGCTGACAGTGACCACGAATATCAGATACAGGCTGACGGAAAGAATGGTACTGCGCGTGACCTCTGCGTTGCGGGTCAAACGAAGTTGCTGCTCCATTTCGACAGCCTGATCGTACTCGGTGCGGATCTGATCAGTAATTCGTTTGCCGCGTCCGGCCAGCACGGCAGTTTGATAGTCGCCGTTGTTGCGCCGTAGATTGATCATCTCCTGAGCAAACGCATTCCACTCCTGCTGCATTGTGGACAGACGCCTGAAGCGGTCCTGTTGCGTCGGGTTGTCTTCGACCAGACTCTTGAGTCCGTCCAGCTCGGCAACCAGCAAGGGTTTGGCGATTTCATAGGGGTCGAGAAAATGCTGATCACCGGTCAGCAGAAAACCGCGCATGCCGGTTTCCATGTCTATCGACAGTTTCATCGAGCGGTTGGTGTTATTGATCACCCGGTCAGTGTGCTCGACCCACTGTATGGCCGTGAGCAGATAACTGATCAGCAAAATGAAGAAAACGGCGCTCAGTACCCCTACACCCAATGGCAAGCCGACGTTACGCCCCAGTAGTTTTCGAAAGCGTTGCTCATCGACAACAGACGTCCGATTCATGAAATATCCCTGACGAGTGGATCAAAACCGTAGAGTTTGCCGCAAAGCAACGAAAAACACTCTTATTTCTGACATAGAGGATTGAAATTTCACACATAAATCGGCGATAAGCTCACGCACATATCGCGTTCATGACGTAAAGCCGTCAATCGCCCTCACAATTCCCAGTATTTGTGCGTTGATTGAACTTCCACCCGGTTTTTATTTACTGATACAAGGACTGTATTAACAGTGGACAGGCCGCCTCTCGGTTACTCTGAGCTGCCGGAAAAGGAAACATGGCATTCCATGCTGTCTGCGCTATCACCACTTTTCAGGTTTAAGGAGTCAACAATGCCGGACACAGCCCGCACCATTCTCGTGGTCGAAGACGACGCCATTGTGCGCATGCTGATTGTCGATGTGCTCGAAGAGCTGGAATACAAGGTACTGGAAGCCGAGGACGCCACTTCGGCCCTGACTTTTGTTGCTGACAGCACCACGCACATCGACCTGTTGATGACCGATCAGGGGTTGCCCGATATGAAGGGCACTGCACTGGCAAAAAAGGTCATCGACCTTCGCCCGCAATTGCCGGTGCTGTTCGCCAGCGGTTACTCTGAAAATATCGACGTGCCGCCAGGCATGCACTCGATCGGCAAGCCTTTTTCCATCGACCAGTTGCGTGACAAGGTAAAAAGCATCCTTGACTGACATCAAAACTGTTTTCAGTCACACCGACACGCACGCCAGTACACGCGTATTGATCATCGGCTACGTATGGCCCGAGCCGCGTTCTTCGGCAGCCAGCGGGCACATAATGCAAATGATTCAATGCTTCCTCGAGCAGGACTGGCAGATTACCTTCGCCAGCCCTGCCACTGAAGGTGAGCATCGGGCCGATCTGGTCAGCCTGGGCATCAAGGAAGTACGCATTGCGCTCAACGACAGCAGTTTTGACCTGTTTGTCAGCGAATTGCAGCCCGATGTCGTTGTTTTTGATCAGTTCATGATTGAGGAACAATTCGGCTGGCGCGTCGAGCAGCAATGCCCCAACGCTCTGCGCATTCTGGAAACGTCGGATTTTCAAAGCCTGCGCCATGCACGCCATCAGATCCTGAAGGACTCGCTGAACAGTGATTCGGCGGCTGATCCGGGGGATATTTGTGACGCCTCGACGCCTCGGCTTTTCAAGCAGATAGCCTCCAGCGAGCTGGCGCAGCGCGAGGTCGCATCGTTGTATCGCTGCGACCTGAACCTGATGACATCTGACGTTGAAATGGCATTGCTGACCGGTTCCTTTGGGCTGCCCGCCTCGCTGCTGCACTGGTGTCCGCTGATGATTGACGGCGTTCCTGACAGCTTTCGGCCTTTTGCAGAGCGCGCGCACTTCCTCAGCATCGGCAATTTCCGTCACGCCCCCAACTGGGATGCGGTGTTATGGATGAAAACCGCGATCTGGCCGCTGATCCGCCAGCAATTGCCTGAAGCGCAGCTGCATATCTACGGTGCCTACACGCCACCCAAGGCAACGGCGCTGCACAATGGCGCACAAGGGTTTCATGTGAAGCACTGGGCCGAAGACGCGCTGCAGGTCATGTCATCTGCACGTATTTGTCTTGCGCCGTTGCGTTTCGGTGCCGGCATCAAGGGCAAACTGATGGATGCCATGCTCTGCGGCACTCCGTCAATCACCACTGCGATTGGCGCAGAAGCCATGAGCGGCGGGCTGGCGTGGCCTGGCGTCATTGCCGATAACCCGAAAGACATCGCTGATGCGGCGGTCAGACTCTATAAAGACCAGCCCCGCTGGCTGGAGGCGCAGAGCGCCGGGCTGGCGTTGCTGCAGGCGCGTTACCAGCATAGGCAACACTGCGCGAGCCTGATCGAGCGCATTCAGTCCCTTCGTAACCAGTTGCCCGAGCATCGGCTGGCGAACTTCACCGGCGCCATGCTGCGCCACCATCACCACAAGAGCACCAAGTACATGGCGCAGTGGATCGAAGCGAAGAACCGCAACAAGGGTGAGAAACCGGCTTAGCCCGGTTTGCGCAGCAGATACGTATCCATGATCCACCCCTTGCGCTCGCGTGCCTCGCTACGTAGCCGCTTGATCTGCTCGCACACGTCATCGAGCCTGCCAGACACCAGTATCTCGTCCGCAGTGCCCAGATAAGCGCCCCAATAGATATCCAGCCCCTGCCCGACGTAACGCTCGAATGTGCACTGTGCGTCCAGCATCACCACGACATTGCTGTGCTGCTCAAGCACAGCCGTCGCCAGGCGTCGCCCTGTGGTGATGTGAATCGACTCACCAATGCGATTGAGCGGTATCCGATGTTGCGCCACCAGGCTCTGAACACTGGTGATGCCGGGAATTACCTGATACTCGAATGCTTCCCTGCCGCGCGACAATACGCGATCAAGGATGCGCATGGTGCTGTCATACAGTGACGGATCGCCCCAGACCAGAAACGCGCCGACCTGATCTGCGCCAAGCTCATCGGTCAACAGCCGTTCGAACAATGCGGCGCGCTGCTCGTGCCAACTCTCGATACCCCGCTCGTAGACGTCAGGGTCGCCTTCGCGCCGTGGGTCCTGAACCTGTACCAGACGGTAACCCTGATGAGTGATATGACGCTGGCAAAGCTCTTTGCGCAGGCGCAGCAACTCATCGTCGACATAGCCCTTGTCGAGTATGAAAATCACATCGGCACGGTTCAGCGCAGCAATGGCCTGCAAGGTGATCTGCTCGGGATCACCGGCCCCCATGCCGATCAGCAGGATCTGTTTCATCGGATAACCACTCCACTGTGGCAAATCATGTGAGACGCGTGATCGTAGGTGATTTTTGTCAGCGACCGGGCATTGAAGCTGAAAATCAGGCACATTATTGTTCTGGCAACTGCTGAACACGACATAGCCATGAGCAAAACAACAAGAATCGCCGACCCTTCCTACGAACTGATGGACGACCACAACGGGCTGTCGATCATTTATCGCGAGCACGGTTTCCCCTGTCCGCTGGTGCGTTGGCACTTTCACAAGGAATACGAGCTGCATTTGATTGTTGCCAGCTCCGGCAAGGTATTTGTCGGCGATTACATCGGCAATTTCAATCCTGCCAGCCTGTTTCTGACCGGCCCCAACCTGCCGCATAACTGGATCAGCCAGATCGACGAGGGTGAAGTTGTGGCCAAGCGCGACATGCTGGTCAACTTCACCGATGAACTGCTGGAAAGTGGCAATCAGGTGTTTGCCGAACTAAAAACCCTCACCCCGCTGCTGGAACGCGCCCGCTACGGTATCGAATTTCGCTGCAAACGCACGATTCGTCAGGCCATGAAGCAGATGCAGAAGATTGCCGACTCACGTGGCATCACTCGCTTGGGGCATTTCTTCATTCTTCTCGAGTTGCTGGCCGCCAGCGACGATTATCAGTTGCTTTCCGGCACTGCGGTCGCCCATACGGCTGACGAGCACAGCGTCGATCGTACCAACCGGGCGGTGGATTACATCTTTGCCCACTATGGCCGGGAGCTGCCGCTGGAGGAAGTTGCCGAGTATCTGGGCATGAAGCCAACCTACTTTTCCAGAGTGTTCAAGCAGGCTACAGGCCGATGCTTTGTGGAGTTCGTCAATCGACTGCGCATCAGCAAGTCGTGCGAATTGCTGGCTGATGGCGACAAACCGGTCACTGATGTGTGCTTTGAATCCGGCTTTAACAATATTTCCAACTTCAATCGGCGCTTCCAGCAACTCAAGGGCATGACGCCCTCGCATTATCGCCGCCTGGCCGTGCAGCGCCTGACCGAACAAAACCTGTACTGATTCACCCTGCCCTAGCGCCTATCGTCTACGCTGCAGTTGCGGCGAAGCCAGCCTATGGGCGATTCGGCTCTATCGGCCTTGCGTGCATCAGTGCAAAAAAGTATCAGTCAGAGTGCGGCGCAGGATTTGTCTTTCAGACCAAACGCCGGTGTAATCAATCCACATCTTCCTCACCTCCGGAAGAGAAAAAAACAATAACCATCCTTCTACTGCTCACTGGGCGTGGAAGAGGAGTGATCAATGAAGAACTCAGCAAAACTTCTGCTCGCCAGTTCCGTCCTCAGCACCTGTTTCGTGTTCAGTGGCAGCGCCACGGCCGGGACCGTGACCATCGCCACGGTCAATAACAGCGACATGATTCGCATGCAGCGCCTCTCCAGGACTTTCGAAGAAAAACACCCTGACATCAAACTCAACTGGGTTGTGCTTGAAGAGAACGTCCTGCGTCAGCGCCTGACCACCGACATCGCCACCAAGGGCGGTCAGTTCGACGTGTTGACCATCGGCATGTACGAAGCCTCACTCTGGGGCCAGAAAGGCTGGCTGCAGGAAATGAAAGACCTGCCTGCCAGTTATGAACTGGACGATGTCTTCCCCTCGGTGCGTGACGGCCTGTCGGTGGATGGCAAACTGTTCGCCCTGCCGTTCTATGCTGAAGCATCGATCACTTACTACCGCACCGACCTGTTCAAGGCCGCTGGCCTGACCATGCCCGAGCGCCCTACCTGGACACAGATTGCCGAATTCGCTGGCAAACTGACCGACAAGTCCAAGGAACAGTACGGTATCTGCTTGCGTGGCAAGGCTGGCTGGGGCGAAAACATGGCGCTGATCACCACGCTGGCCAACGCCTATGGTGCACGCTGGTTCGATGAAAAGTGGACGCCACAGTTCGATCAGCCAGAGTGGAAAAACGCGCTGAATTTCTACGTCAACACCATGAAGCAGTCCGGCCCTCCGGGTGCATCCAGCAACGGTTTCAACGAAAACCTTGCGCTGTTCAACAGCGGCAAATGCGCCATCTGGGTGGACGCCAGCGTTGCCGGTTCGTTTGTGACCGACAAGAAGCAGAGCAAAGTGGCTGACAGCGTCGGTTTCACCTACGCCCCGCATGAAGCAACCGATAAGGGCTCGTCGTGGCTGTATTCGTGGTCGCTGGCGATCCCGACCAGCGCCAAGAATACCAAGGATGCTGCCGAGTTCACCCAGTGGGCCACCTCGAAAGAGTACGCCAAACTGGTTGCCGATACCGACGGTGTGTCCAACGTGCCGCCAGGCACCCGTGCCTCGACCTACACCGATGAATACAAGAAAGCCGCACCTTTCGCCAACATCACGCTTGAATCGCTGAAAAAGGTCGATCCCAAGTCGCCGACGCTCAAACCAGTGCCTTACGTGGGTATTCAACTGGTCACCATTCCTGAGTTCCAGGCCATCGGTACCAGCGTCGGCCAGCAGTTCTCCGCAGCACTCATAGGCCAGTCCACCGTGGATCAAGCCTTGCAGAATGCGCAAACAGCGACTGCACGTGACATGAAACGAGCGGGTTACCCGAAAAAGTAACCGTCCTGTACCAGGGTGAAGGCCAACGCTTTCGCCCTGCCGCTCACCTGCGCAACAACTCTGGTGCAATCCGGTTCGGAGCTCCCCATGAATACCTCAGCCTCCCCTGAACGCACGGACCTGTCCGGCGAACAGCAACCGCTCAAAAGCCGTCGATTCAAGCCGGGCTGGTTTCTGGTCAGTCCTTCAGTGGCGCTTCTGCTGGTGTGGATGATCGTGCCGCTGGGCATGACCATTTATTTCTCGCTGATCCGCTACAACCTGCTGTCACCTGGCGAAAACGAGTTCGTCGGGCTGGAGAACTTCCAGTATTTCGTCACCGACAGCGGCTTTCTGCCGGGTGCCGGTAACACCTTGCTGCTGGTCGGCAGCGTGCTGGCAATCAGTGTAATCCTCGGCGTGCTGATCTCGGCGTTGCTCGAGGCCAGTGAGTTTTTCGGCCGTGGCATCGTTCGCGTACTGCTGATCTCGCCCTTCTTCATCATGCCCACGGTCAGCGCGCTGATCTGGAAAAACCTGATTTTCCATCCGGTGTCCGGCGTACTCGCGGCGGTGTGGAAGTTCTTCGGTGCGCAGCCCATCGACTGGTTTGCCCATTACCCGATGCTGTCGATCACCATCATCGTGTCCTGGCAGTGGCTGCCGTTTGCGATTCTGATCCTGATGACCGCCATGCAGTCGCTGGACCAGGAGCAGAAAGAAGCAGCGCGTCTGGACGGAGCCGGCCCGATTGCGATCTTCTGGCACCTGACCCTGCCGCACCTGGCGAGGCCGATTGCCGTGGTGGTCATGATCGAGACGATCTTCCTGCTCTCGGTGTTCGCTGAAATCTTCACCACCACCAATGGCGGACCCGGCTTTGCCTCGACCAACCTGGCGTATCTGATCTACATCCAGGCGCTGCTGCAGTTCGACGTCGGCATGGCCTCGGCGGGCGGACTGATCGCGGTAGTAATCGCCAACATCGCGGCGATCATCCTGATCCGGATGATCGGCAAAAACCTCACCGACAAGTCATGAGGACCTTGCCATGATGACCCTCAAACAATCACGCCGCCTGCAAAGCCTTCTGCTCGGGAGCCTGTCCTGGCTGATCGCTGCGCTGGTGTTCTTCCCGATCTTCTGGATGGTGCTGACCAGCTTCAAGACCGAGATCGACGCGTTTGCGACACCGCCACAATTGTTCTTTACCCCGACTCTGGAAAACTACCTGCACATTCAGGAGCGCAGCGATTACTTTCACTTTGCCTGGAACTCGGTGCTGATTTCCTTCAGCGCCACCGCCCTGGCAATGCTGATCGCCATTCCTGCGGCGTATTCCATGGCGTTCTTCGAAACAAAACGCACCAAAAGCACCCTGCTGTGGATGCTCTCGACCAAGATGCTGCCGCCGGTGGGCGTGCTGATGCCGATCTACCTGCTGGCCAAGACCTTTGGCCTGCTGGATTCGCGGCTGGCGCTGATCATTATCTACACGCTGATCAACCTGCCGATCGTGGTCTGGATGATCTACACCTATTTCAAGGATATTCCCGGCGAGATCCTCGAGGCCTCACGGCTGGACGGTGCCAGCACCCGCCAGGAGATCTTTCGCGTGCTGATGCCGATCTGCAAGGGCGGGCTGGCTTCCACAGCACTGCTATCGCTGATCCTGTGCTGGAACGAAGCGTTCTGGTCACTGAACCTGACCTCGTCCGCAGCAGCACCGTTGACGGCACTGATCGCTTCCTACTCCAGTCCCGAAGGGCTGTTCTGGGCCAAGCTGTCGGCGGTCTCGACCCTGGCGTGTGCGCCCATCCTGATTTTCGGCTGGATCAGTCAGAAACAACTGGTTCGCGGCCTGTCGTTCGGCGCTGTCAAATAGCCCGACCCCAAGAACAAGAAGGAATCCAACATGGCTAACCTGAGCATCCGCAACCTGCAAAAAGGCTTTGATGGTCATCAAATCATCAAGGGTATAGATCTGGACGTGAATGACCGCGAGTTCGTGGTCTTCGTCGGGCCTTCGGGCTGTGGCAAATCCACCCTGCTGCGACTCATCGCCGGGCTGGAGGAAGTCACCTCGGGGACCATCGAACTCGATGGCCGCGACATTACCCAGGTCACTCCGGCCAAGCGCGATCTGGCGATGGTGTTCCAGACCTACGCGCTTTACCCGCACATGACGGTGGGCAAGAACCTGTCATTCGCGCTGGACCTGGCGGGTGGCGACAAGGCCGAGATCAAAAAGAAGGTCGATGAAGCCGCGCGTATTCTGGAGCTCGGCCCGTTGCTGGAACGCAAGCCCAAGCAGTTGTCCGGCGGTCAGCGCCAACGTGTTGCGATTGGTCGGGCCATCGTGCGCAATCCGAAGATTTTTCTCTTCGACGAACCGCTGTCCAACCTCGACGCCGCGCTGCGCGTGCAAACCCGCCTGGAGCTGTCGCGCCTGCACAAAGAGCTGCAGGCCACAATGATTTATGTGACTCACGACCAGGTTGAGGCCATGACCCTGGCAGACAAGGTGGTGGTGCTCAACGGCGGCAAGGTCGAGCAGGTCGGCTCGCCGCTGGAGCTTTATCACCACCCTGCCAATCTGTTTGTCGCAGGCTTTCTCGGCACGCCGAAAATGGGCTTCCTCAAGGGCAAAATCAGTCGAGTGGACAACGCCAGCTGTGAAGTCGAACTGGATGCCGGAACCCGCATCAGCCTGCCGGTCAACGGCGCAGGGTTGAGTGTCGGAGCACCGGTGACGCTGGGCATTCGCCCGGAACACCTGAATCTTGCACAGAACAGCGATTGCCAGTTGCAGGTTATCGCCGATGTCAGCGAACGCCTCGGCAGCGACACCTATTGCCATGTGCGCACCCGCTCGGGCGAGGCGCTGACCATGCGTATTCGTGGCGACCTGGCCAGCCAGTACGGCGAGACGCTGAACCTGCACCTGGACAGTGCCCAATGCCACCTGTTCGACGCTCAAGGTCTGGTGATTACCAAAGCCTTGCAGACTGTCGCTGCCTGAGTTACGGAGAGCCCTTCATGAAACTGACCAAAAACAATTTGTCACAACTGGGTGCAGACATCGCTGTGCCCGACTATGCGCTCGAAAACACCCGTCAGGGCATTGCCCATATCGGCGTTGGCGGCTTCCATCGGGCGCATCAGGCGTTTTACACCGATGCGCTGATGAACAGCGGCGAAGGCTTTGAATGGAGCATCTGCGGCGTCGGCCTGCGACCTGAAGACAAAGCCGTGCGTGACGCGCTGGCGCAGCAGGACTATCTGTACACGCTCTACGAACTGGGCGACACGCCAGATACCGAAACCCGCGTCATTGCCTCGATCAGCGGCATGCTGCTGGCCGACGACAGCCCGCAGGCATTGATCGACAAACTGGCGAGCCCGGACATCCGCATTGTCTCGCTGACCATCACCGAAGGTGGCTATTGCATCGACGACAGCAATGGCCAGTTCATGGCGCATCTGCCACAGATCCAGCACGACCTGGCACACCCGGATCAGCCCAGGACGGTGTTCGGCTTCCTCTGCGCCGCACTGGCTCGCCGTCGCGCCGAAGGTACGCCAGCCTTTACCCTGATGTCCTGCGATAACCTGCCGCACAATGGCGCAGTCACTCGCAAGGCGTTGCTTGCATTTGCCACCTTGCGCGATGCCGATCTGCATGACTGGATCAAAGACAACGTAAGCTTCCCCAACGCGATGGTCGACCGCATCACACCCATGACCAGCGCTGCTCACCGGCTGAAGCTGGCGGACGAAAAACAAATCGATGACGCCTGGCCGGTGGTCTGCGAACCCTTCGTGCAATGGGTGCTGGAAGACAAGTTCGTCAACGGTCGCCCGGCCTGGGAAAAGGTCGGCGTGCAGTTTACCGATGATGTAACGCCCTACGAGGAAATGAAGATCAAGCTGCTCAACGGCAGCCACCTTGCCCTGACCTATCTGGGCTTCCTCAAGGGTTATCGTTTTGTCCACGAAACCATGAATGACCCGCTGTTCGTACGCTACATCCGCGCTTACATGGACCTCGACGTCACGCCGCAGCTGGCGTCGGTGCCGGGCATCGACCTGGAAGGCTATAAAGACACACTGATCGAGCGCTTTTCCAACCAGGCGATCGCCGATCAGCTGGAGCGGGTTTGTTCGGACGGTTCGTCCAAATTCCCCAAGTTCACCATTCCGACGATCAATCGTCTGATCGTCGATCAGGGCAATTTCGAGCGCGCCTCGTTGGTGGTCGCCGCGTGGGCGCTGTATCTGAAGGGTGTCGACGAGAACGGCACGGCCTACAAAATTCCCGACCCGCGCGCCGAGTTCTGTCAGGCACTGGTGGCCGACGACGCGCTGATTGCCCAGCGTCTGTTGCAGGTTGAGGAAATATTTGGCGTTGCCATTCCGAAATCAGCCGGGTTTGTCGCAGCTTTCGAGCAGAACCTCAATGACCTGCGCAAGCTCGGCGTCAGTGGCACGCTGGAAAAACTTCTGGCCAACCGCCTTTGAGGTGCGCTCATGTTTCTTGGAATTGACTGCGGCACCCAAGGTACCAAGGTGCTGGTGCTCGATACCCAAAGCGATACTGTGCTGGGCGAGGGTTCGGCCTCACATAGCCTGATCAGCGACCATAACGGCCGCCGCGAGCAGGACGTCGGGCAATGGCTGAACGCGCTGCAACTGGCCACCCGCGATGCCTTGGCACAATCGGGTGTGTCGGGACAGCAGATTCTCGGCATCGGCGTATCGGGTCAGCAACATGGCCTGGTGCTGCTAGATGCTCAAGGTGAGGTGCTGCGCCCGGCCAAACTGTGGTGCGACACTGAATCGGCCCCGGAAAACCAGCGTTTGCTGGATTACCTGGGCGGCGCGCAGGGTTCCCTGCAACGCCTTGGTCTGGTCATTGCGCCTGGCTATACCGTGTCCAAACTGCTCTGGACCAAGGAACAGTACCCGCAACTGTTTGAGCGCATAGACAAGGTGCTGCTGCCCCACGATTACCTCAACTATTGGCTGACAGGCCACTGCTGCACTGAATTCGGAGACGCATCGGGCACCGGTTATTTCAATGTGCGCACACGTGAGTGGGACCTGCCGCTGCTCGCGCACATCGACCCGAGCGGCCGTCTGGGCAAGGCGCTGCCGCAACTGGTGCAAGCACACGAAGCGGTTGGCGTATTGCGTCCTGAAATCGCCCGACTGCTGGATCTGAACCCCGACGCACTGGTGTCCAGTGGTGGCGGCGACAACATGATGGGCGCCATTGGCACGGGCAATATCCAGCCAGGTCTGATCACCATGAGCCTGGGCTCGTCAGGCACTGTCTATGCCTACGCCGATGAGGCGCGGGTCAGCGAACATGAATCGGTCGCTACCTTCTGCTCATCCTCCGGTGGCTGGTTGCCATTGATCTGCACCATGAACCTGACCAATGCGACTACGGCGATTCGTGAGTTGTTCGCTCTGGATATCGCCGGGTTCAACCAGGCCGTCGCCCAGGCACCGATAGGGGCCGAAGGCGTGCTGATATTGCCTTTTCTGAACGGCGAACGCGTGCCCGCCCTGCCCGATGCCACCGGCAGCATCGTCGGCCTGGACAGTACCAATCTGACCCAGGCCAACCTGTCCCGCGCCGTGGTCGAAGGCACCACCTTCGGCCTTCGCTACGGATTGGACCTGCTGCGCGACAGCGGCATCAAAAGCGAGAAAATCCGCCTGATTGGCGGCGGTTCCAAAAGTGCGGTGTGGCGGCAGATTGTGGCTGACATCATGGACACCCCGGTGATCTGCACCGACCACGCAGAAGCCGCCGCGCTGGGCGCGGCCATTCAGGCCGCATGGTGCTGGTCGCATGCCCACGGCAAGGCTGAGGACCTGCGGCAACTGTGCGAACGCTGTGTGAGCCTCGATCAAAGCAGTGAGACGCACCCCGTGGTGCATAATGTGGCCGCCTATCAGCAGGCCTATCAGCGTTATCAGGCGCAACTGCGCAAGGTTTGAACCGTTTTTTCATGGAGCACTTATGTTTCTGGTTTGTGGCGAAGCACTGTTCGATATTTTCACCCGCGCTGATGACAGCGGTTCCCTGAACAGATTGGGGTTCGATGCGATTGCCGGCGGCTCGCCGTTCAACGTTGCGATCGGACTGCGCCGTCTGGGTGTGGAAGCCAGCTTTCTTGCCGGGCTGTCCACCGATTATCTGGGCCGCCGTCTGCGTGCCGTGCTGGAAAAGGAAACGGTCAATACCGATCACCTGATCGACTTCGACGCGCCCACGACACTGGCCATGGTCGCCGTTGGCAGCGATGGCTCGCCGACTTACAGCTTTCGCGGCGACGGCTGCGCGGACCGGCAGTTGCGCCTTGAACATCTGCCGGAACTTGATGCGCAGGTACGCGGCATTCACGTTGGCTCGTTTTCGCTGGTGGTGCAGCCGATTGCCGACACACTGTTGGCGCTGGTCGCCCGCGAAAGTGCGGCGCGCCTGATTTCACTGGACCCCAACGTGCGCCTCAACCCGGCACCGGACATTCAGCGCTGGCGCAGCCAGGTCGCAGCGTTCGCCGAACATGCGCACCTGATCAAGGTCAGTGACGAAGACCTGCACCTGTTGTACCCGGACAGCGACCCACAAAAAATCGCAGAAGGCTGGCTCGGCAAGCGTACGCAACTGGTCATCGTCACCCGCGGCACGCAAGGCGCCAGCGTCTTTACCCGCCTGCACGGCACCTGGTCGGTGCCGGCAAAAACGGTGGTCACCGCCGATACTGTCGGGGCCGGGGATACTTTTCAGGCGGCGCTGCTGACCTTCCTCAGCGAGCGTCAGCTCGATACGCCACAAGGCTTGTCGACGCTATCACGGGAAACACTGGACGAGATGCTGGATTTTGCCGTCGGCGCAGCCGCGCTGACCTGCACAAAGGTCGGGCCGGATCTGCCGTATCGGCATCAGTTGGGGTGAAAAGGCTTAAACGCTACCGCCATACATCCGCATCAGTTGCGGTGTATGGACGATAGTCTTCGGGAGCAAGCGAAGCGTCGCCCGGCTCACGAAACGGCCATCAAAGTCGCCGAGCAAACATCAAGCCAACATGCCGGCCTTGATACCCCTGATGCGGGTGTTGATGTCATCCGCAACATTGTTCTGCTTGTCCTTGAGCGCGTCCTGGACTTTCTGGTCAATGGCCAGTTGGTCCTGAGGTGCCATGGCGTCGTAGTCTTTCTGGGTGACGCCCGTCAGCTTCTCGCGCACTTTCTCTTCGGCTGTCTGCTTCAGAGAGTCCATGAACTTCTGTTCTACCGAACCCGTCGATGCAGTGTCAGTGGTGCTGGTGGCGCTGGCCACTGAACCGATGACACCGTTGTCGCGATCAGCCGTCTTTTCCGACAGTGACGAATCACCGGCAGACTTGAGATTGATCATCATCCGCGCGAAGGATTCGTTGTAACCGCTGTTGTCCTGCTTGCTGTCTTGCGATGTTGAATTGCTGACCGGCGTGGTAACCGGTGCCGAACCTGATGTCAGGCCAGCGGCGGCAACCGAGCTGAATGCGTCCTGAGACACCTCATCTACGGTTTTGCGCCCAACCACAGCCCGGGAAACAAGCTGCTCAAGCGCACTCGTGCCAATAATCATCTTTCACCTCCTGAGGAACCTGTTGCGCAGGTTCAACAGCAAGTCCAGTGCCAAGTGCGCAATAAATTCATAAACCACTGATTTTTATAACTTAAATTCAGACACTCAGGATCAGCACTGTCAAAAAAACCCATACATTCTGCCGTTTGCGGCAAACATTCACCGACACAGGCTGCTTTCAGCCTGCCGCACGACCGGTATTGACGGTCAAAAGCTCGATCGGCAACGGTTCAGAGAAGTAATAACCCTGCGCCTGGGTGGCACCGATCTCGCGCAGCAGCTCGAGTGTTTCCAGATCTTCGACCCCTTCGGCGACGACGCTCAGATCAAGGGACTCGGCCATGCGCACAATAGCCCGCACGATGGCCCGGCTGCGTACGCTGGAGGCCAGTTCGAAGATAAACGATTTGTCGATTTTCAAGCCGCTGAAATGGTACTGATGCACATAGCTGAGCGAAGAAAACCCCGCGCCAAAATCATCCAGCATGACCGACATGCCCTGCTCGGCCAGTTGCTTCATTGACAGGCGTGCCTGCTCGGGGTCGGCCACAAGAGCCCCCTCTGTGAGTTCCAGACACAGACGCCAGGGCGCAACATTCTGTTCAGCAAGCATCGCCAGCACTTCTGCAGCGAATGCCGGACGGGTGATGCTGTAGCTGGAGCAATTCACATGCACTGGCGGCCAGTGGCCGTTCTCGGGTTGCGCCAAAATGTTCACCACACATTTGAGCATGTAGATATCCAGCCGGCCAATCAGGCGACCCCTCCAGCGCGGGCAAAAAGCTTTCCGGCCCGACGATCCGTCCATCCGGCATGCGCCAGCGGATCAGGGCTTCAAACGCCAGCAACTCTCCGGTCCTGACACAGATGACCGGCTGAAAATAGGGGATCAGTTGATCGGTACGCTTCAGGGCGGTGCGCAACGCGCCCTCTTGCTCGACCTGATCCGAAACCTCCCGACGCAGAGCCTGATTGAACACCGCGAAACTGTCACGCCCGCCATTTTTGACCCGGTACATGGCGGTGTCGGCATCGCGCAAGAGGTCAGCCGGCTCCTGATGAAAGCGGCTGTCGGCGCCCACCACGCCAATACTGCAGGAAGAAAAGACGCTGTGATCGTCGATCACGAACGGCTGCTCGAACGCGGTCAGGATCCGCTGAGCGATGTCCTTGCCGGTCTGCAACGGCGTATCGATGCTCAGCACCGCAAATTCGTCACCTCCAAGCCTGGCCAGCAGATCCCCTTCACGCATGCAACTGCGCAGCCGCTCGGCGGCCTGCACCAGAAGGATATCGCCGCAGTGGTGACCAAGGCTGTCATTGATCATCTTGAAACGATCCAGATCGATGAACATGACAATCAGCTGCTGGCCGTTCCGGCAAAAGTCCTGCCATGCCTGTTTCAGGCGATGTTGCAAGTGACTGCGGTTAGGCAGCCCGGTCAACGAGTCGTGGGAGTTTTCATGCTGCAACCTGGCGTTGGCCTGATCCAGCTCCCGGGTCCGGTCGCGAACCCGGGCTTCCAGGAGCACATTAGCGGTATGGATCGCTTCTGCCGCGCTGCGGCGGGACAGTGCCGTGTCGATGTGGCGAGAGACAAAGGTCAGCAGTTCCTGATCACGCAAGGTATAGCTGACATCCTTCGAATAGCTTTGCACCACCAGAACGCCGCGCACTTGCTCGCCATCGAACAACGGAATGCCCAGCCAGGAAGAAGAACGACCGGTATTTTTTTGCACCTCGATTTCGCCGAGGCTTTCCAGCCTGCGGGCATCGTCGTAATCGATCAGACAAGGTCGCCGCTGGCCTATCACATACTCGGTAAAGCCACGCTGCCCACGCCGTGAACGTGGCGGCGTGGGCTGGTATTCGTCGATGTAGTAAGGAAAGGTCACTTCGCCTGTAGCGCTGTCGTAAAGGGCGATGTAGAAATTGAGTGCTACCAGCAGTTCGCCGACAATCATGTGCAGGCTGCGAAACAGCTCATTCATGTCGCCGGGCTGGCTGGACAGCTCGGCAATCTGGAACAGGGCGCTCTGCAAATGCTCGGCGCGTTCACGGTCGCGCACTTCCTGGCGCAACGCGTCGTTAGCTGCCGAAAGCTGTTGCGTGCGCAGTGCCACGATCTGCTCCAGGTCGGTACGCCGCAACAGCCGGTCCAAGGCCATCGCCACATGCCGCGACACCACGGAAAACAAAGCGCGGTCCTGAGCACTGTAGACGCGGGACACGTCATAGACCTGCATCGCGACCATGCCGAATACTTCGTCCGAGGCGTTTTTCAAGGGCGCGCCCATCCAGAACTCCGGTAGACGCCCCACCCAGAAAAAACGACCTTCGCCTTTTGCCCGCTCAATACAAGCAGCTTCCAGAAACAAGGGTTGCCCGGTGCTCAAGACATACCCGGTGAGCGACATTCGATCGGCGTCGATGAATTCGAACGTCTCGTGCGCCATCGCTTCGTCATCGAAACGGTCGATGTAATACGGGTAAGTGATCTTGCGGCTTTGCTGGTCATACAGTGCGACGTAGAAGTTCTCGGCATCGATCAGCGCACCCAGCTGCTCATGAATACCCTGCAGAAAAGCCCCGCGATCCAGCGTGGAACTGGCCAGCAGGCTGATTTCATAGAGCACCCGCTGGGTGTTCTGCGCCCGGATCAACGCAGCGGTCTGCAACAGTGAGCCCAGCCTGGCAGCCAGATCCACCAGCACGGGATGGTCTTTTTCGGCCATTGGCGCCAGCACCCAGCCCAGCACGCCCTCGCCCTGCCCTGCGATTCTGCGATGGAGCTGCAATTGAGCACAGTATGCGTCGAAGTCTTCAGCAGCGATGTGCGCAGGCCAGACGACTGCGGGGTCGCCCTGCCCGAGCAGACATTTCAGCTCGCCTGCAGCGTAGGCCGCCCAGGCGATATCCGGTATCTGTTCCCGTGCAGCGCTCAAAAGTGCGTCTATGGGAGCGTGACTGGCGAATCTGTCATGGTTGGCAGCCAACGTGGTGTCTGGACTGAACGCTACGCTCGGGCATATACCCGTGGCCAGATGTGAGACTGTCATGGAAACACCAGATGCATGAGCCGACGACGGTCATCCTTAAAAACCATGACCAAAGGTAACAAGTGTGGTGCTGCATTGTTGCAAAGTTCATACCTTTTTGGCAGACCCTTTGCCTGTCCGATGACATCCATGTGACGTGGGGCACTACCCGGCTGCCATGCGGGTCAGATTCAGGTGTGTCGCGACCGGCAAGGTAAATGAGCAGAGCTCGGCTATGCTTGCTCGCGGCGTTACACATCCCCCCACTGAACAGGTGACAGTCATGGTCAAGACTTACAGTTACGCAGCGCAGTCTGCTCAGGAAGTGCTCAAACCGTATCAGTTCGAACGCCGCTCACCCGGTGCCGAGGACGTTCAGATCGACATTCTCTACTGCGGCGTTTGCCACTCGGACCTACATACAGCACGCAACGAGTGGCATAACACTCTTTACCCGTCGGTTCCGGGTCACGAAATCGTTGGCCGGGTAACGGCAGTCGGTGCAGACGTCAAACATTTCAAGGTCGGCGACCTCGCGGGTGTCGGCTGCATGGTCGACAGTTGCCAGCAATGTACACCCTGCGCAGAGGGTGACGAGCAATATTGCGAGAGCGGCTTCACCGGTACCTACAACGGTCCGGTGTTTGGCGGCGAGAACACCTTCGGCGGCTACTCCGACAAGATCGTGGTCAAGGAGAAGTTCGTCCTGCGCATCTCTCACGACGCTAATCTGGCCGCTGTCGCGCCGCTGTTGTGCGCAGGTATCACCACATACTCGCCATTGCGCCACTGGAAGGTCGGCCCCGGCAAAAAAGTGGGCATTGTCGGGCTAGGAGGACTCGGCCACATGGGAGTCAAGATCGCCCACGCCATGGGCGCTCATGTGGTGCTGTTCACCACATCGCCCGACAAGCGTGAAGATGGCTTGCGGCTGGGTGCCGACGAAGTTGTTGTATCCAAAGATGCGGCACAGATGGCAGCCCAGACCAATAGCCTGGACTTTATCCTCAATACAGTCGCAGCACCGCATGATCTGGATGCATTTCTGTCGCTTCTCAAGCGTGACGGCACCATGACCCTAGTCGGCGCACCGGCAGAACCGCACCCGTCACCGGCAGTCTTCAATTTGATCTTCAAACGCCGCAGCCTGGCAGGGTCGTTGATCGGCGGCATTCAGGAAACCCAGGAAATGCTGGATTTCTGCGCTAAACACGGCATCGTTTCAGACATTGAAATGATCGCCATGCAGGACATCAACGAAGCTTACGAGCGGATGCTCAAAGGCGACGTGAAATATCGTTTCGTCATCGACATGGCCAGCCTCAAGCAGGAAATTCCTGCTGACTCAAACGCCGCATGATGCGGGCTGAATGCACCTGAAGTGCCTAGCGCGGCCACGGATGGCTGCGCGCATGAAAACATGCCGTACGTCGCAAGGCGTGAACTGTTTGCAGACAATAACCCACTGATACTCATACTCACTGTAAGTGTCGGCACCGGCACTACGCCCGCGCTTGCGCTGCTGCACGGCAGCTTGAACTTGTCGCGGTCATAAAAATGAACTATTTATTACATTTTAGTGACTATCACTGACTGCCTCTGGGTCTCAAGTTCACGAAGTCCTTGCAGATACTCATGTCAACGGACGTTTTAACAGGTGAACGAATCATGAAACAACGAGCGACAGTCATCTGCAAACGCGACGGCCAGGTCCTCTACGTACGCAAACCAAAATCGCGCTGGGCATTGCCAGGTGGCAAGATCGAGGCCGGTGAAACGCCCGCTCAGGCCGCCATGCGCGAATTGTGCGAGGAAACAGGCTTGAAAAATCTTGATCTGCTCTACCTCGAGGTCTATGAGAAAGATCAGGTTACTCACTACGTATTCACTACGCAGGTCCCGGCCTCAAGCGAGCCTTCGCCACAGAATGAGATTGCCGCCTGCAAATGGCTGGCTCCGAAGAAACTCGCAGATTTGAAGGCCAGCAGCGCGACCAAGACCATCGTCAAGTCATATGCCCAGCGGGCCTGAGAGCATATGGCGCAACGCCAAAGGGTGATCAGCCGGATCAGGTTGAACGGTCAGGCCTGATGCTGTTCTGAGACAGCAGACGGTTCATTACCTTCATCCCCGTCTCAGGAGATCCCCCATGACTCAGACCGCCCTGGTTGTTGGCGCAAGTGGCATTGTCGGCAGTGCAATCACACAGTTGTTACTGGAAAACGATTGGCAGGTTGCCGCCCTCTCCCGTAGCCCTTCATCGCGGCCCGGCGTAATTCCGGTGGCTGCAGACTTGCAGAACCCGGAGTCCGTCAGTGCGGCCCTCGCTGATTTGAAGCCCACCCACGTTTTCATTACCACATGGTCGCGTCAGGCCACTGAAGCAGAGAACATTCGCGTCAATGCTGCAATGGTGCGCAATGTGCTGGACGCTTTGCGGCCCGCTGGCAGTGTGAAACATGTCGCGCTGGTCACCGGGCTCAAACATTACCTCGGTCCGTTCGAAGCATATGGCAAAGGCACTCTGCCACAAACGCCGTTCAGGGAGACGCAAGCGCGCCTGGATATCGAAAACTTCTATTACGCGCAAGAAGATGAAGTCTTCGCTGCCGCCAGGAAGGACGGTTTTACCTGGAGCGTCCATCGCCCGCACACCGTGACAGGTGTCGCGGTCGGCAACGCGATGAACATGGCGACCACCCTAGCCGTCTATGCCTCTATCTGCAAGGCAACCGGCCGGCCCTTCGTGTTCCCGGGCTCGCGTGTGCAGTGGGACAGCCTGACCGACATGACCGATGCACGTCAGTTGGCCCATCAGCAACTGTGGGCCGCCACGACGCCTGCTGCGGCCAATCAGGCGTTCAATATCACCAATGGCGACGTATTCCGCTGGAGCTGGATGTGGGGGCAGATTGCCGAGTACTTCGGCCTGCAGCCAGCCGAGTTCCCGACCCAGCCTGCCCCGCTGGAAACGCAAATGGCCGATGATCAGGCAGCCTGGACCGATCTTGTCCGCGAGCACCAACTCAAGGAAAGTGATATCAGCCGCCTGATTTCGCCGTGGCACACCGACGCCGACCTGGGTCGCCCGATCGAAGTGGTTACGGATATGTCGAAAAGTCGCAAACTGGGCTTCACGGCGTTCCAGGCGAGTGACGATGCGTTTTTCGAGGTATTTGAAACGCTGCGCCGTGATCGACTGATCCCCTGAAGCTACTTGCCCTCTCGTGCCAAGGCTCTGCGTTGGCACAAGAGCGGGCACTTGCTTCGGGCGAAAAGGCGCAACAAAAAAGGGTCAACCTCTCGGCTGACCCTTTTTTTACCGCCCTGTCCCGTCCTGAATAAGGTTTACACCTTCTGACCTTTCCTCAGGAGGACTTAATGGATTCGGGTAAAAGGCGCAGCCAACGCGATTACACGCTAGCCTTTAAATTATCGGTCGTAGACCAGGTTGA